>DATMJO010000081.1:0-90696 GCA_035553855.1 Thermoleophilaceae bacterium | reverse complement strand
ATCTTGCAGAGGATTCCAACCCGCCCGTCCTCGAGACGCGGCACGAGGTGGATGTGCCAGAGCGGGTGATTGCGGTCGAGCGGCTGGGAGAGGGCTTCGTCGGCAAGCTCCCCGAAGCGGCCGAGCCCGACCTGTGTTCGCGGCGAGAGCCAGCTCGTGACGTGGCGGCGGATGTCGAAGCCCGGGTCGTCCACCCAGTAGGGCTCTCCGAGCGCCGAGGGCGGAAACGCGAGCCGCTGGCGGAAGCGCGGGGCGTGGCGCAGGCGGGAGGCGACCGACGCGCGCAGGGTGCTCAGCGCCGGGCGCGGACGGGCGGGGTGCGGCTGGAAGATTCCCTTCCAGGCCACATGCATGTGGGCGTTCTCGGTCTCGACGCGCAGGAACGAGGCGTCGAGGGAGCTGAGGCGGTCGCGCGGGGCCATGCGCAGATGGTGGCCCCGCGCGGTCTCCGCGGCTATCGACCGCGGGCTGAAATCGCGCCAGGCGGACTGGACTGGATGTCGAGCGGACCGCCCGCCTCAAGTAATCCCCTCAGATGCCGAAGGATGACTCATGGGAGGGCGCCGGTCCTGGCCTCCGGCCGCCCTCACCCATGATCGTCGAACCCCTTCAGATACTCGGAATCGCCATGGCCGTGGCGGTTGCGGGTGCCTACTTCACGATCGCGGTCGTGATCGTCCCGCGGATCGAGCTCGCGAACGCGAACCGCCGCTTCGCGACGCTCTTCCGCCTCGGCGCCGTCGCCTTCTTCATCGGCTGCGGCCTCACGCACATGCACATCGCGACCCACGCGATGATCAGCGGCGAAGCGGTGGCGGCGCACGAGGCAGCCTTCCACGTGATGCAGGTCACCGGCGGCTGGATGTTCGTGTTCGCGGCGCTCCGCATGCTCGACATCCAGGTGAGCCGGCGAGCGCGGCCGAGCGCGGCCGAGCTCGAGCGCCTCGCGCGCCTCGCGCTCCGCGACGAGCTCACGGGCACGTGGAACCGCCGCTTCATGGAAGGCCAGGTGGCGCGGGAGGCGAGCAGGGGGAGCCGCTCGGGGACCCCGCTCTCGATGCTCGCGCTCGACATCGACAACTTCAAGCTCGTCAACGACGCCTCGGGGCACGCCGCGGGCGACCAGGTGCTGCTCGACGTGACATCGGCCGTGAGCGGGGCGATCCGCCCGAGCGACACGCTCGCGCGCGTGGGCGGCGACGAGTTCCAGGTGCTGCTCCCGGAGACCGACCAGCTCGAGGCGCTGATCGTGGCCGAGCGCGCCCGCAAGGCCGTCCGCTCCCACCCCCGCCTCGAATCCCGGCGCGTGACGGTCACCGTAGGCGCGGCCACCCTGCCGGGCGATGCCACGACACCGGGTGATCTGTGGTCGAGCGCCGACCAGGCGCTCTACTGGGCGAAGCGGTGTGGCAAGAACCTGTGCGCGTCCGCGAGCGAGGTCGTCGTCTCCGGCGAGAGCGGGCACGGCCCGGAGCTCGCCGCACCCCTGTACCCGCTGGTCGACACGCTCGACAGCGAGCCCCTCCACACGCGCGACCACTCGCAGAACGTCGCCTACTACGCAATCGCGATCGGCACGGCGCTGGGGCTCGAGCCTCGGCGGATGCTCCGGCTCAGACGGGCGGCGTTCTTCCACGACATCGGCAAGCTCCGGGTCCCGCCGGAGACGCTCGCGAAGGACACGCTGCTCACCGACCAGGACTGGGACGAGATCCGTCAGCACCCGGCGATCGGCGCCGCCATCCTCAGCCACGCCGGCCTCGCGACCGAGGCGGCCTGGGTGCGCCAGCACCACGAGCGCTACGACGGGGGCGGCTACCCCGAGGGCATCGCCGGCGGGGCCATCAGCCTCGAGGCGCGGATCATCTTCGTCGCGGACGCCTTCGAGGCGATGACCGCCAAGCGCCCCTACCAGGACGCCCGCCCCTCGGAGGAGGCGGTCGCCGAGCTCCGCCGCTGCTCCGGATCGCAGTTCGACCCCGAGATCGTCGAGGTCTTCTGCGACCTGGTCGAGCGCCGGGCGGTCGTCGCACTCGCCTCGGTCTGAGCGCCCGGCGCGCCATGCGGGCCCGCGCGGAGAGGGGAGGCCGGGGGCGCCCGAAGGCGCCCCCGATCCCGTCTAGGCCGCGATCGCCTCGACCGGCTCGGCCTCCTGGCCGGCGTTCGCCGCCCCACCGACGCGCGGAGCGCGGATCAGGACGGCTGCCACGGCGGCGCCCAGGCCGGCGAGGCCGGCCGCGCCGAGGAACCCGGCGCGGAAGCCCTCCGTCAGCGCAGCCGGATCGCCCACCTTGTCGGCTCCGTAGGCGACCGAGATCGCCGTGATCGCCGCCAGGCCGATAGCCGAGCCGACCTGGTAGCTCGTGTTGACGATGCCCGACGCCAGCCCGCCCTGCTCGGGCGGCGCGGCGCCGATCGCGGCGGTCATGGCGGGGATGAACGTGAGGGACATCCCGAGCGCCGCGACGAGCGACGCGGGCAGGAACGCCCCCGCGTAGCCCGAGCCGTCGGACGGGACGAGCGCGAACAGCGCGATCCCCGCCGTGAGGAGCACGAGCCCCGCGACCATCGGCGGCTTCACTCCCACCCGCTCGATGACGCGGGCCACGACCGCGACCATCACGACCATGATGAGGACGGTCATCGGCAGGAGCGCGGCGCCCGCCTCGAAGGGACCGGCGCCCTTCACCTGCTGGAGCCAGAGGTTCGCCGTGAACCACATCGGGATCCAGGCGGCGCCCAGGATCGCCATCACGGCGTTCGCGGAGGTCAGGTTCGGGATGCGGAATACCGACCCCGGCAGCAGCGGATCGCGCCTCGAGGCCTGGAGCGCCGCGAACACGCCGAGCAGCGCGATGCCGCCGCCGACCGTCGCGAGCGTCTCGGCCGAGCCCCAGCCCTGCTCGTTGCCGCGGACGACGCCGAACACCGTCAGCGCCAGGCCGGCCGTCGCGGTCACGGCGCCGGCGATGTCGATCCGCCCGGACCGCCTCACTCCCGCGGGCAGGAGGCGGGGCGCCGCCACGAGCACGGCTATCGCGATCGGCACGTTCACGAGCAGCGTCCAGCGCCAGTCGAGCGTCTCCGTGAGCACTCCGCCGAGGAAGACGCCGGCGGTGCCGCCCGCCGGGGCGGCCGCTCCGTAGAGCCCGAGCGCCTTCGTGAGCTCCTTCGGGTCGTGCGAGAAGAGCACGATCACGAGCGTCAGCGCGGCTGGCGCGATCGCCGCCGCGGCCGCGCCCTGGAGGGCCCGCCCGATGACCTCCACAGCGGCCGACTCCGCGAGCCCGGCGACCAGCGAGCCGGCGACGAGCAGTACGAAGCCCGCGCTGAACATCCGGCGAGGACCGAAGACGTCGGACAGCTTCCCACCGAGCAGCAGCAGGCCGCCGAACGCGACGACGTAGGCGTTGAACACCCAGGAGAGGTCCGCCTGGCTGAAGCCCAGCGCCCGCTGGATGTCGGGAAGAGCGACCCCGATGATCGAGGTGTCCATGATCACGAGGAACTGGGCGACCGCGATCACCGCGAGCGCTGCCCAGCGCCGTGGGTCGGGGGTCGAGGTTGTCATGACAGGCCTCCTTCGGTTGATACTGGGGTGGGGTATCTCGATGCGACGGTAGCATATACCCCTCAGGGGTATCAATACCCGGCCGTGGCACTGAACGAGCATGGGCGCCCGAGCACGGGTAGCGTGTCGGTGCACCGATGCGCATCCCTCTCATCGAACAGCTGCGAGGCGACCTGGCGGCACTGGGGCGAGCGGCGCGCTCCGGGCGATCAGAGGGTCTCCGCCCGCGCACGGCCGATGCCGACCGGGTCGTGCGCTCGGTCTGCCCCTACTGCGCGGTCGGCTGCGGTCAGCGCGTCTACGTGCAGGACGGCGAGGTCACGCAGATCGAGGGCGACCCCGACTCGCCCATCTCACGCGGGCGGCTCTGCCCCAAGGGCGCGGCCTCGCGCCAGTTCGTCCAGAGCCCGGAGCGCGTGACGCGCGTGCGCCACAGGCCGCCGGGAGCGACGGAGTGGCAGGACCTCGACCTCGACGCCGCGATGGACATGATCGCCGACCGCGTGCTGGCGGCGCGGGACGCCGGCTGGGAGGAGAGCACTCCCGAAGGCCACCGCCTCAACCGCACGATGGGCTTCGGCCATCTCGGCGGCGCGACGCTCGACAACGAGGAGAACTACCTCATCAAGAAGCTCTTCACGGCGCTCGGCGCGGTCCAGATCGAGAACCAGGCGCGCATATGACACAGCTCGACGGTCCCGGGTCTCGGGACCTCGTTCGGGCGCGGCGGCGCCACCACGTTCCAGCAGGACCTGCAGAACTCCGACTGCATCGTCATCCAGGGCTCGAACATGGCGGAATGCCACCCCGTCGGGTTCCAGTGGGTCATGGAGGCGAAGGAGCGCGGCGCGACCGTCATCCACATCGACCCCCGCTTCACGCGCACGAGCGCGCTCGCCGACCTGCACGTCCCGCTGCGGGCGGGCACCGACATCGCCTTCCTCGGCGGGATCGTCCACCACATCCTCGAGAACGATCTCTGGTTCCGCGAGTACGTCGAGCGCTACACGAACGCCGCGACGATCATCGGCGAGGACTACGAAGGGCCCGAGGACGCCGCGGGCCTGTTCTCGGGCTGGGACCCCGAGGCCGAGGCGTACACGCAGGACTCGTGGCTGTACGCGGGGATGACGCCGCACGCCGCCGCGGGCAGCCGGGACGCGGGCGAGACCAGCGGCGAGCAGTCCCAGGGGGCCCACGGAGGCGAGCTCGAGGAGGGCGACCCGCCGGAGACCGACCCGACCCTCGAGCATCCCCGCTGCGTCTTCCAGATCCTCAAGCGCCACTACAGCCGCTACACGCCCGAGATGGTCGAGCGGATCTGCGGCGTCCCGCGCGAGACCTTCCTGCGCGTCGCCCGTGCGCTGTGCGAGAACTCGGGGCGCGAGCGCACGAGCGCCATCTGCTACGCCGTCGGCTGGACCCAGCACACCGTCGGCGTGCAGTACATCCGCACCGCTGCGATCGTCCAGCTCCTGCTCGGGAACATCGGGCGCCCCGGAGGCGGCATCCTCGCGCTGCGCGGGCACGCGTCGATCCAGGGCTCGACCGACATCCCCACGCTCTACAACATCCTGCCCGGCTACCTCCCGATGCCGAGCGCGGAGGCCCACCCGACACACCGCTCCTACGTCGAGGCGAACGCCGCGCCGACCGGCTGCTGGGGCCACATGGAGGCCTACCTCACGAGCCTGCTGAAGGCGTGGTGGGGGGATGCCGCGACCCCGGAGAACGACTTCGCCTACGACCACCTGCCGCGCATCACGGGCGACCACTCCGCCTACCGGACGGCGCTCGACATGCTCGACGGCAAGCTGAGCGGCTACTTCGTGATGGGCGAGAACCCCGCCGTCGGCTCCGCGAACTCGCGCCTCCACCGCCTCGCGCTCGCGGAGCTCGACTGGCTGGTGGTGCGCGACACCTCGCTGATCGAGTCCGCCACCTTCTGGCAGGACGGGCCCGAGGTCGAGACGGGCGAGATCGTCCCGGAGGAGTGCGCGACCGAGGTGTTCTTCCTGCCCGCGGCCACCCACGTCGAGAAGGACGGGAGCTTCACGAACACCCAGCGGCTCCTCCAGTGGCATCACAAGGCGGTCGAGCCGCCCGGCGAGGCGCGCTCGGAGCTGTGGTTCATGTACCACCTCGGCCTCCGCATCCGCGAGAAGCTCGCGGGCTCCGGCGATCCGCGCGACCGAGCGGTGCTCGATCTGACCTGGGACTACCCGCTCGAAGGGCCCGACGGGGAGCCGGGCGCCGAGGCGGTCCTGCGGGAGATCAACGGCTACGAGGTGGCAAGCGGCGAGCCGCTCACCGGCTACAGCGAGTTGCGTGCCGACGGGACCACGGCCTGCGGCTGCTGGATCTACTCGGGCTGCTTCGCCGAGGGGGAGAACCTGCCGTCGCGCAGGCGCCCGGGTGCCGAGCAGCACTGGGTCGCGCCCGAATGGGGCTGGGCGTGGCCCATGAACCGGCGCATCCTCTACAACCGCGCCTCGGCCGACCCGGAGGGGAAGCCGTGGTCGGAGCGCAAGCGCTACGTCTGGTGGGACCCCGGCGAGGGCGAGTGGACGGGGCTCGACGTCCCGGACTTCAAGCAGACGATGCCGCCGGATCACGTGCCGGGGAAGGGCGACCGGGCCGAGGACGGACTGCGAGGGGACGAGCCCTTCATCATGCAGGCCGACGGGCGAGGCTGGCTGTTCGCGCCCACCGGCCTCGTGGACGGGCCGCTGCCCACCCACTACGAGCCGCACGAGTCGCCCGTCGCCAACGCGCTCTACCCGGTCCAGTCGAACCCCGCGCGACTGCGTCACGAGCGGCCGGGAAACGAGACGAACCCCCACGGCGGCGTCTTTCCCTACGTCGTCACCACCTACCGGCTGACCGAGCACCACACCGCCGGCGGGATGAGCCGTACGGTCCCCCACCTCGCCGACCTCCAACCGGAGATGTTCTGCGAGGTCTCGCCCGAGCTCGCCGCCGAGCGCGGGCTCGAGCACGGAGGATGGGCCACGATCGTCTCGACCCGCAGCGCGATCGAGGCGCGCGTGCTCGTCACCGAGCGGATCAGGCCACTCCAGGTGGACGGGCGGGCGATCCACCAGGTCGGCCTGCCCTACCACTGGGGCTGGCGCGGCGGGTCGAAGGGCGACTCGGCCAACGACCTGTTCGCGATCGTGCTCGACCCGAACGTCCACATCCAGGAGGTCAAGGCCGCGACCTGCGACATCGTGCCGGGACGGCGTCCGCGCGGGCGGGCGCTGACGGAGTTCGTCGAGGGCTACGGCGGGGGCCGGGCGTGAGCACGCTCGAGGTGCGCACCTACGGGCCCGAGGCGAAGCCCCGGGTCGGCTTCTTCACCGACACGAGCCTCTGCATCGGCTGCAAGGCGTGCGAGGTGGCCTGCAAGGAGTGGAACGGCGTTCCCGCGGCGGGCCAGTCCTTCACGGGCGACTCCTACGACAACACCGGGTCGCTCGGGGCCGACACGTGGCGGCACGTCGCCTTCGTGGAGCAGCGCGTCCCGCTCAGCGCAGAGGACGGGCACGACCTCGTGAAGGTCGCCGCGGCCCGGCAGCTCGCCGGGGAGGCCGACCTCCGCTGGCTCATGTCGTCCGACGTCTGCAAGCACTGCACGCACGCCGCCTGCCTCGAGGTCTGCCCCACCGGCGCGCTCTTTCGCACCGAGTTCGACACGGTCGTGGTCCAGCCCGATGTCTGCAACGGCTGCGGCTACTGCGTCCCCGCCTGCCCCTTCGGCGTGCTCGACCGCCGCGAGGGCGACGGCCGCGTCTGGAAGTGCACGCTCTGTTACGACCGCCTGAAGGACGACCGGGAGCCGGCCTGCGCGCAGGCATGCCCGACGAACTCGATCCAGTTCGGCGTGCACTCGGAGCTCGTGGACCGCGCCCGGGAGCGCGTCGGGCAGCTGCACGAGCGCGGCGTGGAGGGCGCCCGCCTCTACCTCGACGGGCCCGGCGACGGCGTCGGCGGCGCGGGCGCCTTCTTCCTCCTGCTGGACGAGCCCGAGGCCTACGGGCTGCCGCCCGACCCGCTCGACCCGACGACGCGCCTCCGGGGCACCTGGGGCGCCGTCGCGGGCGCGGCGCTGGCGGTCGCGGGCGGGCTCGCCGCGGCGTTCCTGGGAGGCCGCAGGTGAGTCCTCGCGAGCGGCGGATGGTCCCGGCCGCCGAGCCGCGCACCTACTACGGCCGGCCCGTGCTCAAGGAGCCGGTCTGGACCTGGGAGGTCCCGGTCTACTTCTTCACGGGCGGGCTCGCGGGCGCCTCCGCGGGACTCGGGCTGGGCGCCTCACTTGCGGGGAACCGCCCGCTCGCGCGGAGCGCCTGGGCGGCCTCGCTCGCCG
This sequence comes from Thermoleophilaceae bacterium, assembly GCA_035553855.1. GTDB lineage: Bacteria > Actinomycetota > Thermoleophilia > Solirubrobacterales > Thermoleophilaceae > JBBDYQ01. Next base: position 82,759 of record DATMJO010000081.1, on the reverse strand, counting down.
GCATCGCCGTGAGCCCGGCGCTCCTCGTGTCGGACCTCGGCCGCCCGGAGCGCTTCCTCAACATGCTCCGCGTCTTCAAGGCCGGCTCGCCGATGAGCGTCGGCTCCTGGATCCTCGCCGCGTCGGGCGCGGCGATCAGCGTCGCGTCCGCCCACGAGCTGCTCGGGCTCGGCCCCCCTGGCCTCGGGCGCGGCGCGGGAGCCGCCGCCGCGACGCTGGGGCTTCCACTCTCGACCTACACGGCTGCGCTCTTGACCACGACCTCGATCCCCGCCTGGCACGAGGCCCGCCGGGAGCTTCCGCTCGTGTTCGGCGGCAGCGCGCTGGCGAGCGCGGGAGCGGCCGCCGCGATCACGACGCCGGTCCGGCACGCCGGTCCCGCCCGCCGCTACGGCACGGCGGGCGGGACCGGCGTGCCGTAGCGGCGGGAGCGCTGCTCGAGGCCGCTGGGGCGCTCGCGCTCCGCCGGCGGCTCGGGCCCCTCAACGGCCACTACGAGGGACCCGTGGGCACGGCGGCGAAGCTGCTCACCGCGGCCGGCGCGGGAACCCTGCTCGCCGCCGGGCGCTCGCGGCGCCCGCTCGCCGTCGCCGGGAGCGCGATGGTCCTCGCCGGCTCGCTGCTCGAGCGGCTGTCCGTCTATCGCGCGGGATTCAGCTCGGCGCGACCCGGGGCGGACCGTCAGAGCGGGAGGGTGAACCAGACCCGGGTCCCGCCGTCGGACTCGGCGCCCCACTCCTTGGCGAGCGAGCCGACGAGGTAGAGACCCCAGCCGCCGGGCTCGTCCTGGGCGGAGCCCCGCGGCGCGGGGACGAAGCCGTCGCCAGAATCGCGCACCTCGACCTTGATCGCGTCGTCCACCGTGACACGGACCCGGACAGGTCCGTTTCCGGACCCGTGGCGGAACGCGTTCGTGACCACCTCGGAGACGAGCAGGGCCACTATCTCGACCGTTTCCGCGTTGGCCGCGTCGTCGACGACCTCGCGGACGGCGGTGCGAGCCCGGTGGATGGAGTCTGGGGTGTTCGGGAAATCCCACTCCCTCGAGACGGCTGCCATGGAAGGGCTCAAACCCTACGCCTCCACCAGGACCGCTACGCCATCCGGCGTGACGAGCCCGGCGACCCGGTCCCCGGACAGGACGACGCGGTCGAGGCCGGGGCCCTTTGAAGGCTCCGGTTCCGCGCCGCGGGAGTGCCAGGTGTTCGCGCCGATGTGGTGGTGGTACCCGTCCGCGGCGAGAAACACCGCCTCCGTGCCGTAGCGGGCCATCGTCCCCATGCCCGGTGACCCCGTCCAGAACGCCTCCGCCTGCGACAGGTCGGCGACCTTGAGGTGCACATGACCCACAGCGAGCCCGGCCGCCGCCGCGCCCAGATCCCCAACGGCCGCGGAGACGACGCCGTCGAGATCCAGCGGCTCCGTGTACATCCCGACGCGGTCCCCCGGCGCGGGCCCGGGCCAGCGCTCGCGCGGGCGGTCCGCGTAGAGCTCGATGCCCAGCCCGTCGGGATCGTCGAGGTAGACGGCCTCCGACACGCCGTGGTCCGAGGCGCCCGTGAGCGGGATGCCTCGCTCGGCGAGCTCCCTCACCGCCGTGCCGAGGGAGGCGCGGTCGCGGTAGAGGAAGGCGGTGTGGAAGAGGCCCGTGGCGCGTCGCGGCGCGCGCCCCGGACGCTCGGCCCGGCGCAGCTCGAGCAGGGTCGTGTCCGAACCGGGGGCCGCGAGCACGGCGGCGTCGAGGTCCAGCTCGCGAACCCGCATGCCGGTGGCCGCGGCGTAGAAGGAGGCGCTCCGCTCCACGTCGGAGACTCGAAGGGCGACACGCGCGATGTCCATGCCCAAGAGCCTAGAGCCGGGAAAAGTCGAGGCCGGGGCGTCTGGGGGGAACGCCCCGGCCTCTGGATGGAGCCGGCGGTCGAGGGAGGTGGCGAAAGCGCCGGCAGGTCTGGCCTCTGGTGCGAGTCAGAGCTTCTCGAAGTTCTCGGACGGTCCTGCCGCCTTGACGTCTCGCTCCCGATCTCGACGTATGTTCGGTTTCGGGTATCGGCAGGACCCGGCCGGACCTTGAGGCCGGGTGAAAAACCGGTCCCTGGCACCTTTGCCGCGCGCGACGCAACATTGGTCCCTGGCCCTTTGTCGCGCTTCGCCCGCTACAGGCCGCGCGGGCGCGGCCCGCGGTAGTGCTCGTCGATCCGCAGGAGCACTCGCAGCAGGGCGAAGTAGAGCCTCACCGCCGCTTGGCCCCCCGGCCCGAGGTCGTGCGCTTCGCGACCTTGCGCTTTGACGCGGCACGCTTGCGGCTCGACTTCGCGCGGCTCGCGGAACGGCACCCGGTCGGGCGGACGGGGAGCCCCTGCTCCGCCTGGCCGCCCGGGAGCCCGTGCTCGATCCGAAACTCGACGCCCGGCTCGTACTTCGCGTAGCGCACGAACACTCCGCCGGCGTCGGTCTGGAAGGGCAGCCCCGCCGAGGACGACGCCGGCCGGCGGCGGCTGCTCGCGGCGGTGGCGACGTGCTCCCAGCCCTCGTTCTTCACGTTGACCGAGAGGAGCGCGTTGCGCGGGCCCTCGCCGGGACGCACCCGGCCCCAGATCATCACCGTCTGGCTCGAGGCGCGCCGGGCGGTGCGCCGGCGGCTCGAGCGGCGCTTGCCGCGCTGGCGGCTCGCCTTCGACGCGAGCGGCGCCGGCAGGCACTCCGCGTACAGCGCGAGCTTGAAGCTCGTCGCCGACGGCTTCGGCGTGCCGTCAGCGAAGTAGAGACCCGACTGCCAGTCGCCCCAGTCCCGCTTTCCGCGGGCGGCGTCCTCGGCGCTCACGACGCCCAGGTCCTGGATCAGGAACTGCGGCCAGGAGCGCACGTTCGGGTTCTTCCACGCGAGGTACTCGGCCCAGTTGATGTAGCGGGCGGACTGCTCCGGGTTGAACGGCTTGACCGGGTCGGGCGGGTTGGTCTCGTAGCCGAACTCGGTGAGGTACACGTCGCGGATCTTCGGATCGATGCGCCGCATCTCGACGAGCTTGTCGAGCGTCTTCGTGAGGCGGTCGAGGTCGCCGATCGGCGCGTTGTCAGCGTTGCGGGGATCGCCGTAGTTCGGCTTGTGCAGCAGGGAGTACGGGTGGTGCGAGAAGCCGTCGCCCTGGAGCGGCCTGTAGTCGGCGCACTCGGGTGCGTCCAGCGGCTTGAAGTCGGCGTCGACGCAGGCGAGCTCGCGGACGAACTTGACCGGCGGCACGCCGGAGGTGATGTCGCTCGGGTTCTTCGCGCCCGTGCTCGAGGTGCCGCCGACGAGCACGAGGCTGTCGGGCTGGATGCCCTTGATCACCGGCAGCGATGCCTCGACGAGACGCCGGTAGATGTGCGGCGAGCGGGCGCGGAAGCCGCTCGAGGTGCGCTCCCACTGGGGCTGGATGAAGCCCGGGTGGTTCGGCTCGTTCCAGACCGTCCACCAGCTCACTCGCGGAAGCGGCGCGGCGGCGGGCTCGGCGGGCGGCGGCGCCTGCCCGCCCTCGTTCTGGTCCTCCTCCTCGCCGAACAGGCTGCTGCCGCCGAAGAGCCCCGTGAGCAGATCCTCGTCGCGGGAGGGCTCCTCCTGCTCGGGCTGCTGCTCGGCCTGCTCCGGCTCGTCGCTCGTGGCGGGAACGAAGTCGCCCGAATAACGCTTGACCACGGCCGCCGTGAACTGCGCGTACTCGGCCGGGTCGATGTTCCAGCGGGCACGGCCTTCGTTGGGGTCGCCCTGCGTGGCCCAGAGCGGGGCCCAGAAGGCGATGTCGATCATCACGCCGACGCCCGCGTCGTTCGCGGCGCGCACGGCGCGGTCGAGCATCCGCCACTTGAGGCGCGGATAGGCCGCCGGGTCGGAGGCGTCGAAGTCGGGACGGGTCGCGCTATCGGCGTCCGGTGCGAGCACGGACCAGCCGGCGGTGAGGCGCACCCTGTCGACGCCGAGCGAGCGGAGATGCCGCATCGTGGCGCCGACCTCCTCGTCGGAGCGGTGGAGTAGAGCGGCGTCGTCCTGCAGGATCGTCTCGATCGGCGGGCGGGCGTCCGCGGGTGCGGCGGCGGCCGTCACCGTGGCGAGCGCGACGACTGCGGTTGCTGCGATCCGGCGAAGGCTTCTCTGCCTCCGGTTGCTGCTGGACATCCGGTCCTCCGTTTCGGCGGCTGGGCCGTCTCGGCTTGCGAGACCCCTGGCTTTGCGTCCCCGCCTCACGACGGGTTTGCCTTTTCGACGGCGACCTGGATGGCCGCCCTGTGGTCAGGCGGCTCTAGCGGATGGAGCCGACCCCGTTGTCAACCACGTCATGGACGATGTCGTCCACGCCCTGGAGCGCTTCCGCCCCGGGCACGGCGCCATGTCCACCTGAAGTCTCCGGCCCGCGGACACGCGACCCGGAGTCGCCGCGCACGGGCGCGCTCCTCCGGGTGTCCTCCCGCGTGCGACCGCGGGCCGTTTCCGGGATGCGGCGCCTCGCCTCGCCGCGGACCGGCGGGTCGCCTGCCACGCCCACCGCGTCCGTGACGCCCGGTGCCGACGGCGTCGAGACGCCGCCCGCCACGGCGCCGAGCCGCTTCCCTATAGCCGCGAGGCCCGCGGCGGCCGCGTCCGCCAGATCCCGCGCGAGCGCGGTCCCCCGGGCGGTGGGCACGCCGCCGGTCACGCCGGCGCCGATGTCTGTGATCTGGCCGAGAAGCTCCTGGACGGCCACGAGCGGCGCGGCCTCGACCGCCTCGTGACGGGCGGCGCCGTCGCGTGCGGCGGGCGCAGCCGCGTCCGCGGCGGCGGGCGCTGCGTGGCGGGACCCGGCGGGCACGACCGCGGGCGCCGCGGGCCCTCCAGGTGCGGATGCCGCCGCGGCGGGGGCTGCCGCGCCGGGCGCCGGGTTGCCGACGGGCGCGGGGTTGCCGACGGGGACCAACCCCGAGCCCAAGGCGAGCGCCGCGGCTGCCGTGGCGCCGGCCGCGACCTTTGCGATGCCGCCGGCGGCGGCCGCGCCCGACGTCACGGCCAGCGCGTCGACTGTGCGCCTCCCGGCGCTGCGGAAGAGGTCGAAGAACGGAACGAGCGTGATCCCGGCGAGCAGCCGCGGGCGGGCGGCGCTGCGGCAGTCCGGGCAGGCGTCGCGATGGGCCGAGAGGCGCTGGCCGCGCGGCAGCCGCCCGCCGTTGCGGTCGAGCGCGCGCCGATACTCGCCACATGTGGTGCCCCGCCCTGCGAGACGCTCGCCGAGAGACTGGCGCGCCTCGGCGACGAGTGCGCGCGAGCGGTCGGGGGTGGTGTCGAGCGTCGCGGCGATCTGCTCGTGCGTGAGGCCGGAGAGCTCGCGCAGCACGATCGCCGTGCGCTGGCGCTCCGAGAGCAGGCTGAGGTCGGTGAAGAGCGCGCGGACCTCGTCGCGGCGGTCGAGGACCGAGTCGGGGCCCTCCTCGTCGCGGACGAGGACGTCGTCGTCGGCGAGCCCCAGCTCGGGGCCGCGGTTGCGCTGCCGCAGGCGGTCGAGCGCGGCGTTGCGCGCGATCGCGTAGAGCCAGGGGCGGAAGTCGGGCTGCTCGCGGCGGCTCGAGAGCACCGAGTAGGCGCGCGCCATCGCCTCCTGGGCGGCGTCCTCGGCCTCCTCGCGCGAGCCGGCGATCGAGACGCAGAAGGCGCTCAGCCCGCGCCAGTGGCGTTCGTAGAGGATGGCGAACGGGTCGGGGCGCACGCGGCCGACGTGGCGCGCGAGCCAGTCGTCGTCGCGGCGGCGCTGGATCGCCGCGGGCACATGCTTGAAGAGGGGCGAGGGGACACCGGGCGCGGGCGCGTCGAAGACGGGCGCCGGGATCGGCGCCGGAGCGAAGTCGAGCAGCAGCTCGACCGCGGGTGCGGTGGCCTCAGCGGCGCGCACCGGCCCTCCGCGGGCGCTCGGCCGAGCGAGACTTGGTGGTGGCGGGGCGACGGCTGCGCTGACGGCTCACCCGGACGCGACCGGAGGCGCGCATGGCGGCTCCGCCCCGGCTGCGGGGAGCGCGGGCGCGCGGCTCATCGGAGCCGGCACCGCAGTCGTTGCCGAGGTGCCCGCAGGCGCCGTCGTAGCGCTGGTCGGGCGGCAGCGGCTGCTGCTCGTCGGCGGATGCCGCCGGGGCGAGCGCCGCGAGGCCGGCCGCGAGCGTGCAGAGCGTGGCCGTGACGAGCGTGCGCATGGCGCTCAGTCCCTCTCCCCGTGGGGAGCCACGAGGGCCTCGACGGCGCCGAGCTGGTTCGCGACCGCCTGGAGCCGGACCGCCACGGCCGCGGCGACTTCGCTCGAGGCGGCGCCGTCGTCGGACACGCGGTCCAGGAGCTCGAACGCGTGCGTCCGGAGCGAGGCCACCGAGTTGTAGAGGTCTGTGCGTGTGCTTGTGGTCATTGCGAGTCCCTCTCTTTCGTCCTCGTCGCCATCTAGACGTCCGGGCTTGTCGTGTGTTGGGTCACCCGGACGGATGGCCGAACCCTGCTGTTCGTCGCTAAAGCCGTTCATTGCCGCCTCGCTGCGCGTATTGCGTCCTCCCGATCCCCTCAACGGCGCCTCGGCGCGGGCGCGAGAACCCCTGTCGGACTTTGCACGGGCTCGGGGGCAGGATTCGCCTGACGGACCGTCGAATCCGGAGCGGGTCAATGGCTGAGCAGACGCTCAACGGCCTGTGGCGCCGGTATTCGGCGTGTCGCGACTCGGAGAGCCGCGCGCGGCTGATGCTGGCCTACTGGCCGCTCGTGAAGGACATCGCAGCAAGGGTCGGGCAGTCGATGCCCGGACACGTCGACGAGGGCGACCTCGTCTCCGCGGGCCTGTTCGGGCTGCTGTCGGCGATCGAGCGCTACGAGCCCCGCGACGACGCGTCCTTCGAGGCGTTCGCGCGCATGCGGATCCGAGGCGCCATCTACGACGAGATGAGGGCGCTCGACTGGGCCCCCAGGCACGTGCGCGAGCGCGCGCGCGAGGTCACCGATGTGGGCTCCCGGCTCGAACAGCGACTGCGGCGCACCGCGACCTACGCGGAGGTGGCCCAGGCGCTCGGGCTGAGCGAGCATCAGGTCCACGAGCGGCTCGCGCGAAACCTCGTCGCCTCCGTGGGCGCGCTCGACGCGGAGATCCTGCTTCCGCCCGGCTCGGTCGGGGACGCCGTCCACCTGATCGAAACCGTCGAGGACTCGCATGCCGCCGACCCCGAGACCTCCGTGACGGACGCGGAGCTGCGGCAGGGCGTGATGGCGGCGATCATGGCGCTGGCGCCGCGCGAGCAGTCGATCCTCGTCCTCCACTACCTGCACGGGCTCACCTTCCGCGAGGTCGGCGAGCGCCTCGGCCTGACCGAGTCGCGCATCTCGCAGATTCACCGGCAGGTCACGCGCAGGCTGCGCGGCGAGATCCACGCGATCGCGCACGACGGGTTCCCGTTCCTCGTCGTGGTCGACGCCGCCGCCGAGGCGCTCAGGCGGCTCGACGTTCCGGCGCCCGCCATGGCGGGCTGAGCGCGTGGACCTCGGCATCGACGGCAGGGTCGCGCTCGTCACGGGCGCCTCGAGGGGAATCGGCAACGCGATCGCGCGGGCGCTGGCCGCGGAGGGCGCGAACGTGGCCCTGGCATCGCGCTCCCGCGAGCGGATCGACGCCGCCGCGGCCGGGGCCGGCGGCAGGGGCTTCGTCTACGACAGCGCCGACCTCGACGGTGCGCTCGCGATGGTCGACGAGGTCGAGGCGGAGCTAGGCCCGATCGACATCCTCGTCGTGAACACCGGCGGGCCGCCCGTGGGGCCCGATCCGCTCGGCTTCACGCGCGAGCAGTGGGAGAAGGCATACCGCGACCTGCTGCTCGGGCCGATGGAGCTCGTGCAACGGGTGATCCCCGGGATGCGCGAGCGCGGCTTCGGCCGGGTGCTGGGCGTCTCGTCCAGCGCGGTCCGCGAGCCGATCTCGGCGATCATGCTCTCGAACGCCCACCGGACCGGAACGCTCGCCGCATGGAAGACGATCGCGCGCGAGGTGGCCGTCGACGGGGTAACGGTGAACACGCTGCTGCCCGGGAGGATCGGGACGGAACGGCTCGCGGAGACGCTGGGCTCGATGGAGAACGCGGAGGCGCTCGCCGAGCACGAGGTGCCGGCGAAACGGCTGGGGACGCCAGACGAGATGGGCGCCGCCGCGGCCTTCCTCTGCTCGCAGCAGGCCGCCTACATCACGGGCGTGGCGCTGCTGGTCGACGGCGGGCTGACCCGCGGCATCTACTGAAACAGTGCCAGGCACTGTTTCATGCCGCCGACCGATGAAACAGTGCCTGGCACTGTTTCAGGCGGGGAGGTCGGTCCCGTCCAGCTCGATCGCCGCCGCTCCCACGTTCTCCTCCAGGTGCTCGATCGAGGAGGTGCCGGGGATCGGCAGGATGCACGGCGAGCGGGCGAGGAGCCAGGCCAGCGCGATCTGGGCCGGGGTCGCGCCGTGGCGCTCCGCCGCCTGGTCGAGCTCGCCGCCCGGCTTCGTCAGGTCGCCGGTGGCGAGCGGGAACCAGGGAAGGAAGCCCAGGCCGTCCCGCTCGCAGGCGGCCACCACGTCGTCGGAGTGGCGGTCCGACAGCGAATAGCGGTTCTGGACCGACACGACGGGCACGATCTCCCGCGCGGCGGCCAGCTGCTCGACCGAGACGTTCGAGAGCCCGACGTGGCGGATCTTGCCCTGCTCGCGCAGCTCGGCCAGCGCTCCGACCGAGTCCTCGAGCGGGACGCGGCCGTCGACGGCGTGCAGCTGGTAGAGGTCGATCCGCTCGACGCGCAGGCGCCGCAGGCTGCCCTCGCAGGCCTCCTTGAGGTGCTCCGGCCGGCAATCGCGGCGCCACTGGCCCGGGCCGTCGCGCAGCAGGCCGCCCTTCGTGGCGATCACGAGCCCGTCGTAGGGGTGGAGGGCCTCGGCGATCAGCTCTTCGGACACGTGCGGGCCGTAGGAGTCGGCCGTGTCGATCAAATCGACGCCCAGCTCCACCGCGCGGCGCAGCACGGCGAGCGCCGCGGAGCGGTCCTCGGGCGGGCCCCATATGCCAGCGCCGGTGATGCGCATCGCGCCGAAGCCCATGCGCGCGACCTCCATGTCGCCGAGCGTGAAGGTGCCCGCGGCCGCGGCGCTCATCCGGCGAGCTCGGGTCGCCGGTCAGCCCACGGCCGTGCCTCCTCGATCTGTGCCGCGAGCGCGATCAGCGTGGCCTCCTCCATCTGCCGCCCCACCACCTGCACCGCGAGTGGCAGGCCCTCACGGGAGAAGCCCGCCGGGATCGATGCTCCGGGGTTCCCGGCCGCGTTCCACGGCGGCGTATACGGCGTGAACGCGTTGACGCCGCCGGGCCCGAAGACGGTGCCGAGCGCGCCCCTGCCCTCCCACGAGCCGACACGTGGCGCGGGGCGCGCGAGCGCCGGGGTGAGCAGCACGTCGGCCCAGGCGAACACCGCGTTCGCCTGGGCGACCATCCTCTCCTCGTTCTCCAGCACCTTGTTGAAGAGCGCCTCCGGGATCAGCGACCCCATTCGCGCCATCGCCTTCGTCCGCCGCTCGAGTCGCTCGGGATGCGCCATCGAGCGCGCGTCGTCGCGGATGCCGCGCAGGTAGCGGACCGTTACGTCGAGCTGGGCGAGGCGCAGGTCGGGTTCGCGCTCTGAGACCTCGTGCCCGAGCTCGTCGAGCAGGGACACCGTCGCGTCGAACGCCGCCTCCATCTCCGGGTCGAGCTTCGAGACGACGGTGGGCGGGAAGCGCTTGGAGACGGCGATCCGCAGCTTCCCCGGCGGTCCTGCCGGGCGCTCGAAGCCGTTGGCCACGACCTCGAGCCAGAGCGACGCGTCCTCGGTGCGGCGGACCAGCGAGCCGACGACCGAGAGGCCGTGCCAGCCCTGGGGGTGCGGGACGCGCCCGCGCGTGGGCTTCAGGCCGAAGAGCCCGCAGCAGGCGGCCGGGATGCGGATCGAGCCCGCGCCGTCGGAGCCGGACGCCGCCGGTACGAGCGCCGCGGCGACCGCGGCACCGCTTCCGCCGCTCGACCCCCCGGGCACGCGGTCGGTGTCCCACGGGTTGTGCGTCGTGCCGTGGGCGGCCGTCTCGGTGAAGGGCCACTGCTCGAGCTCGGGAACGTGCGTCTTGCCGACGACGATCGCGCCGGCCTCGCGCAGGCGCCTGACCATCTCGGCGTCCTTCGCCGCCGGCCCGCCGGCGGCACGGCTCCCGCGTCCGGTGACCTCCCCGGCCACGTCGGTGTCGTCCTTGATCGCGATCGGCACGCCGAGCAGCGGCCGCTCCTCGCCCGCCCCGCGCCGTCCCTCTGCCTGCTTGGCCTCCGCGAGCGCGCGCTCGGCGAAGACGACCCGGAAGGAGTTGAGGAGGGGGTCGATCCGCTCGATCCGCTCGAGGCTCCGCTCGACGAGCTCCCGCGGGGACACCTCGCCGCCGCGCACCAGCTCGGCCTGGCGCGCGAGGCCTGCGAAGGCGAGCTCGACTGGGTCCACGGCCCGGCGACTCTACGCAATCGCGCCGCGGCGCGACCGCACGCCGAGCGCCGAGATCGCGGCGCCCGCTACGAGCAGCAGGGCGCATGCGAGCATCCCCGCCCGGTAGCCCTCGACGGCGGCGTCGATCAGCTCCGGCAGGTCGCCCTCCCGAGCGGACGCGAGCGGGCTCTCGCGCGCCTCCGCTACGCGCTCCTCCTGCCCCGCGGTGAGGCGGGCGCCCGCCAGCCGCTCGTCCAGGTCGGCGCCGAATGCGCCCGCCACGACCGCCCCCACCGCCGCGATCGCGACCAGGCCCGCTATCCGCGCGACCGCGTTGTTCACGCCCGACGCGACGCCCGCGCGGCGCTCGGGCACCGAGTTCAGCACGGTCGCCGTGAGCGGCGCGACCGTCATGGCGAGGCCGAGGCCGAACACCACGACGGCGGGAAGGACCGTCTCGGCGTACGGGGCATCCGAGCCGACGCGGAGCAGCAGTAGCGAGCCGCCGGCCGCCACGAGTGGCCCCGCAGCCATCATCAGCCTCGGGCCGAGGCGGTCCGCGAGTGCCCCGAAACGCCGCGACAAGAGGAACAGCAGGAGCGTGATCGGCATGAACGCGGCGCCCGCCTCGAACGCGCTGTAGCCCGCCACCTGCTGGATGAAGAGCGTCGAGAAGAACGACACGCCGCCGAGGGCCGCGTACACCGCGAGCGTCGCGAGGTTCGCCGCGCTGAAGTCGCGCTCGCGGAAGAGCGACAGCGGCAGCATCGGGGCGGCGGCCGTGCGCTCGCGGACGATGAAGCCCACCGCCGCCAGCGTGCCACCCGCGAGCGGCATCCACACCGCGGGAGCGTCGAAACCGCGAGTGGGCTGCTCGAGGAGCGCCACGACGATGCCGCCGAGCGCCGCCGCGCCCAGCAGCGCCCCCGAGACGTCGACCCGGCCGCTCGCCTCGGCGTCGCGGCTCTCCTCGACGCAGCGCCCGACGAGCGCGATCGTGACCACGACGAGCGGCAGGTTGAGCGCGAACACGAGCCGCCAGCTCACGAGATCGACGAGCAGGCCCCCAAGCAGCGGCCCGATCACGATTCCGATCCCGGTCCACGCGGTCCATGAGCCGACGGCGGCGCCGCGCTCCGCCTCCGGGAAGGTCGAGCGGATGATCGCGAGCGACGCCGGGACGAGCAGTGCGCCGGCCACGCCCTGCAGCGCGCGGGCGGCGACGAGCAGCCCGACGCTCGGGGCGACCGCGCACAGAAGCGAGGTCACGCCGAAGGCCGCGAGGCCGGCGGTGAAGACCCGGCGCCGCCCGAACAGGTCGGCGAGCGAGCCGCCGATCAGGATCAGCGCGCCGAGCGTGAGCAGGTAGGCCTCGACCACCCACTGCTGCTCGGCGAGGCTCGCGCCGAAGTCCTCGCTGAGCGCCGGAAGGGCGACATTCACGACCGTCGTGTCGACGAAGACGACCGTCGACCCGAGGATGCAGGCGACCAGGGTGAGCCGCTTGCGGAGCGCGGGATCCATCCCCGGGGGACGCTACTACGCTGCCTCGCGTGGCCGGCCGAGCCCATCCCGACTTCGCGGTCGTCGGCGCGGGCATCGTCGGGCTCGCCGTCGCCCGGGAGCTGCTCGCCCGCCACCCCGGCGCGGGGCTCGTCGTGCTCGAGCGCGAGCAGCGCACCGCGGCCCACCAATCGGGCGCGAACAGCGGCGTCATCCACGCGGGCATCTACTACGAGCCCGGCTCGCTCAGGGCGCGGCTCTGCGTGGAGGGCGCCCGCGACCTCTACGCCTACTGCGACGAGCACGGGATCCCGGCGCAGCGATCGGGCAAGCTCGTGGTCGCGCTCGGCGAGGACGAGCTGCCGCGCCTCTCCGAGCTCGAGCGGCGCGGGCGCGCGAACGGCGTTCCGGGCCTGGAGCGGCTGGACGTGGCCGGGCTGCGCGCCGTCGAGCCCCACGCGGCGGGGATCGCCGCGCTCCACTCGCCCGAGACCGGCACCGTCGACTTCGCGGCGGTGGCCGGGGCCCTTCGCGCCGATGTCGAGGCCGCCGGCGGCGAGGTCAGGCTCGGGGCGCCGGTGGAGCGGATCGAGCCGGGGCGCGTTGTCCTGAGCGACGGGGACCTCGAATGCGGCTACGCCGTGGCCTGCGCGGGAGCGTGGTCCGACCGCCTGGCGGTGTCGGCCGGCGCGCCCGCCGAGCCGCGCATCGTTCCCTTCCGCGGCGCCTACCTGCGCGTGGCCCGGCCCGAGCGGGTGCGCTCGATGATCTACCCGGTGCCGGACCCCGCGCTGCCGTTCCTCGGGGTGCACCTGACGCGCCACGGCGGCGAGCTGTTGCTCGGCCCGACCGCGCTGATCGCCGGCGCCCGCGACGCCGGGCGCCTCCTCCGTCCGCGGGACGCGCTCGGCACGCTCGCCTTTCCCGGGACGCGGCGGCTCGCCCTGCGCCACCGCCGCGCCGCGCTGCGCGAGCTTCGCTTCGCCGTCAGCCGCAGGGCGCTCGCGGCCGAGGCGTCCCGCTACGTGCCGGGCATCGAGGCGAGCGACCTCGCGCCCGCCTTCGCCGGCGTGCGCGCGCAGGCGCTCGGACGCGACGGGCGCCTGCTCGACGACTTCCTCGTCTCGGAGACCGAGCGCGCCCTGCACGTGCGCAACGCGCCCTCCCCCGCCGCCACCTCGTGCCTCGCGCTCGCGCGCCTCGTCGCCGACCGCGCCGAGGCGGCGCTCAGCCGCGCCTGATCTCGGCCCGAGCGCCCGCTCGGGGATCCCGCACGGTGGCCGGCCGGCGACGGCCTAGGGAACGCGGCGCCAGCGCCCGCCGTCGCACGCCACCAGGCTCGCTCCGGAGAGCGCCAGCCTGCCCGCCTCCTCAGGCTGGTCGCAGTCGCCGGCCGGGGGATCGCCGGGGAAGGCGTGGAGACGCAGGTAGGAGCCCTGGGGAAGCAGCAGGCCGCCGCGCTCGAGCCGCGGCCCGCCCGCGACCTCCAGGTACGCGTCCCGCAACGTCACCGGCACCTCGCGGAAGGACGGCCCCGCGCCGATCGTGAGGCGCCGGGTGCCGAGCTGGCCGACGTCCTTCGGAGAGCGGCTGTTCGTGGAGAAGCTCATGGCCCGATCGCCCTCCGCCCACATCAACAGGTCGCGGTCCGCGATGGCCGTTGCGAATCCGCCCACTCCGGACCCCGGGTGCTCGAAGTCGGGGTACAGGTTGCCCGTCCGGAACTCGAGGAACTCGTCGAAGCCCGTGGCGTCCTGCTCGAGTGGGAAGCCGTGGAAGAAGACCTTGGATCGGAAATGGGGGATGCCCGCGCGCCCGTCCACGGAGCCGGCGGGCTCCTCGGTGATCTGGAGCACGGGTCGGACATCGCCGGAGGCCGCGTCGTGGAAGGCGACCACCGGGTTTCCGCGATCGTCGCGCTCGAGGCTCAGAGACCCGAAGGAGGGAACGCCCGTGCTCCCCTGCGAGCCGGCGGAGTCGCCGTCGCTGACGAGCGCCGCCACCAGCGCCGAGGCCGCCAGCAGAACCGCCAGCAGGGAGAGTGCGAGCGGGGCACGCACGCTCACCTCGCCCCCTCCCTGCGGTGGCGCCACCCCACGGCCGCCAGCGCGGCGGTCGCCCCGACGAGCGCCAGCCCCGAGAGGAGCCCCAGCCACGGGTTCCACGGCGGGTCGTACTCCATCGTCACCTCGGTCGCCCCCGCGGGCACCACGACGCCGCGGAACGCGCCGTTCACGCGGGCCGTCTCGAGCTCCTCGCCGCCGGCGCGCGCCTTCCAGTCGTCGTCGAAGGCCTCGAGGACCACGAGCAGCGTCGGCTCCGAGAGGGACTCCGGCAGGCGCACCGTGAGGTGCTCGGAGTCGCCTCGCACCAGCTCGGCCGGGCGCGGCGGGCCGCCTGAGGCCACGGCCGGCAGCTCGCCCTCGACGTTGTCGGTGTGGCGCCGGAAGTCGCGCCCGTCGCGCGCGATGGAGCTCACGGCGGCGGCCCGGCTCGGAACCGTGCGCCAGCGCTCCGAGAGGTAGGCCGCGGGGTAGGCGTGGCCGTTGCCCCAGATGATGAAGCGGCCGCTCTGCTCCCGGACGCCCCAGCCCATCTCGGTCGTGTCGAGCGAGCAGAGGTTGGTGCCGAAGATCCGGCCGATGCCGGCCGCGTTGACGAGGTCCGGGTCGGGCTGGGGATCCTGAGGCACGTGCTGGTACCACTGGCCGCCGATCGGCCGCTCGTAGCGCGCCGACCCGGTGAGCGGGCGCCAGTAGCCGTAGTAGGCCTCGGACACGAACGAGTCGTAGGCGTCGAGCCAGCGCCCGGGGGCGTCGAGGAACGTGATCGGGCGGAAGTCGTAGGAGGGCGCCTGCACCGACTGGCAGTGCGACATCCAGCGGGACGCCGGGTCGTCGTGGCGCTCCACGAGGTTGAGCCAGTTCTGGAAACGCGTCTGCGGCACGTCGTCGGCGGGCTGCCAGCCGAGGTCGCGCTCGCGCATCGAACCGGCGAAGGTCATCGCGGCGAGCAGCGCCGGGATCGCGAGCGCGAACGCCCCGCGTGTCCTTCCGTCGGGGACCCGCCACGCGGCCATTGCCGCGGCGACGGCGAGCGCGCCGATCACCGCCGGGACCGCGGACGCGAGGTCCTTCTCGTCCATCCTCGTCTCCCAGATCAGGAGGCTCAGCGCGACGAGCGCCGCGACGCCCGCGGCGACGCCCGCGGCCTTCATGGCGAGCAGCCGGTCGAGCGCCAGGCCCGCGAGCAGCGCCATCGGCAGCACCGCGACGAACGACAGCCGCGCGACGTTCGAGACCACGTCCCAGCCGGGGACGAGCACGGCGAGCACGCTCAGAAGCGGCGTCTTGTAGGCGATCAGCGCGGCGATCGCGAGCAGCAGCACGAGCACGGCTGTGTCGCGGCGGCGCAGCGCGATCACGGCTCCGCCGACCACGAGCAGCGGCGCGACGAGTCCCAGGTAGATGTCGCCGTTGATCGCGCCGGTCGCCGCGTTGAGCGCGCCCGTGGGGTCGTAGAAGGAGCGCGTCATGTCCGCGGTCATTCCCGCGATGTCGGAGATCGGCGATTCGACCCGCGTGCTGTCGCCGCGGGCTATCGCGAACGGCAGCCATACGGGCGCCGCGGCGGCGAGGCCGACCCCGGCGCCGGCGCCCGACCAGCCGAGCAGCCGCGTCCGCTCGCGGCGCGGCTCCCCATCGGTCAGGAAGCGGAAGATCGCGACGACGGCGAGCACCTGCACCAGCAGGTGGGTGGACTGGAGATGGGTCCCGAGCCCCGCCATGCCGAGCCCGAGCGCGAGCAGCGGCACTCCGAGCGCGGGCCGCCTGCGCCAGACCAGCTCGAGCCCGAGCAGCGCGACCGGGGCGAACGCGAAGTAGGCGGGGGCGTGGAAGAACGGCGCCCAGCGCACCGGCAGCTGGGCGAGCGCGTAGAGCGTGGCGGCGACGGCGGCGCCGCCGGTCTCGATCCGGTAGACGCGGGCGAGCGCGAAGACCGCGAGCGCGCCGACCAGCGCATGCGCCCAGACGAGGAGGTCCGCCGCCGCTCCCGCGGTCGGCGCGAGCTTCATCGCCAGCAGCCGCGGGAGGTAGTCGATGCCGTGCTGGCCGACGGCGGAGGCCGGGTAGCCGAGGCCCATCCGGTCGAGCCAGCCCGGGAGCTCCCCGAACGCCTCTACGTAGCGGAAGTGGAAGAGGTTGAGCGGGCGGAAGTAGTTGAGGACGTCGTCGTCCGCGTCGATCGCCTGGACGGTGACCGGGTCGACGAGCGCGTCCCACCAGTAGGCCGTCACGAGCGCGAGCGGCACGAGGGCGAGCAGGAGCGTGGAGCGCCTCATACGCACCTGAAGGGGTCGGCCGGGCGGATCAGGCGGCGCCCGCGGGCGCGCAGCGAGCGCATCGCGGGGCGCTTCGGGAGGCCGCGGTTGCGCGGCTCGGCCCCGGGACGCTCGATCGGGTCGGGCAGGCCCTCGCGCAGAGCGCGCTCGACGGTCTCGGCATACAGCTCCCCCGCCGCGCCCGCGAGCTCGAAGTTGAGGCGATACGCGGACCAGGACGGGTCGATGGCCAGCGGGCGCTCGGCCAGCAGCGGGCCCTCGTCGAGCGCGAGCTCCATCACCTGGATCGACGCCCAGGCCGTGCTCTCGCCCTCCACGAGCATCCAGACGTAGTTGGCCGCGCCGCGGTATTCCGGCAGCCGGGCGCAGTGGCAGTTGAGTGTCGCCTCCGTGGGCGCCGACAGGACCTCGGCGCCGAGGATCGCGGGGCCGGCGGAGAGCAGGTAGCGCGGGGCCGCCGCCTGCAGATCGGCGATGAAGGCGGGGTCGTCCGCGGACGGATAGCGCCGGAGGGGAACCCCTGTGCGCTCGGTCATCCGGGCCACGGTGCGGCCTCGGAGCCGTGCGAGCAGGTGGTGGCCGTGGATCTCGACCGCCTTGAAGGCGGAGAACGAGAGCGCGGCGCGCGAGACCATGCGGCGGAGCCTCTGCAGGTCGCCGCCGGAGCCGACCGGGGTGTTGGGGACGAGCATGACGAGCGCGATCTCCGGCGCCAGGCGCTCGAGCAGCGGCGCCATGATGCGGCACGAGGCGAGGTTCTCGGCGGTGATGACCACGAGCGGCTTCGTCATGCGGGCCTCCGCATGACCACGATCAGCGACGAGCCGAACGGCAGGTTCACGCCGCGGCGGATGAGCGCCGCCTCGGAGAGCAGCACGCGGCGGAGGACGGCGTTCAGGGGACCCGGCAGCTCCCGGTTGGACGAGCGGGCCTCGTCCGCGCCGCGGCGCAGCGCCTCGGCGAGACGGGAGGCGAGGACTAGCGGGAACAGTAGGCAGTTGGCGAAGGTCACGCGCTCCACCTCCAGCCCCGCATGGCGGGCGAGCGCGGGGACATCGGAGCGGTCGTAGCGGCGGACCTGGTGCACGAAGCGGTCGTGAGCGCCGTAGAGGCGCTGGAAGGCGGGGAGGCGCAGCAGCAGGCGCCCGCCGGGCGCGAGCGAGGCGCCCGCGTCGCGCAGCACGGCGGGCTCGTCGACCTCGCGATGGGGGAGCACATCGAGGCAGCTCACGAGCTCGAGCCCTTCGGCCGGCAGCACGTCCTCGATCCGCCCGTGCTCGACGTCCGCCCCGGCCTCCGCGGCGAACGCCACTGCATCCTCGGACAGCTCGACGCCGTGAGCGCCCGGGCCCAGCTCGCGCACGAACCAGCCACAGCCCGCGCCGAGGTCGAGAGCGCGCCCGGACCGGGCCGCCGCGGGCAGCACGGCGAGCGTGCACGCCCGCATGCCCACCTGCCACCAGTCGCGGGCTCCCTGCTCGAAGAGGAATCGGTGCTCGCTCGGGTCCACCAGCCTCAGCCCGTCCCGACGGAAGCGTCCTCGCGCGGCGGGCCGACCCGTTCGGGCACGCCGAGGTGGTGCGCGGCGACGAGCCGGCCGTCCTCGACGCGCGCGTCGGCGAGCGCCCGCGAGTGACGGACGAACTCGGCGCAGGGACCGATGTGGCCGCCGCGGTCCCGCGCGTAGCGCAGGAACTCGCGGTAGACCGCCACGCCCGGGTAGCCACGCCCCATCGGGATGTCGTGCCAGACGACCCCCTCCACGCCGCCGCGCCCGCGCACCCGGTCCACGAGCGCGTGCAGCTCGGCGAGCAGCACCTCCGGCTCCTTTGACTCGTAGTTGTAGGCGACGGTGTCCATCCACGAGGGCGACAGCTCGAGCATCCCGTCGACGGGCACGGGGCCCGCCGTGCCCAGTCGGTAGCCCTGGCCGTCGTTGATGATGAAGCTCGAGTCGTAGGCGAACCCCGCCCGGCGCCAGCCGTCCGGCGCGACCGGCCAGACGCAGCGGCCCATGTGATGGCGAACGCCCGTGACGTCGGTGCCGACCGCGGCCGCGAGCAGGTCCCGCTCGGCCCGCATGAGCACCGGGTCGGCGCCCGCCTCGGGGCTCGCGTGCAGGGAGACCACGTGGCCGCGGTCGCGCAGGCCGCGCAGCAGCGCGCGGATGCCGGGATCGGAGAGGTCGTACTCGGGGTTGAAGAGCGCGGCGTGCGCCCCGCGCTGTCCGGGGTGGCGGGCGAAGACGAACCACTCCGAGCGCGCGCCCGCCTCCTCCTCGGCGAGCGCCGCCTCCGCGTGGAGCCACGGCCGCGGCGACGCCAGCGCGCGCAGGTGGTGGCGCACGACCCGCCCGGAGCGGCCGCGGAGCCCGTACATCAGGTAGTAGAGGCGGGTCGCGCGGTAGCGGGCGGTCGTCTCGACGTAGTCCATGTCGTGGGAGAGCGCGACTCCCCAGTCGGCGCCGCCCGGGACCGGGCGCAGCCGGTAAAGCGCGGAGCCTGCCGGAGCGAGCGCGGCCAACCGCGCGGCGAGCGCTTCGGTGAGGCGGTCCACCCACGGCTCCGCGAGCGGCAGCAGCGGGTGGCACTGGCTTTGCATCGAGGTCATCTGGCCACTCACGGGGCGGACGAGCTCGGCCATGACGGCGGGGGCGTCCCCACCGAGGACGTGCAGCTCCGGCGCCACCTCGTCCACGGCCATCGCCGCGGTCGCCGCCGCCGGTGTCACGGCCCCGCCGGCGGGAACCACGAGACAGGGCCCCCCTGCCTCGGCGGCGCGGGCGCGCGCCCACCCCGGCGCGCCGTGGACGACCGCGAGCGCCTCGTCGCGCTCGGTGGCGGGCTCCCAGACCAGGCCGGTGCCCAGGCGCACGAGCTCCAGGGCGAGCGCGAGGCGCCGCTCGAGCTCAGGCGTCTCGGCGATCGCCCGCAGGCGCGTCGCAGGCACGGGAAGCGCGTGCTGCGTCATCGCGCCACCCCCGGGACGCGGAGCGCGCCGCGCGCGCGGCGCTCGCAGCCGGTGAGCCTGTCCCCGCGGTCCGTCACAACCGTGTCGGTCCCGGCCCCGCAGCGGACCGGCTCCGCGAGCCCGTCGCGCGCGTCGATCAGGTCGTCGCCGGCGCCTCCGAGGAAGCGGTCACGGCCGGGGCCGCCCGTCAGCCAGTCGTCGCCGGGCCCGCCCGCCAGGCGATCGCGGCCGAGCCCGCCGAACAGGCAGTCACGGCCCGGGCCACCCGCGAGGAAGTCGTCGCCCATGCCGCCGAAGACGCGGTCGCCCGCGCGAGTCCCGCGGACGCGCTGCGGGCCCGGCCGCGCTCGCACGAGCCGCTTGCAGGCGGGCGGAAGCGGCTGCCAGTCCGGCGCGTGGTCGTCCCGGGCATCGCGCGTGAGACGGCGGATGACATCGCCCCCGAGGTCGAGCGTGAGGATCTCGTTCGAGCCGTCGAGCTCCGACGCGGGGCCCGCTCCGCGCTGGATCGCGAGCGCCTGCCCGTCCGGCGCGAAGACGGGCTCGAACTCCCGCTCCGGCCCGCGCGTGAGCGGAGACTGGCGACGGCCGTCGACGTCCGCGGTGAAGACGTCGATGCCGCCGAGGCGGTCGGAGAGGAAGACGACCCGGGCGCCATCGTGCGAGAAGCCCGGAACCGAGTCCCAAGACGGCAGGTCGGTGAGCCTGCGCTTGCCGCTCCCGTCGGGCCGCATGAGCCAGAGGTCGTAGCGGCCGCCGCGCTCGGCGACCCACATGATCCCGGAGCCGTCAGGCGAGTAGACCGGGTCGTGGTCGCCGCCCGGGTCGTGCGTGAGGCGCCGCAGGCGAGCGCCGTCGGTGTCCATCGCATAGATCTCGCCGTTGCCGTCACGGTCGTCCTGCCAGGCGATCCGGCGACCGTCGGGCGCCCAGGCGGGATCCTGTGAGAGGCCCGGCGCGCGCGTGAGCCGGCGCACCCCGCGGCCGTGCGAGTCCATCACGTAGATCTCGGTGTCCCCGTAGGCCTCGCGCGCGGAGTCGCGGGTCGACTCGAAGGCGATGCGCCGCCCGTCCGGCGACCATGCAGGGCCGAAGTCGTCCGCCGGGTGGCGCGTGAGGTTCCGCCGGCTGCTCCCGCCGGGGCGGGCGGCGTAGATCTCCCAGTTGCCCGCTCCATCCGCCGGGTGGAGCGCGGGGTCATCGCCGTTCGGCAGGCGCGTCTCCCAGGCGACAAGCCCCTGGCCTCCAGGGAAGGCGGCGTGCGCCGCGGCCGGGACCGCGAGCAGGATCAGGAGCGCGGGGGGCAGGCGCCTCACCGCACCCTCACCTTCCGGCCGCGGTGAGCCAGCAGGCCCACGAGCAGCAGCGAGCCGAGCGAGATCAGGAACCCCGCGACGAGACTCTTCGGGCGGAAGGTGAACTCGACGGTGTGCTCCCCTGCGGGGACGACGACCGCGCGGAAGAGGCCGTTCGCGCGGTGGATCTCCGCCTCCTCGCCGTCCACCTCGGCGCTCCACCCCGGGTAGTCGGAATCGCTCAGCACGAGCACCTCGGGCTTCGAGGTCTCGGTCCGCACGGTCACGCGGTTGTTCTCGTAGCGGGTGATCTCGGCGCTCCCGGCCGTCTCCGCCTCCGGCACCCCCGGGTCGGCGTCGAGCACGACCGTCCTGCGCGCGTCGAAGCGCGGATTGGCGACGCGCTGAACCGCCGCGCCGTCGCCGGGCGCCACCTCATACGACGAGTACAGCGACGCGCGCGACTTGACGAACGGGTTGCGGTGGATCGTGAGGGTGCCCTCGCGGACCTTCTCGAGCGGCTCGATCGGGAACTGGCCGCCCGAGTCGGCGGAGAAGCCCACGTTGGCGGCGGAGAGGGCGCGCAGCGCGTTCGGGCGCAGGTTGCCGGTCTCGTAGCCGGTGTAGCTCCCGTAGACGCCCCCGAAGTCGGAGACGATCGTCTTCATCCAGTTGTCGTAGTCGCTGCGGGTGGGCTGGCCGTAGCCGCGGATCTCGGGGACGTCGAACGACATCGGCAGGAGCGGCCGCGTGGTGTTGCCGAGGAAGATCGTGCGCTCTGCCCCGCGGCCCTTGTCCACCTCGTCCAGCTCGGGCGGATAGGGGACGGCGACGTGGTCGCGCTTCACGCGCGGGTTGTACTCGTGGCCCCAGGCGTACAGCTCCGCGAAGAGGGCGACACAGAGGACAACGGCCGCCCCGGGTGCGATCCAGGCGCGCGAGGCGTGCTTGGCGAGGAGCGCCTGGAGGTGATGGACGCCGATCGCCGCGGCCATCACGAGGCCGAGGAACCAGAGGATGATCACGTGCTGCTTGACGATCCCGCCGAGCGTCGGGAAGGTGTCGATCGCGATCCGCCACGGCAGCGTGTTCATCGCGACCACCAGGCCGAAGACCGCGACGGCGGCGAACGGCACGGCGCGGCGGTCGCGCCGCGCGAGCGCGACGAGCGCGAGCGGCACGGCCAGCACGCCCGCGTACCAGGGGCCGTAGGCGAGCGTGTAGGTGACCGTGTCCTGCGGGGTGCCGCGCGTGGGGTTGCCGGCGAAGTCCGGCGCCCAGGCGTAGATGAGGCTCTTCCACGAGAACGCCTGATCGGCGTAGAGCGCCTCGCGCTGCTCGGAGTCGCCCGACAGCCCGAACAGCTCGATCGCGGGCAGTAGGACGACGGCGAACAGGCCGACGGCGAGCGCGCCGCCCGCCGCCAGGCCGAAGGCCCGCAGGCGCCAGTCGGCGAGCAGTGCACGGCGCTCCTGCACGAGCCGCACCGCGACGTAGACGAGCACGCCGAGCGTCGCCATCGCGAGCTTCTCCGGATGCCCGCCGGCGGCGGCCGCGAAGCCGAGGAGCGCGAGGCCGGCCGCGCCCAGCAGCGGGCGGGCGCCCGTCAGGACCCATTCGATCGCGAGCAGCACCCAGGGCAGGAAGACCGTGGTGGCCGTGTCCGGCATCGAGAGCCAGACCGTCGTGTAGCCGCCGAAGCCGTAGGCGATCCCGGCGAAGGCCGCGGCCGGCTTCGACAGCGCGAAGCGCCTGGCGAGCAGGTAGGCGCCGGAGATGGCGACGCCGATCTTCAGCATGCCGACGAGCGTCTGCGCGGTCTCGATGCTGTAGAGGCCCTCGGGCAGGAGGTACGGGACGTGCACCGGGGAGAGCAGGCCCCACTGGCTCTGCGCCCAGAACGGGTTCCCGAACTCCGTATAGGGGTTCCAGAGCGGCAGCTGGCCGGACCAGATCGAGTCGCGCACGAAGCTCATCGCGGGACCGAGCGAGACGACCGAGTCGGCGAGCGCGGGGTTCGAGGGGACGAAGCCCGGCGGCGGCGTCAGCGACCAGGGCGGGTACAGGTAGTTCACGAGGTCGGAGCCCGAGACGAGCTGTCCCGCGAAGACCTCCCAGTAGTAGAAGACGAGCGCGGCCACGAGGAGGGCCGGTGCCGTCCAGCGCGCCCTCGCGACGCGACCGGCGGCGGGGGCCACCCGAGCCGCTAGACGCGCCACGGCGCCGCCCGCGCGCAGCTCCATCCGGCCCGGCTCCACGGCCGCGGCGGGCGCGGCGGGGGCCAGCACGCGCCTGCGCCCGAAGAGCGCGAGCGCGAGCGCGAGCACCGCGCCGAGCAGCGTGAGGATGAAGCCCCAGAGCACCGACGCGGGCCGGAACAAAAAGCGCAGCGTGTGCTCGCCCGCCGGGACCGACACGGCCCGGAAGAGACCGTCGGCCCGCTGGATCTCGACCTCCTCGCCGTCGATCTCGGCCTTCCAGCCGGGGTAGTGGGAGTCCGACATGAAGAGCAGGCGCGGACCGGCCGCATCCGTCCTGATCTCGACCCCCTGGTTCTCGTAGCGGACGACCTCGGCGCGGTCACCCGGGACGGGCGGCTCGTACGGCCGGGACGGGTCCTCCGTGAGGACGACCGTCTTCGTGGGGTCGATGTCCGGCTCGTTCAGGCGGTAGAGCGAGGAGTTGCGGGTCGGGCTCACCACGTGGTCCTGCGCGAACCAGGCGCGCCCCTTGACGTCGGGGTTGCGCTGCACGAACACGACGTCGCGCTCGACCGTCTTCGCGCCGGGGACGCGCACCGGCTTCGCGCCGCGCGAGACGTAGTAGCCGACGTTCAGCGCCGAGTACATGCGCCGGGTGCGCTCGTCGGGCACGCCCAGCGCGTAGTCGGAGTAGCTCAGGTAGCCGGGGTCCTCAGGGAGGATGTTCACCTTGATGAACTCCTCGTAGTCGAGGCGGGTCGGCTGGCCGTAGCCGCGGATGTCGGTGCGGCCGAAGAGCTGGGGCACGAGCGGGCGCATGAACGCCGGCCCGAGGTAGGCGGCGCGCGGCTCGCCCGGCCCGGCCGGGACGGCGGCGTAGCCGGCCGGCTCGGCGACGCCCGACTGCGCCTTCGGGACGCGCGGGTTGTAGTCCTTGCCCCAGTCGTAGAGGTCGGCGAAGACGGCCACGCAGAGCAGGAGCGCGAGCCCGGGCGCGAGCAGGCGCTCCTTCGAGAGCCCGGCGACCAGGCGCTGGAGCCGGTCCACCCCCGCCCCCGCCGCCATAGCGAGGCCGAACGTCCAGAGCAGGAGGGCGTGGTTGCGCGAGAGCCCCTGGAAGCTCGGGATCAGGTCACCGACCCAGGTGGCGGGCGCGCCCTTGACCGAGAGCGCGAAGCCGAGCGCGGCGACGGCCCAGAACGCGAGGGCCCGCCGGTCCCGCACGAGCAGCGCGAGGATCGCCATCACGGCGCCCGCGATGCCGACGTACAGGGACGTGTAGACGTTGAAGACCGACTGGAGGCTCGAGACACCGCCGATGGTGGTGTCGCCCTTCACCGGGTCGAACAGGCGCTCGAGCGTCCCGAGGTCCACGACGAAGGCCCCGACCGGCGCGAAGCGCACGGAGGTGGCCTCGATCGAGCGTTCGTACAGCTCGGCGGCCGGCAGCAGGACGAGCGCCGACAAAAGGCCCGACAGCGCGATCGAGGCGCCGACGGCGGCGCCGCGCACGCGCAGCTGGCCCCGCAGCCGGCGGCGGTCCTGGACCGCGCGGAAGGCGCCGTAGAGCACGAACCCCGCGAACTGGTAGAGCAGGACCTCCGGGTGGCCGCCGTAGACGGCGAACGCCATCGCCACCCCGAGGCCCGAGGCGGCGAGCCACGGCCGGCGCCCGAACAGCACGAGCTCGATGCCGAGCGCCATCCAGGGCAGGAAGGCCGTCACGCTCGTGTCGGGCATCGACAGCCAGGCCACGGTGTAGCCGCCCAGCATGTAGGCGATCGCCGAGAAGATCGCGCCCTGCTTGGAGAAGTCGAGCACGCGGCCGAGCGCGTAGGCGCCGGCGCCCGCCACCGCGATCTTCAGCATGCCGGACAGCGTCTGGGCCGTCTCGATGCTGAACAGCTCGGGCGGCAGGAGGAACGGGAGCTGCACGGGCGAGGGCGTCCCCCACTGGCTCTGCGCGAGGAAGGGCACCCCGAACTCCGTGTAGGGGCTCCAGAGCGGGAGCTGGCCCGCCGCGAGCGACTCGCGCACGAACGTCATCGCGGGCGCGAGCGACACCACCGAGTCGAGAAGCGCCGTGTTCGACGGGCTGGCGACGGGTACGAAGTCGATCCACGGCTGCCCCAGCACTCCGAGGATGTCGGCGGCCGACACGAGCCGGCCGTCGACGATCACGGGCCAGTAGTAGACCCCGATCGCGACCGCCAGGAAGACGAGCGGCCAGAAGCGGATGAGCAGCGCCGCTCCCCGGTCGCGCGCTGTCCGGGCCGCGGACCGGACGGGCTCGGCTGCGCTGCCGGCGCGCCGGCGGATTGGAATGCGGCTGGTGGCCATGCCCTCAGCCGGCGGTCAGGTGGAAGGGCCCGGGGGTGAACGTCCTGACCGCCTCGAGGCACGAGCGGCGGTCGAAGATGCGCGCCACGCGGCCGTCGCCGGCGTCCACGAAGAACGCCCGCCCGTAGGCCTCGCCCTGGCCGGGCCCGTAGCCGTTGCCCTCCGGGTGGAGTGCGTCGTCGCGGCAGACGAACGTCGTGCCCTCGAACGCCGGGAAGCCCGCGAGCGAGCCGTCGCGCAGGTGCAGGCGCACCGCCCCGTTCAGGTCCCAGGTGGCGCCGAAGACCGGCACCCCGAGCTGGAGGAAGGCCGGATGGTTGAAGGTGTAGATCGTGGAGCCGTCGGGCGGATCGGGCAGGTTCTGCGCGATCACGTCGAGGATCCGCTGCTCCGCGCGGTAGGCCTCGTCCCAAGCGTGCTTGTCCTCGTCGAGCTGCTCGACGTAGCCCGCGCCCACGACCGCCCCGAGCAGCGCAGCGACCAACGGGACGCGAACGCCCCAGCCGGGGACGCCGCGGAAGGCGAGCCTCGCTACGAGCATGAGCAGCGAGTAGACGAGGATCACGATGCCGACCGCGGCAAGCACGTTCGTGCGGTTGCCGAGGCCGAGCGTGAGCGGCGAGTAGTAGCCGTCCGCCGGCACGAACACGAGCCAGCCGGCGGCGGCGGCCACGAGGCCGCCGAGCGCCCAGCGCAGCCAGCGGACGATCTCCTCGCGCTCGGCGTCGCCGCGGGGGAGCGCGCGCGCCACCGCGAGCGCGGCGAGGCAGACGCCGAGGGCCACGACGAGCGCCGTGTCGCCCGGCGGCGAGCCCCAGGCGAAGAGGCTGTCGGAGAAGACGTCCGCGCCCTCGTCGGCGATGCGCCAGGCGTGATCGGCCTGGTCGCCGAGACCGCCGGTCTCCCTCTCCCCCTCGCGCGTGACGAGCATCAGGATCGGCACCACCACGGCGAGGTCGACCGCCCAGCGCCAGAGCGCCGGCCGTGGCCGCGCGAGCACCAGGTAGAGCAGGACCGAGAGGACGATCGGGCCGGCCGCGATCTCGTACACGAGGATCGAGGCGGCGTACAGCACGACGGCACCCGCGTGGAGCACCGGCTTCGAGCGGCGGATCCCGGCGATCGCCACGGACGCGCCGAGCAGGTAGAGCGTGATCGAGAGGTGCGCCATGCTCGAGGTGGCCCAGAGCCGGGTCGCGTCCGAGTAGGGGAAGAGCAGGACGAGCGCGGCCACCATGCCCGCGTGGAGCCGCGCCATCCCGAGCTGGCGCAGGACGAGGTAGACCGCCGCCGACATGATCGCCGCGAGCGTCACGGCCCAGGCGAGGTGGACGCCGAAGCGGGTGCCGAACAGCTCGTGCGTGAGCGGCACGTACAGCGCGAGCAGCGGCCGGTACGAGGTGAGGTCCCAGAACGCGCCGATCGAGTCTTCCGAGAAGCGGTGGAGCGCCCCGTTCGCCCAGTCGTCGTAGTAGAAGCCGCCGCTCAGGATGTGCGAGCCGTACGCGGCGGCGCCGAGCGCGAGCAGGGCGGCGAGCGCGATCAGCAGCTCGAGCGCCGTGGGCGTCGGCGAGCCGAGCAGGTCGAGCCGCCGCATGCGACCCGGCCGGTCGCGCGGCGGTGCGGCGGCGGTGGTCACGTCTCGCGGGCCCGCAGCCGCTCCGCCGGCGCCCGGCGGCCCAGCCACGAGAGCGCGACGACGCCGGAGAGGATCACCGGGAAGAAGTTCACCGCGTGCAGCACGAGCGCGTACGAGAGCGCCGCGCTCTTGGACACGCCGTAGGCGACCAGGGCGGCCTGGACGGAGGCCTCGTACACGCCGATCGAGCCCGAACTCGACGGGACCGTGAGCGCGAAGGTGTTGGCCACGAGGACGAGCCACGGGGCGGCCGAGTCGAGCGAGAGGTCGAACGCCGGGAAGAGGCTCCAGGTGGCGAGACCGGCGACGCCCCAGAGGAGGAAGCTCACCCCGACCGCCTCGGCGAGCGCGCGCGGGCGCAGCATGATGCGCATGCCGGCGCGGAGCGCCTCGTGGACGGTCTGCGCGCGGGCGTCCGAGAGGAACGGGAGCTTGAGCAGGAGGCGCTCGAGCACGGTGACGAGCCGCCGCCGGAAGATCGCGAGCAGCAGGATGAAGATCGCGCAGGCGACGATCACCGCGAGGCAGAAGAAGCCGAGCGCGGTGACCCAGGCGCGATCCGGGAGGGCAGGCCAGATCGCGAGGCCGATCACCGCGATCACGAACACGTCGATCGCCCGCTCCACGAGCACGGTCATGCCGATCTCGAACGCCGAGAGGCCCGTCACCCGGCGCAGGCCGAGCACCCGGGGGATCTCCCCCGCGCGCGACGGCAGCACGTTGTTGAACATCAGGCCGACGTTGACCGCCGCCGTGCTCTCCGACGCCGCGACGAGCGAGCGGTCGTGGAAGAGCAAGCGCCAGCGGATGCCGCGTAGGACGATCGTCGCGTAGGTGAGCACGACGGCGGGGACCAGCCACGCGTACTCGGCCTCGCGCAGCGAGTCGCCGACCTGGCTCAGCGAGATGTTGCGGGTCGCGAGCCAGATGCAGACGGCGGAGACGACCAGCCCGACGACGGCGAGGAGCGGCTTTCTCCAGCGCGGGGCCTCGGCCCGTGCGGGCGCCGCGAGCGAGGCCCCGGAGCTCATGAGCTCCCGGCCCTCATGACGACGCCCTGCTGCCTGAGGCGCTCGAGCGCCGAGCTGAAGTACTCGCGCACGGCCCCCATGCCGTTGATCCACTCGACCACCTCGCCGAGGCCGTCCTCGAGCGAGGTCTCCGGCTTCCAGCCGAGCTCCGCGATGCGCGAGGCGTCGTGGACGAGGTGGCGCACGTCGCCGGGCCGGAACTGGCCGCCGATCTCGTAAGCGGGCTCGAGGCCGTAGGAGGCCGCCAGCTTCTCGATCAGCTCGATCACGTTCACCGGGACGCCGCGGCCCACGTTGAAGACCTCGTGGTCGGCGCGCTCGTCTCCCATCACGAGCACGTTCGCGTTCGCGATGTCGCCGACGAAGATGAAGTCTCGCGTCTGGCGGCCGTCCTCGTAGACGACCGGCTTGATGCCGTTGAGCAGCAGCGTCGAGAAGATCGAGACGACACCCGTGTAGGGGTTGAAGACCGACTGGCGCGGGCCGAAGGTCACGGCGTAGCGCAGGGCGACCGTGGGGATGCCGAGGCGCTTGCCCATGCCGATCGTGGTGCGCTCCTCGGCGAGCTTGGACACCGCGTAGGGGGTCTCGCCGTTCCAGCGCACCTCCTCGTGGGTGCGCTCGGGCGTCACGTCCTTGCCGCACTCGGGGCAGGGCGGCTCCCACTGCTCGCGCTCGAAGCGCTCGATCGTGCGCATCCACGGCTGCACGAGCCCGTGGTCGGGGCAGCGGTAGAGGCCCTCGCCGTAGATCGCCTGCGACGAGGCGGCGACGACCTTGCGGATGTCGAGGCCGCGGTTCGCGATCGCCTCGAAGATGCGCGCAGTGCCGGTGGCGTTCGAGTCGTAGTAGAGCGAGATCTCGGTGGTGAACCCCCCGAACGCCGCCTGATGGTAGACCTCGTCGACGCCCTCGAGACAGCGCTCCAGGGTGTCGCTGTCGCGGACGTCCCCGTGGACGAACTCGGCGTCGGCGGGGATCCAGTCCGGCCGGCCCTCCGGATGCGTCTGTTCGTCGAGGTTGTCGAGGATCCGTACCTCCTGCCCGCGGGCCAGGAGGCGGTCGACCACATGGGAGCCGATCAGGCCGGCGCCGCCCGTCACGAGCGCCTTCATGCGGGCACCTCGTCGAGGACGACCAGCCGGGCGATCCGCGCGCGGTCGGCGGGGTCCAGCTCGGGGAAGACGGGAAGGGAGAGCACTGTCTGGCCAAGCCTCTCGGAGTTCGGGAGCTCCAGGCCGCCGGCAATCTCCTGGAGCGCCGGCTGCTTGTGGAGCGGGATCGGGTAGTGCACGCCGGAAGCGATGCCCTGCTCCCGGAGCCGGGCGGCCACGGCGTCGCGGTCGCCGGTGCGCACCACGTACTGGTGCCAAGAGTGGAGCGCCTCCGGCGCGCGCCGGAGCGGCACGCCGTCCGGAAGGGCCTCGGTGTAGGCGGCCGCGTGGGCACGGCGAGCCTCGGTCCACTCGTCCAGGCGCTCGAGCTTCACCGAGAGCACGGCCGCCTGCAGCGCGTCCATGCGGGCGTTCGTGCCGAGCTCGGCGTGGGTGTACTTGTCGGTGCGGCCGTGATCGCGGTAGCGCCGCGCGCGGCCGGCGATCTCCGGGTCGTTCGTCGTGATGCCGCCCGCGTCACCGAGGGCGCCCAGGTTCTTGCCCGGAAAGAAGCTGAATGCCGCGACGTCGCCCACCGAGCCCGCCCGCTTGCCCTTCCACTCCGCTCCGTGCGCCTGGGCGGCGTCCTCCGCGAGAATCAGACCGCGGCGGTCGCAGAGTTCGCGGAAGGAGTCGAGATCCACGGTCTGGCCGTAGAGGTGGACGACCGCGATGGCGGTGGTGCGCTCGGTGATCGCCGCCTCGGCCGCCTCGGGCGTCATCAGCGCCGTGTCGGGATCGACGTCCACGAGCACCGGCGTGGCGCCCGCGAGCAGGATCGACTCCACGGTCGCGATGAAGGTGAAGGGCGTGGTGATGACCTCGTCGCCCGGCTTCACGCCGGCGGCGATGAGGCCGACGGTCAGCGCGTCCGTGCCGGAGGAGACTCCGATCGCGTGCTGCGCGCGGCAGTAGGCGGCGAAGCGCTCCTCGAACGCCTCGAGCTCGGGGCCGCCGATGTAGCGCCCGTCGGCCACCACGCGCGCGATCGCCGCCTCGAGCTCGGGGCGGATCGCGTCGTGCTGGGCCTGGAGGTCAAGCAGCGGGACGTTCATGGACCGCGAGGTCGACGACGGCGCCGCCGGCGGCGGCCGAGCGCTCGGCCGCCTCCAGGATCGCGACGACCTCGAGGCCGTGCGCGGCGTCGGTGATGGGCTGGGCGCCGTTGGCGACGCATTCGGCGAAGTGCTCGATCTCGACGCGCAGCGGCTCGCGGCCCTGGACGCGCGGGATCAGGATGTCGCCGGCGCGGACCTCGAGCTTGAACTCCCCGAAGCCCTCGGGCGTGGCCGGGTCGAAGTCGGCGCCGAACGCGCCCTTCTTCGTGACGCCCTTGTCGTAGATCCGGATCGGCGCCTCGACGTCGGTGTCGTCGTAGACGGCCATCTTGCCGTCGCCGACCACCGTGTACTCGCGCACCTTGCGCGGGTCGAGCCAGGAGAGATGGATGTGGCCGACGGCGCCGTTCGCGAACTCGAGGTTCACGAAGGCGACGTCCTCCAGGTGGCGGTCCAGCAGGCAGTACTGGCGCGCGCTCACGCGCACGGGCGCCTCGCCCATCAGGTAGAGCAGGATCGAGACGTCGTGCGGGCCGAAGTTCCAGAGCGCGTTCAGGTCATCGCGGATGACGCCCAGGTTCAGGCGCTGGCCGTAGATGTAGAGGAGATCCCCGAGCTCGCCCTCGACGACGAGGCGGCGGAGCATCCGCACGGGCTCCGAGTAGATGAAGGTGTGGCCGACCATCGCGACGAGGTCGCGCTCGGCGGCGAGCAACTGGATCGAGCGGCAGTCGGCCGCGTTCAGCGCGAGCGGCTTCTCGACCAGCACGTGCTTGGCCGCCTCGAGCGCCGCCGTGGCGTGCTCGTGGTGGCGGCTCGCCGGGGTTGCGAGCACGACCGCGTCGATCTCGTCCGAGGCGAGCATCTCCGCGAGGTCGGTGAAGCCACGCGCCCCCGGGTAGCGATCGACGACCGCCGAGAGGCGGCCCGGCTCGGGATCGCAGATCCCCGCGAGCCTGGAGCCGGTGCCGTCGGCGATGTTTCGCGCGAGCTTGGATCCCCAGTAGCCCACGCCGGCGAGTCCTATGCGGACTTCATTCATGTCGTGTGTTCACCATCCACGAAGATTCGATGCCACCATTCGAGGCACAGCATGGTCCAGAGCAGAAGGCGCCTGTCGGCCCTGCCCTCCCGGTGGTCTGCCAACACGTCGCGCACGAAATCGACTCGGAACAGCCCCCGGTCGCACGCCGCCTCCGAAAGCAGCGTCCGCTCAACGTATCCCGCCTGCTCGCCCCGAAACCACGCTTCCTGCGGGGGTGTGAAGCCGGTCTTCTTCCGGGAGATTACCTCCTCGGGTAGAAGGACCGTCATCGCCCGGCGGAACAGATCCTTGGAACGCCCGGAGTGTAGCTTGACCTCCGCCGGGAGCGTCAGCACGTAGTCCACCAGGCCGTTGTCGAGGAACGGGACCCGCGACTCGAGCGAGTGGGCCATCGACAGCTTGTCCTCGACGATCAGGAGGCCGTGCAGGAACGTCTTGGACTCGAAGTAGAGCGTCCGGTCGATGTCCGAGAGGCCCTCGGCGCGGCCCATGATCCCGTCGTACACGGACCTGGGACGCTCGAGGTCGATGTCGGCCGAGACGGCTTTCGCAAGCTCTCCGCGCGGCATCAGCCGCTCCCAGTAGTCGAAGTAGGCGTCCTCGAAGCCGGGCCTGCCGGCGAACTCGTAGCGCCAGGGATAGCCGCCGAAGAACTCGTCGCCGCCGGCGCCGGAGAGGACGACCTTCACCCAGCGGCTCGCGAAGCCGGCCGTCAGGTAGTTGGGGTAGGAGAAGCTCATCCGCGGCTCCTCGAGGTGGCGCACGAGACGGGGCAGGACCATGTCGAGGTCGTGGTGGTCGAGCAGCAGCTCGTGGTGGTGGGAGCCGATCTGCCCCGCCAGCTCCGCCGCGTCCGAGCGCTCGTCGAAGCCCGCCTCGCGGCCGGTCGCCCCGGAGACGTCGAAGCCCGTGGCGAAGGTCGTGAGGCGGTCGAGCCCGCGCGCGGCCGCCGCGGCGATCGCGCCGGTGTCGAGCCCGCCCGACAGGTAGCTCGCGACCTCCACGTCGGAGACGAGCTGGGCCTGGACCCCCTCCTCGAAACGCTCGCGGACGCCGGCGACGGCCTCGTCGCGTGAAACGGGGCTGGGCTCGGGGAGCGCGTCCCAGTAGCGGATCAGCTCGATGCCGTCGCGGTCGAGGCGCAGGACGTGACCCGGCGGGACCATCTCCACGCCCTTGAAGAGGCTCGTGTCCGAGAGGATGTTCTGGAAGGTGAAGAGCTCCGTGAACGCGCCCAGGTCGAGCTCGGGGCGCACCCGCCCGGTCGCCAGCAGGCACTTCACCTCCGACCCGAACGAGAGCGTCCCTCCGTCGAAGTGGTAGTAGATCGGCTTGATCCCGTAGCGGTCGCGCGCGAGCCAGAGCGTCTCGCGGCGCGAGTCCCACAGCGCGAAGCCGAACATCCCGTTGAGGCGGCGGACGAGGTCGATGCCGTCCTCCTCGAACAGGTGGACGATCGTCTCGGAATCGGTCTCCGAGCGGAGGTCGTGGCCGCGGGCGAGCAGTTCGCGGCGAAGCTCGCGGTAGTTGTAGACCTCGCCGTTGTAGACGCAGGCGAGCGTGCGGTCCTCGTTGTAGATCGGCTGGTCGCCGCCGTGCAGGTCGATGATCGCGAGCCGCGCCGCGCCGAGCGCGACGCGCTTCTCGACGTGCCAGCCGCGCGAGTCGGGCCCGCGGTGGTTGATGGCCGCGACCATCGCCGCGACCTCCCCCTGGCCGTCGGACAGGGGCTCGTGAAGGCTGGCGACGCCGCAGATTCCGCACATGACGAGATGACCCCCGCGCTGGCCGGGGGCCGGGCGATGTTAGAGACTCGCCCGGGACCCGAACGGGAGGCACGCAATGACCGAGGTCATGCGCAGCAGGCCGTTCGCCGGACGGGACGGGGCCCGATGCGGGTTCCGGCGGCGGGCATCGGACGGCTCCGCGCGGGGCGCTCTAGCATCCGCCCGCGTCATGGACGTCTCCCTCGTCATCCCCGCGCACAACGAGCGCGACAACATCCCGACGCTGGTCGACGCCTGCCGCGAGGCGGTCTCGGGCTTCGAGGGAAGCCACGAGATCATCGTGATCGACGACGGCTCCACCGACGGCTCCGGCGAGCTCCTGCGCGAGATCGGCGAGGGCGAACCGATGCTCCGGGTGATCGCCCACGCTCCGGGTGAGAACATCGGCTGCCACCCGTCCGAGATCGTCGGCCTCAAGGCCGCGACCGGGGACGTCATGGTCTTCCTCCCCGCCGATCTCCAGATCCACCCGAACGTGACCCCCGCCTTCGTAGAGGCGGCCGGCCGCGCGGACATCGTCGCCTCCCACAGGGTCAACCGCGCCGACAACGCGATGCGCAGGTTCATCTCCGCTGTGAACAACCGGGTCGAGCGGATGGTCATCGGCGTGGACGTGAACGACGCGCACTCCTCGATGGCGTTCACGAGGCGGGCCGTCGACGAGCTGATCCCGAGCGTCGTCTCGCAGAGCGCGCTCATCCCCGCGGAGATCCTGCTGCGCGCCCACCGCAAGGGCATCTCGGTCACGGAGATAGAGATCGAGCACTTCCCCCGCGTCGCAGGGCGCCAGACCGGGGCGACGCTCTCGGAGATAGCGGGCGTCCAACTCGACCTGCTCCGCCTGCGGCGCACGGTCGCGCGGGAGGGCTGACCGGTGCGCGGCGTCTCCGAGCGGCTCCGGCGCTTCGCGGACGAGCAACCGTTCGAGCGCCGCCCGATCCTCGAGTTCATGGTCCGCGCCGCCGGCGAGCTGCCGGCGAACGCGAAGGTGGCCGACGTCGGCGCCGGGGACTCGCCGTACCGCGAACTCTTCGACCACACCGAGTATCTCGCAACCGACTGGTCCGAGTCGGTGCACGAGGCCGAGGACGTGCGGGTGGTGGCACCCGCCGACGACCTGCCGTTCGGCGAGGCCTCCTTCGACGCCGTCCTCTTCACCCAGGTGCTCGAGCACGTCCAGGATCCACCCGGCGTCCTCGCCGAGCTCCTGCGCGTGCTGCGCCCGGGCGGGCGCCTGTACCTGAGTGCGCCGCTCGTGTGGGAGCTGCACGAGCTGCCTCACGACTACTGGCGCTTCACCGAGGGCGGGCTGCGGCTCCTGATCGAGGCGGCAGGCTTCGCCGAGGTGGCGGTCGAGCCGCGCGGCGACTCGTTCACCACGCTCGCGCAGCTCATGCGAAACGTGCCGGCGATGATCGGCGAGGCTCCCGACGGGCTCGACGGCAAGCGGCGCGAGGCCGCGGAGGCGCTCGTCGCGCTCTCGGACGAGCTCGCCGCGCTCGCGCCGCTCGACACCCGGCGCCTCCTTCCGCTCGGCTACTGCGCGACCGCGACGAGGCCGTGACCCGGATCCCAGTGCTGCACCTCGCGCCGTGGGTGGACTACGGCGGGACGGACAAGGGGACGATCGACTGGTTCCGTTTCATCGACCGCGACCGCTTCGAGCCGCTGCTCGCGACCACCCAGCCCTCGGAGAACCGCCGCTTCCGGGAGGTCCTCCCCTACGCCTCGGAGGCGTGGCCGCTGCCCGAGCTCATGCCCGGCTCCGAGATGCCGCGCTTCCTGTTCGACCTGATCGACTCGCGCGGCGTCCGGGTGCTCCACGTCATGAACTCGCGCCTCGGCTACGACATGCTCCCCGACCTCGGCTGCCTGCCGGACCCGCCGAAGGTCGTCGTCCAGCTCCACGTCGAGGAGGCCGACCGCTCCGGGTACGTGCGCTACGTCACGACGCGCTACGGCAACCTCGTGGACGTGTTCAGCGTGACGAGCGAGCACCTCGCCGACGTCGTCCACGGGTACGGGGTCCCGCGCGGCAAGATCCGCGTGATCCACACCGGCGTGGACGCCGCGCGCGAGTTCTCGCCCCAGCGCGTCGAGCCGATCGAGGGCCTCGACCCCGAGCGGGTGCAGGTGCTGTATCCGGGCCGCCTCGTCGACCAGAAGGACCCCCATCTGATGCTGCGGGTGGTGGAGGCGGCGACCGGCGCGCCCTTCGACCTGCATGTGGTCGGCGACGGGCCGCTCGAGCGGGAGATCCGCGACGCGGCCCCCGGCAACGTGCACTTCCACCCGCCCACGCCGGAGCTCGCGCGGTGGTTCCGCGCCTGCGACCTGCTGCTGATGACGAGCGTCTTCGAGGGCGTCCCCTATGTCGCATACGAGGCGATGGCGATGGGCGTGCCGGTGATCGCCCCGGCGCTGCCAGGCAACGTCGAGGTGATCGGCCCGGACGGGGTGCTCGTGGACCCGCGCGACGATGTCGAGGCCTACGCCGCGGCGCTCCGCCGGCTTGTCGAGGACGGCGCGGCCCGCCGCGAGCTCGGCGAGCGCGCGCGGCAGCGGATGCTCTCGGAGTTCCCGCTGGAGCGCATGGCGAGCGAGCACGAGGCGCTCTACGACGAGATCCTCGCGGGCCCGAAGGCGCCCGCGAACGGGGCACCCGTCGTGCCCCTGCGCGAGCAGGCGCCGCCGCTGCGGTTCACCGACCGCCCCGTCCACGGCGTGCCGCTCGTCTCGGTCGTGATCCCCTGCTTCAACCACGGCCGCTTCCTGCCCGGCTGCGTCGAGTCCGTCGAGGCCCAGACCCATCCCGAGATCGAGATCGTGGTCGTTGACGACGGCTCGACCGACCGCGAGACGCACGAGGTCCTCGATGCCCTCGAGCGCCGCGGCGTGACCGTCGAGCGGCTGCCCGAGAACGCCGGCCCGAGCGTCGCGCGCAACCGCGCCCTCGAGCGGATCAACGGCCGCTACGTCCTGCCCGTCGACGCCGACAACCTGCTGGTTCCCGACGCGGTCGAGCGGCTCGTGGCGCAGCTCTCGGGCGCGGGCGAGACCGTGGGGTTCGTATACCCGAGCGTGCAGTACTTCGGCAACCGCGACGACTGGTTCGACGCCCCCGAGTACAACCGTTTCACGCTCCTGACCGGTAACTACTGCGACACCTGCTCGCTGTTCGACGCCGACGTGTTCCGCGCCGGCGTGCGCTTCGAGGAGGAGATCCGGGTCGGGCACGAGGACTGGGACCTGATGCTCCAGCTCGCCGAGCGCGACGTGGCGGGCGAGCCCGCCCGCGGGCAGACCGTGCTCTACCGCAAGTGGGGCTTCAACCGCTCGGACAGCGTGGAGTACTCGTCCGAGCTGCCCTCCGAGGTGATCCGCGCGCGCTCGCCGCTCGTCCGGCGCGAGCTCGAGGTGAAGGCGAGCTGGGCGCCCGCGCTCTCCTTCATCCCGTTGCGCCGGATCGAATCCGGCACCGAGGCCGGGGAGCGCGTCGCCACGAGGCTCGCCCTCCAGTCGTCGATCGACGCCGAGATCGTCGCGCGCTACGAGGGCGCCTGGCCCGCGGCCGTGCCCGCCCCCGCCGTCCGGCGGATCCCGCCCGCACTGTCGGTCACCCCCGCTCACGCGCTGGCCGACGCCCTCGACGCCGCCCGGGGGCGCGTGCTCGTGGCCACCTCCGGCACCGGCGGGGAGCTGCTGACCGACCGCGCCTTCTTCGAGAAGCTGCTGCGCGCCCTCGACGATCACGCCTCGGCGGGCGCCGCGCCCGAGGCCATCGCCTTCGTCGACGCCGACCGCCCTCCGTTCACGCTGCTCGGGCGCGAGCACGGCGACGACCTCGAACCGCACACGATCGCGTGGAAGATCGAGGCCGAGGACGCACTCCCCGGCGTGCTGCCCCTCGCGACCGGGTCTCCCGTGGCGTCACTCGCCCGTCTGATGAACGCCTCGGGGGTTCGCCTGGCGTGGCACGCCTCGCCGGGCCCGCCGGCCCCACGGGAGCCCGGCGAGACGGCGTGGTTCCCGCTGCGTGGCGAGCCGGGCGACCCCAACCGCGCCGCCGAGCGCCGCGCGCGCCTCGCCGCGCTGCCCCAGGTGCCGAGCCTGCCGTTCGGCACGGTCCGCCGCTGGACGCTCACGCCGACTTGGACCAAGCCCCAGACGATCCCCCTGTGCCGCCACCGGCAGGCGGGCGGCGAGCACCGGGTCTTCTCGAACCAGCAGGCCCCGCCGCCGGGATACGAGCTCGAGTGGGACCTCGGCCGCGTCTCGATCTGCCCTCTGGAGGGGACCTCGCGCCTGCTCCCCGATCTCACGGTCCTCCCCGCGGGCGAGCCCGGCGCCGGCGAGCACCTCGGCTTCGTCGAGCAGGCGGCATTCCCGCTGCTCGAGGCGCTGCTCGTCGGCGTCCACCGCGGAACGGGGCAGCGCGTCCTGCTCGCCGGCGCGGCCGACCCGCTCCTCGCCGAGGCCGACGTGGAGGGCACGCTCGGCTTCGTCGAGGCCTACCCGGTCAACCCGGTGCGCCGCCGGCCGGAGGCCAGGCCGTTCGGGACGATCGGGCTGACGCGTTCGCTCGATCGCAAGACCCGCCGCCACCGCTACGGCGCGGGCGGCTTCACCGCGGGCGAGCGCGTCGGCGAGCTCGGCGCGCTCGCCACCGAGCCCTGGCCTGGCACCTTCCCCGTCTGGCTGGCCGACGACTGGCTCGTGACCGAGCCGCCTCCCGGCACCGACCTCATCCCGGCCGCCGCTCGCCCGCCGGGAGGCACACCGCTGAAGGCGGCCGCGCGCTGGGCGCTCGCGCCCGCCGCTTGGCGCGGCTTCTCGGAGCGCCCGGCGAAGGCCCGCGCCATCGCGCAGCGCTCTGCGCAGGCGGCGCGGTCGCTGCGAGGGGGGCCGGTGCTCGGGCCACAGCCCGGCGCCCCTGCGGGCGCGGCGCCCGCCGGCCACCTCTGGTCGGAGTGGCGCCCCGGGCGCCGCGAGCTCTTCCGGGCCGTCCACCCGGTGACCGGAGACGTGCTGCTCACGCCGTTCCGCAGCGAGGCCGAGGGGATGGGCTTCGGCGAGGGCGAGCTCGTCGGCTACATGCCCGACCAGGCCCCGCTCACGGGCAGCTCGGAGTTGGCCGATGTCGCGATCCCGTGGGCATCGAGATTCGGGATGGCGGTCGTGCGGCGCTAGCCTGCCGAAGCCCATGAGCGCGATCGACGAGGCACTCCAGGGCATCCGCGCGGCGGTGGACCGCCAGCTCGGCATGGAGCGCATCGAGGCGCCGGAGGTCGACCCCGCCTCGCTCGAGCGCTTCTCGGAGGACCTCCCGGCGGAGCTCTCGCCCGAGCGCCGCGCCGAGCTGCTGGCTCGCGCCGAGGAGCTCCAGCCCTGGCTCCAGGGCCCCTTCCTCCTCGGCGGCGACCTCGTGATCGGCGGCGCGTGGCGCAACGACCAGCGCTGGGTCAACCTCGGGCCGGAGCTGGGGGAGATCGAGGGCAAGCGCGTCCTCGACGTGGGCTCGAACGCCGGCTACGACCCGTTCATGTTCAAGCTGCGCGGCGCGGGCGAGGTCGTGGCCTGCGAGCCGTTCGACTTCATCGAGCAGGCCCGCTTCCTCGAGTCGATCTACGGCACCGGAGCCGATTTCCGCAAGATCGGCTGGCAGGACCTCGACCCCGGCGACATGGGCGAGTTCGACCTCGTCCACTGCCACGGCGTCCTCTACCACGAGCTCGAGCCGATCGCGATGCTCCGCCGCCTGCGGGAGATGACGGCGCCGGGCGGCACGCTCTTGCTCGGCTCGATGATGCTCGCCTCACCCGAGCTGTCGGAGCACGCGCGCTTCGTCCCGGGCGCCTACTACGGAGACCCCACCTGGTGGTGGGTGCCCGGGCGCCTCTGCCTGCGCTGGATGATCGAGGCCTGCGGCTTCGACGTGACGGGCGAGTTCGGACGCTCGGAGGGCCCGCGCGGAGAGTTCGCCACGATCAACGGATACTTCAGGGCGACGCCGTCCGAGCGCCCGCCGGCCCGCACCTGAGCTTCTGCTGCTGACGCTCCGGCGCGATCCTCACCACGTCCCACGCGAGCCCCGTCTTCTCCAGGCCGCGCACCACCCACGCCGAGGGGTCGAGCTGGAGCCGGGTCATCCCGTGCTCCGCGGAGGTCGGGAACGCGTGGTGGTTGTTGTGCCACGCCTCGCCCAGCGACGGCAGGGCGAGCCAGGCGAGGTTGCGCGACTCGTCGCCGGTCTCGAAGCGACGCCTCCCGAAGAAGTGGCAGAGCGAGTTGATGCTGTAGGTCACGTGGTGCAGGACGAGCATCCGCACCGCGCCACCCCAGAGCAGTCCCGTGAGGCCCGCGTGCAGCGAGCCGCCGATCGCAAAGCCCAGCCCGAACGCGGCCACCAGGCCGCCGATCGCCCAGACGAAGAAGGTGCGGTCCACGAAGCTCACGACGGGATCCGCCTCGAGGTCCGGCGCGTAGCGCGCCCTGGCGCCTCGCTGGGTGTGGATGAAGAGCCAGCCGACGTGCGCGTGCAGGAGCCCGGAGAGGACGCCGCGGACGCCGCCCCCGTGCCCCACGTGCGGGCTGTGCGGATCGCCCTCCTGGTCCGAGTAGCGGTGGTGCTTTCTGTGGTCGGCGACCCAGGAGATCACCGGCCCCTCGATCGCCGCCGAGCCGAGGACGGCGAAGACGCCGCGGAGCCAGGGCTTGGTCTTGAAGCTGCGATGGGTGAGCAGGCGGTGGAAGCCGACCGTGACCCCGAGGCCCGTCAGCGCGTACATGATCGCGAAGACGATCAGGTCACTCCAGCGCAGGGCGTCGCCCCAGACCTGGACCGCCACCACTCCGAGCGCGAGGATCGGGGCGACGGTGACCGTGCCGGTGAGGAAACGGTCGAGTGCCTCGTTCGCTACGGGCTGTACGTCGTCGCGTGTGGCAGCGGTCGCCAACTTGCAAGAGACGATAGCCGCAAGAAACCCCTGCTACCGTCCCCGGCACGGTCCGCACCGATGCGGGCTGTGAGGTTCTCGTCCGTCTTGTGCGCTCTGCGCGATCCGGGTCCGAACGAATCTCCGGAATCGCAATGCGGTCAGCAGTATGGGCCGCCCAAGGAGCACACACATGTCTTTTGCCGATCTCGGCATCTCTCCGGCTGTCTGCGCTGCCCTCGAGGCGCGCGGTATCGACAGCCCCTTCCCGATCCAGCGCAAGGTCGTCCCCGACGTCCTCGCCGGCCATGACGTCCTCGTGAAGTCCCCGACGGGCTCCGGCAAGACGCTGGCGTTCGCCTCGCCGCTCACCGAGCGAGTCGAGGCCGAGGCGCGGCGCCCGGCCGCGCTCGTGCTCGCCCCCACCCGCGAGCTCGCGGTCCAGATCGCGGAGGAGATGGCGCCGCTCGCCAACGCCCGCGCGCTCTCGGTCGCGACCGTCTACGGCGGGGTGGGCATCGAGAAGCAGGCCCGGCTCGCCCGCCGCGCGCACATCCTCGTCGCCACGCCCGGCCGCCTGCTCGACCTGATGCAGCGCGGCGACGTGACGCTCGAGCACGTCCGCTTCCTGGTGCTCGACGAGGCCGACCGCATGCTCGACATGGGCTTCAAGCCGGCCGTCGACCGCATCGTGAAGGCCACGCCGCGGGACCGCCAGACGCTGCTCTTCTCGGCGACGCTCGACGGCGAGGTCTCGAAGATCGCCGCCGCCTACACCAGCGACGCCCGCGCGCACGAGCACGTGCCGGAGGGCCGCCCCACGCGCGTCGAGCACCGCTTCCGCCACGTCTCGCACCCGGAGAAGCTCGACGTGCTCGTCACCGAGCTGAGCGTCTCCGACCGCGACCTCGCGCTGGTCTTCGTCCGCACGAAGCGCGGCGCCGACCGGCTCGTAAAGCGGCTCGCCTCGCGGGGCGTGGACGCCGCGGCGATGCACGGCGACAAGTCGCAGGGCCAGCGCCAGCGCGCGCTCGCCCGCTTCGCGGCGGGCAAGGTCAGCACGCTCGTCGCCACCGACGTCGCCGCCCGCGGCATCGACGTGGACGGGATCTCCCACATCATCAACTTCGACCCGCCGGCCGACCGCGAGGGCTACGTGCA
The DNA here is from genome assembly GCA_035553855.1 of Thermoleophilaceae bacterium. Classification (GTDB taxonomy): domain Bacteria; phylum Actinomycetota; class Thermoleophilia; order Solirubrobacterales; family Thermoleophilaceae; genus JBBDYQ01. Next base: position 41,812 of record DATMJO010000081.1, on the reverse strand, counting down.
CCGCATCGGCCGCACGGCCCGCGCCGGCCGCGCCGGCGTGGGCGTCACGCTCGTGATGGGCGACCAGGCCCGCGACGTCGGCGAGATCGCCCGCGGCCTCGGCCTGCACCGCGAGTTCGACGGCATCGGCGGCAGCCGCGGCGGCTCGCGGAACGGCAGCCGGACGGAGGGATCCCGCAACGGCGGCCCCCGCACCCAAGGCGCCCGCAACGGGAACTCGCGCAACGGCGACGGGAACCGCAACGGCAGCGGCAACGGCCGCAGTCGCGGGCGCCGCGGCTAGAGCGACGGAGCGAGGCGTCAGCCCCCCTGGAGGCTTCGCCGACCGAGGAGCGAGGGGTCAGGAGCGAGGGGTCAGACCCCCCTGAGGGTTTCGCCGACCAAGGGGTCAGACCCCCTTGAGGGTGGTCGAGGGTTAACGATGGCGATCCAGTCGCCTTTTGCGGGCCGGGGGTCAGACCCCCCTGAGGGTTTCGCCGACCAAGGGGTCAGACCCCCTTGAGGGTGGTCGAGGGTTGGCGGGCGGCTCAGCCGCCGTTCAAAATCGACTCGAGGAGGGTCGGGCGGTCGGTCATGATGCCGTCCACCCCCCAGTCGAGCAGCCGGCGCATGGTGGCCTCGTCGTTCACCGTCCAGACGTGGACGGCGAGGCCATTGGCTTGCGCCTCGGCGATGAAGCCGGGGTTGACGACCGGCACGCCCGCGAAGACCTCGGGCACCTGGAGCGCCACGTAACGCGGGTTCGGCGCCCCCGGGAGCGGCCCCTGCGAGCTCGCCCAGAACAGCCCCGCCTGCCCGGTGGCGGTGGCCGTGTGGACCGCCGGGGCCAGCAGCTTGAACAGCTCGAGCGAGTGATCGACGAACGACACGACGATCACGTCGTCCGTGCGCCCGCGGTCGGCCAGCAGCCTCGCCACGGCGGGCTCGAGCACGCCGGTCTTCTGCGTGGTCGGCTTCAGCTCGATATTGGTGTAGACGCCCGGGAAGGTGTCGAGCACCTCGGCCAGCGTCGGGATCGTGAAGTCGTTGGGCGTGTAGCCCGGCGGCGGGTCCTTCTCGCGGGTCGCGATCCCGCGAAGCGTGTACTCGGAGGCGGGCCTCGAGTGGGTCGTGCCGACGTCCGGGACGAACCAGTGCGCGGCGTCGAGTTGCTTGACCTGGGCGAGCGTCATGTTCTCCACGGAGCCCGTCCCGTTCGTGGTGCGGTCGACCGTCCCGTCGTGGAGGACCACGACGTGACCGTCGGAGGTGATGTGGACGTCCATCTCGAGCACGTCGACGCCCTTGTCCATCGCCGTCTTGAACGCGTAGAGCGTGTCGCTCGGCGCCTCGTACTCGCCGCCCTGATGGGCGATGTTGAGCGGGCGGCGCTCGAGCCACGGATTGCCGGCGAGTTGGGCGGCGGCAGGCGCCGCGAGCACGGCGAATGCCGCCGCGACCAGCATCAGCGTTGTGGCGCGCACCCCCATGCGGCCAGGGAGGCTACCGGCGCCGGCGCGTCTCTGCGCCGGCTGCGCCCCTGCGGGCGGCGCTAGCCTCCCGCGCGTTATGGCCGACGCCCCCCCGAGCCGCGCCGCCGTCGTCGCGGACGGCGTCGGCAAGACATATCGCGTCCCGCAGGAGCGGATGCACACGCTCAAGGAGCGCGCCCTCCACCCGTTCCGGCGTACCCGCCACGACCCGCTGGAGGCGCTCCGCGACGTCAGCTTCAGCGTCGAGCCCGGTGAGTTCTTCGGGATCGTGGGGCGCAACGGGTCCGGCAAGTCGACGCTCCTCAAGTGCCTCGCGGGCATCTACCGCGCCGACCACGGCGCGATCTACGTCAACGGGCGTCTCTCCACCTTCATCGAGCTCGGAGTGGGCTTCAACCCCGACCTCGCCGCGCGCGACAACGTGATCCTCAACGCGATCATGCTCGGGCTTCCGCCCAAGGAGGCCCGCGAGCGCGTGGACGGGGTGATCGAGTTTGCCGAGCTCCAGGAGTTCGAGGACCTGAAGCTCAAGAACTACTCGTCCGGGATGCACGTGCGGCTGGCCTTCAGCGTGATGATCCAGGTGGACGCCGACATCCTCCTGATCGACGAGGTGCTGGCCGTCGGCGACGCCGCCTTCCAGCAGAAGTGCTTCGACGAGTTTCGCCGGCTGCGCGAGGAGGGCCGGACGATCCTGCTCGTGACCCACGACATGAGCGCGGTCCACCGCTTCTGCGACCGGGCGATGCTGCTCGAGCGCGGCGAGGTGATCGCGACCGGCGACCCGGACGAGGTCGCCGAGCAGTACCTCGCCCTCAACTTCCCGCGCGGCCGCACCGAGCGTACGGTGCTGGAGGACGAGGAGCAGGGTCTCGCGCTCGCCGCGCGGATCGCCGAGGTCTGGTTCGAGGACGAGAACGGCTTCCCCCAGGAGTTCCTCGCCCACGGGAGACGCTGCACGTTCAGGGCCAAGGTCGGCTTCGCCGCCGACGTTCCGAACGCGCGCTTCGAGCTCGAGATGACGAACGAGGACGGCGTGCTCGTCTTCCAGACCTCCGCCGCGGGGGGCGCCTTCACCGCGGGCGACACCGCCGAGTTCACCGTCGAGATCGCCGACAACAAGCTCGCCCCCGGCTGGCGCTACCAGGCGACCCCGCGGGTGCTCGCCGAGCCCGGCGAGCCGCCGCTCGACGAGCGGGAGGGCGCCGTCTCGATCGTGGTCACGGGCGCCCGCGTCGCCGGCAAGGAGCTGGACCTGGAGCACGAGGCGCGCGTCGAGCGGGCCGCGCCGGGCACGAGGGCCGGGGCGTGACCGCCGAGCCGCTCGGCACCCCGATCACGGGCCCGACCGCGCTCGGGGACAGCTTCCGGCGCTTCGCACAGCTCTCCTGGACACTCGCCGTCACCGACTTCAAGCTGCGCTTCTTCGGCTCGGTGCTCGGCTACCTCTGGCAGCTCATGCGCCCCCTGCTGCTGTTCGGCGTCCTCTATTTCGTCTTCACGCAGTTCGTGCGGATCGGCGGCGGGGTCGACTTCTTCCCCGTCGTCCTGCTCACGAACATCGTGCTGTTCACGTTCTTCGCCGAGGGCACGGGGGCGGTCAACAGCGTCGTCGAGCGCGAGAACCTGGTCCGCAAGATCCAGTTCCCGCGGCTGGCGATCCCCGTCTCGACCGTGCTGACAGCCGCCTTCAACCTCACCCTGAACGCGGTCGTGATCCTGATCTTCGCGCTCGCCTCCGGCGTGCGCCCGCACTCCACCTGGCTCCTGCTGCCCGTCTTCCTGCTGGCGCTGATCCTGCTCGTGCTCGGCTTCGCGATGCTGCTCTCGGCGCTGTTCGTGCGCTACCGCGACGTGAAGCCGATCTGGGAGGTCGTCCTCCAGATGACCTTCTACGGGACGCCGATCATCTACGCGATCGAGACGATCGACGCCGCCGCCGGGGTGAAGGAGGCGATCATGCTCAACCCGCTCGCGGCGATCGTCCAAGAGGTCCGCCACGCCGTGATCGACCCGGACGCCCCGACGGCGTTCGCGATCGTGGGCAACGACCTGCTGCTCCTGATCCCCGCCGCGACGATCGTCGGCGTGTTCGCCCTCGGCTTCTGGGTCTTCAGCCGCGAGGCGCCGCGGATCGCGGAGGAGCTATAGGTCGATCTCGCCGGAGCCGCGGGCGCGCATCAGCTCGCGGATGTCGATGAGGTCCTGTGGCCGTCCGGCGGCACGCTTCATCGCGATCAGGTCGTCGAGTCCGGCGAACAAGACGGTGCCGGCATCGGGGAGATCCTCCGACACCGCGCCGCCGCGGAGCTGCTCCCATCCGCTGATTCCCGCGGCGTACTGCATCACGTCGAGGCGCCCGTGACGTGTGCGGAGCAGCCAGTTCCCACCGAGCAGGAGGCCTTCGACGTCCAGCTCGACGGGCATCTCCCGCGCCTCGAAGTCGCCCACGGCGAGCTGTTCCGCCCCCAGCGCCTCGAGCGCGCCCATCAGCCTGGCTAGATTCTCGCGCGCCGGCGCCGGAAAGATGTCGATGTCCTTCGTCGCCCGGACGTAGCCGTGCACGGCCAGCGAGAAACCGCCTATGACGACGAAGTCGACGCCGTGCTCGACGAGGACGCGGAGGAGCTGGTAGGGGCGCAGGGGCGACACGCTCATCGGCGTGTCCGCCGCGCCGCAAGCTCGGTCAGCACGGAGCTGAGCTCGGCCGCCTCGGCGAACCGCTCAGCGGGCGTCAGCCGCTCGTAGTCCTCGCGCAGCTCCGCGATGTCCCGGTTGCCCGTGGAAAGGCCCTGGGCGTCGAGCCGGAGCTCCTCGCCGACGCATGCGAGCAGTCGCGAGAGCGTGGCGATGCTGGGAGAAGTCTCGCCCCGCTCTATGCGACTGATCTGGGCCTGGCTGGTGGCCGCCCTCCGAGCCAGTTGCTCTTGGCCGAGGCGGTGTCGCGCACGGAGGTCCCGGATCAGCTCACCCGCAGCTGGCATATCAAATATGATATCCACGATCACGGGCGCGGATGCTGCGACACTCCCGGGCGCGAGATGGCCACGACCGGCGAGCGACAGGACACCGACCTCGAGCGCGAGAACGCGGAGCTGCGCGCCCGCGTAGGCCGGCTGGAGTCCGAGCTGGCCGAGCAGGCGGCGGCGGCCAACCGCGCGATCGCCGCGGCGCAGGAGCGCGCCTACTGGCTCGACCGCTGGCACCTCGACCTGAACGCCCTGATGAAGCGGCGCGGCGCGGCCGAGTTCCGCGCGCTGCTCAGGGGCCTCCGGGCGGTCGTGCGGCTCGCGCGGCGCGCCATCGGCCGCGGATGAGCGAAACGGTCTCCGTCGTCATCCCGGTGAAGGACGGCGAGCGCCACCTCGCGGAGCTGCTCGACGCCCTGCGGCGCGAAGCCCCGGACGAGGTGCTCGTGATCGACTCGGGCTCGGGCGATCGCTCCGTCGCGATCGCCCGCGACGCGGGCGCCTCGGTCCTCGAGATCCCGCCCGGGGAGTTCGGTCACGGGCGCACGCGCAACATGGGCGCGGAGCGGGCGAGGGGCAACCTGATCGCCTTCCTCACACAGGACGCCACGCCCGTCGAGGGCTGGCTCGCGGCCTACCGCGAGGCATTCGCCTCGGACGAGTCGCTCGGGGTCGCGTTCGGCCCGCACCTCCCCCGCGAGGACACGAGCCCCTCCATCGCCCGCGAGCTCACGGAGTTCTTCGCCTCCCTCCCCGACGATGAGCCCTTCCTCTCGAACGTGAACGCCTGCTACCGCCGCGACTGCTGGGCGGAGGTCCGCTTCCGCGAGGTCCCCTACGCCGAGGACCAGGCCTTCGGGCGCGACCTCCGGGACACCGCCTGGCGCAAGCGCCTCGTCCGCGGGGCGGCGGTCCTGCACGCGCACGACTACGGTCCGCTCGAGTTCATGCGCCGCTACTTCGACGAGTACCGCGGGCTGCGCGAGACGGCGGGGCACGTCGAGCCGCTGGCGCTCCGCAGCGTCGCCTCCCAGGTGGCCGCCGACCGCGCCTGGATGCGCGAGCGCGGCTCGGCCGGCGGGACCGCGCGGTCGGTCCTGCACCACGCGGGCCGTCGCGTCGGCTCCGCGCTCGGCTCGCGCGCCGCCCGGTTGCCCGCGCCCATGCGCTCCGCGCTCTCGCTCGAGGGGCGCTCCGACGGCGCCCACCGCGAGCCGGAGCCGGTGCCCGCGCAGCGCGCCGGGCACGAGTACGAGGCCGTGCTGCGGCTCCGCCGCGACGGACCCGCGCCGCTGCGCGACGCTGCACCCGGGATGGCCGATCGCGACCGCCTCCACATCGCCGTCGTCATCCCGCCCTTCCGCGTCGGCAGCGGCGGCCACAACACGATCTTCCAGGTCACCTCGCGGCTCGAGCGCATGGGCCACACCTGCTCGATCTGGGTGCACGACCCGCTCGACCTCCAGGACTCCGAGTGGCCCGCCGTGATCCGGGGCGCGATCCGGGACCACTTCGCCCCGGTCGAGGCGCCCGTCCACAAGGGCTTCGCCGACTGGCGCGGCGCGGACGTCGTGATGGCCACCGGCTGGCAGACCGCGCACCCCGTGATGATGCTCCAGGGCTGCCGGGCGCGCGCCTACTTCGTCAACGACCACGAGGCCGAGTTCGAGGGCACGAGCTTCGAGTCTGCGCTCGCGACGGAGACCTACGGCCTCGGCATGCACTGCATCGCGGCGAGCCCGTGGCTGCGCGACCTCCTGATCGAGCGCTACGGGGCGAGCGCCACCGACTTCCAGCTCGGCGTGGATCACGGGATCTACCGCCCGCGCCCCGTCGAGCGCCGCCGCGACACGGTCGTCATGTACGCGCGGCCCACCACCCCCCGCCGCGCCGTCCCGCTCGGCACCCTCGCGCTGGAGGAGCTGCGCCGCCGCCGGCCCGACCTCCGCATCGTGCTCTACGGGGAGTCCGACCCGCCCCGCACCGCGTTCCCCTACGAGACGCTCGGCGTCTGCTCGCACGACGAGCTCGCCCGGCTCTACTCGGAGGCCACCGTCGGGATCTCGATCTCCATGACCAACTTCTCCCTCATCCCGAAGGAGATGCTCGCCTGCGGCCTCCCCTGCGTCGAGCTCGCGGGCGTCAGCGCCGAGTCGATCTTCGGGCCGGACGGGGGCCCGCTGGAGCTGGCCCCGCTCGACCCGCTCGCCTTCGCCGACGCGGCCGAGCGCCTGCTCGACCACGAGGCCCTATGGGAGCGCCGCTCGCGCGAGGGGATCGACTTCGTCCGCCCCCACACCTGGGACACGGCGGCCGAGCAGACCGAGCGCGGCCTGCGCGAGGCGCTGCGGCTGCGCGAGCCGGAGCCCGCCGGCCGCTAGGGCCGGACGACCTCGACCCAGTCGACGCCGGTCCGGCAGAGCGCCTCGGCGTCCGCCGGGGCGATCGTCTCGACCTCGCCCGATCCGGGCACGACGGGCCGAAGCAGCAGAGGGCCGATCAGCCGCAGGCCGGGCCCGTTGCCGGGTGCGAGCGAGCCGCCGGGAACGATGATCGCGAACGTGTGCGTGCCCGCGGGCACGCGCACCCGCGCGACGGGCATCGCCGACCCGCGCGGGTTCAGCTCGGCCGGGAGCCTGCCGACCAAGCGGCCGTCCAACGCGATCTCGATCTCGCGGCCGAACGACCCCTCCAGCCAGACGTCATAGAGGCCGCCGTCGCCGAAGTCGAGCGCCCCCTCGATGCGTCCCGCCTGGGTGGGCTGCACGCTCAGGGGATCGTTTCCGTCGACCGTCCACTTCGGCGGCAGGGGCAGGAAGTGCGTGGGGACGATCGACGCGAGTCCCGAGCGGCGCACGTAGGCGAGGCGGGCGTCGTGCTCGCGCGCCACCTCGGCCAGCTCACGGACCGCGCCGCACTCGGGCCGCGCCGAGCCGTTCAGGTTGTCGCCGACCGGCAGGTGGCGGATCACCTCGGGCCGCGCCGTGCGCCGCCACACCTCGTAGTAGCGCCCGGTCCACGCGAGCGCGTAGTCGGCACCCGGCCGGCTCTTGTTCACGCCGCGGCGCAGGACGAGCGTGCGGTGACGGCGCACGAAATCGGGATGGAGCTGGTCGAGGTCGCTCGAGAAGCCGAAGCGCGTGCCGCCCGCCTTCGGCTCCGGCTGCCAGTTCTCCGACGAGCCGACGGGCTGCGCCGCCCGCAGGAAGTACTTGGCGAACTCCTCGAACTCGATGTAGAGCGCCGGCCCCTTGCCCGCGAAGCCCTCACCGATGTCGGCGAGCTCCTCCATGCGGTCACGCGGCGCGAGCGAGACCGAGCGGTAGGCGAGCACGTCCGTCCAGGCGATCCCGCCGATGACGACGAGGCCCACGACGAGCGCCTCGGCGCGACGGCCGCTGCGGCGGATCCCCTCGATCCCGGCGACCGCGAGCAGGACGAGCGCGGGCGACAGGATCATGAGCGCCTTGCCGTCCGCCCACGGCGAGCCGCGCCCGACTGCGTACCAGCTCCCGATCGCGGATGCCGCGGCTACGACGAACACCCCGAGCGGCCGTACCCGGAGGACCCAGATGATCCCGAGCGCGGCCGCCGCCGCCGCCACCCCGATCATTACGTAGCCGATCTCCGTGTTCTCCGCCAGGCCGAAGCGGTAGTCGCCTACCGGCCAGATCCCGAACGCCTGCCAGCCCTGGAGCGCGCCCGCCAGGTTGCCGAACTCGTTCTCGCTCGTGAGCACGTTCTCGGCGACCGCGCGGAAGGTGCCGAGCTTCGTGAAGGAGGGGATCGCGAGCGCTGCCGTGAGCGCGCCGCCCGCGGCGATCTCCAGGGCGCCGGCCCGGAGCCGGGAGCGGGAGAGGACGAGCGCCGCGGCGGCGAGCGCGAGCGGCCCGAGCCAGGGCAGGAACGCCAGGTTGAGAACCCCGAGACCGGCGGCCGCGACCAGCGCGAACGGGACCGCGCGGCGCGGGCCGGGCGGCTGGGAGCGGGCCTCCACGATCAGCGCCGCCGCGAGCGCGATCAGCAGCACCGTCGCCAGTTCCTTGACGCTCCCCTGGAGGTGGTAGCCGTAGACGAGCGCCGGCACCGCCGCCGCCACCGAACCGGCCAGGAGCAGCAGCCGCGACTCGACGAACTCACCGAGAAGCCGGTGGGCGCAGAGCGCCACCAGCGCGGCGATCAGCGACAGGTAGGGGTGGTAGATCCAGGCGACGTCCTGGGGCGAGAGCGGCAGGAGCGCGCCGAGGGCGGTGTGGGCGCCGAGCGGGTAGGCCGTGTCGATGTAGCCCGACAGCGCCGCCTGGTAGGACGACGGCGCGATCGCGGGGCTCGCCTGTCCGTGGTTCGAGACCCAGTCGGCCAGCAGCATGTGGATCGAGTGGTCGCCGAGGAGGGTGTAGCCCGCAAACGTGGCCTCGCCCGAGAGGAAGACCGGCGCGCCGAGCACGAAGAAGGCGATTCCGAACGCCGCTCCGCCGGCGCGATCCGGCCGCGATTCGCGCAGCCGCGCGAACCCGGCGGCAAAGCCCGCGAGCGCGACGAGCACGACGGCGGGCGTGGCGAGCTCGGCGGTTCCGTCCGAGAGCGCGAAGAAGTACGTCACGACGATCATCGCGGCGAAGCCGAGCGGCACGATCAGGACGCCGGCGAGGCGGCGCCCGCTCGCGCGCTCGACCAGGAGGCCGCAGCCCGTGGCGAGCACGGCAAACGTGAGCGGGAAGAGGAGCCAGGCGGCGAGCAGGTTCATGTCACGCGTAGAAGCCGGTCAGGGCCAGGAGTTGCGAGGCGGCGGCGAGCCCGATCGCCGCGGCCACGAGCAGGGTGACGAGCGGACCGGTCAGCGAGCGCCGGAAGGCGCCCACCCACGCCAGCGCCGCCGCGGCGAGCGCGGTGACGACCGGGAAGGCATAGCGCCCCTGCTCGCCGATCGGCCCGGGGACCTCGGAGTAGTAGGACACGTGGACGGCCGAGATCAGCGTGATCGGCGCGAGCGCGATCACGACGAGCTCCGGCGCGATCCCGCGGATGTCGGCCCGCCTGCGCACCAGCGCGGCGATGCCCGCGCCGAGCAGCAGGAGCAGCACGGCCGCGATCGTCCGGTTCACCCACGGCGGGAAGTGAACCGCCTGCCAGCCGAACGCGGCGAAGCCGCCCTCGACGTAGATGTTGAAGGCGGGCCAGCGCAGACCCCAGTGGGTGTTCATGCCGGGCAGCTCCGGCAGGAACACCTGCCAGATGTAGGAGATGTAGCCCCCGATGCGCTCGAGCGCGATCGTGTCGGCAACCGGCGTCGCGCCGCCCGGGGTCGTGAAGGTGGTGCGGTCGAAGGCGCCGGAGGCGACGCTCCAGACGGCGAACAGGAGCGCCGCCGTGCCCGCGAGGGCGAGCCAGGGCACGGGCCCCAGACGGCGCGTGGAACGTAGCTCGCGGACGGCCACCACGGCGAGCCCGAGCAGCACGACCGGCACGAGCGCGAAGCCGGAGAACTTCATCAGCGGCATCACGACGAGCGCCGCGCCCAGGGCGGCGCCGAGCCGCGCGCTCAAGCCGCGCCGCATCGCGCGGACGGTCAGGTAGAGCGCGAGCGCCGCCGCCGCGTTCACGCCCGAGTCGTTGTTGAGGGCGCCGGATATGAAGCCGAGCATCGGCTGGAAGGCCACGAGCAGGCCGGCGCCCACGGCCAGCGCCGGTCGGCGAGGCACGATCTCCCGCACGATCCCGAACGCGCATGCCGCGATCACCGCGAGGAAGAAGGCCGACAGGAGCCGGGCGGCCGTGAGCTCGGAGAAGGTCGAGTCGCCCGCCGCCAGGTAGGCGGGAGCCAGGAGCCCGTAGTAGAGCGGCGAGTGCGGACCCGTCGAGACTCCGGGCGCGCCGCCGTCGTCGTCGCGGTTCGGCACGAGCGCGGCCCGTCGCTCCCACTCCCGCTCCTGCGAGGCCAGCCACGGCGGGCGGCTGTCGGGAGTCTCGATCGAGGAGAAGGTGCGCACCCCGTCGAGCGCGAGCACCGCCGCGCTCGACTGCACCGGCCCCTCCCCCGACGGGGCCTTGCCGGTCTCGGCGAGGTACTGGACGTAGGCGAAGTGGTCGGGCTCGTCCGGCGACTGGAACGGCGGCGTGAGGAGCGCCCAGGTCCACGCCTGGCCCAGCGCGATCAGGGCCACCGCCAGCCAGGCAGGCGGGCGCCCGCGAGCGCCCGCCGTGGCCAGCAGGCGCAGGGCGGCGTAGGCCAGGCCCGGCAGGACCAGCAGGAAGAGCACCCAGTAGGTCCACGGGCCGATCGGGTCGGGCCGGAAAAGCGCGGCGCGCCGGAGGGCGTCCGGCAGATGCGACGCGAGCGAGCGCTTCTCGCCCGCGGGAGGGAGGAACCAGGCCGACGGGCGGAATGGGATCGAGCGCCCGTCGATCGTGGGAGGCACGTGGCCCCAGCCCACCCCGACGGTGCCGCCGAGCCGCACCTCGAAGCCCTCCACCTCGAGACAGACGCTCGCGGGCGTGGAGGCGGGCTGCGCAGCACGCTCGGGGATCGGGATGTCGAGCTTGCGCTGCCCGAGGATCTCGAAGCGGCCGGCATCGATCGGGGGCTCCCCGGCCGGCTGGACCGTCGCCTCGAGCGTGGCCGGCTGCGAGGCGATCGGATCGAGCTGTATCCGCCCTGTGCCCGCGGGCACATCCAGGCCGTTAGCGCAGACCCGCTGCCCGGGCTGCACCGCCTCGCTCGCGTTGCGGCTGCGGACCGAGTTGGTCCCCGTGTAGCGCTCCTGGCGCTCCAGCAAGGCGTCGCCGATCAGGGCGCCGAAGACGACCGCCACGCCCGCCGCCACGAGCCATACGCGGCGGTCGCCCGGGAACGCCCGCAGGGCGAGCGCCCTGAGGCGGGTCACCGGTCGTCGCGCCGGAGGCCCAGGATGCTCAGCAGGAAGCTGGAGAAGAAGACCTGGAGGCCTACGATCACGAGCGCGGCCGCCAGCACGGCGAGGCGCTCCTCGGACAGGGCGCCGAAGCCGCGATCGACCCAGATGCCGACGATGACCGCCGCGATGGCGAGTCCCGCGAGCGTGAGCCCGCCGCCGGCGAGCAGGCCGTGCTCGAGCCGGAAGCGTGCGCGCATGCGGTCGAACCAGGGGTCGCGCTCACCCATGAAGTACGCGCCGTAGGCGTGGGCCGCGAGGCCGAGCGCGAGCACCTGCGTGCCGACGATCATGAGCAGCGCGCCGCCGATCATCGCGTGCAGGTCCCATTCGCGGCCGAGGACGTTCACCTGTGTGAGCACCGTGACCGCCGCGAGCGCGCCGGCGACGAGCATCGCCGCGCCCGGGATCACGAACAGGTGCGTGGGGCTGTGCACAAGCAGGAAGCGCAGGTGGCGCCAGCCGTCGCGGAAGCTCGAGAGCTTGGACTCGCCGCCGCGCGGGTGGTACTCGATCGGCACCTCGCGGATGTCGAGCTTCTCCTTCGACGCGCGGATGACCATCTCGGAGGCGAACTCCATGCCGGTCGTGCGCAGGTCGAGCGTCGGCAGGATGTCGCGGCGGAAGGCGCGCATGCCGCAGTGGGCATCGCGCACGCCGGTGCGGAAGAACACGTTGAGGATGCCGGTGAGCACGGGGTTCCCGACGTAGCGGTGGAGCCACGGCATCGCGCCCGGGTGGATGTTGTCCATGCGGTCGCCCATCACGAGCTGGGCGCCGGCGTCGAGCTGCTCGACGAAGCGGGGGATGTCGAAGAAGTCGTAGGTGAGGTCGGCGTCCGCCATGACGACGTAGTCGCCGCGCGCGGCCTCGAAGCCCGCCAGGTAGGCGCTCCCGTAGCCGCGGCGGGGCTCGTCGATCACGCGCGCGCCGGCCTTCGTGGCGAGCTCGCCGGAGCCGTCGGTGGAGCCGTTGTCGGAGACGACGACCTCGCCCGGGATGCCCGCGCCCTCCATCGCCTCACGGGCGCGCCGGACGCATTCCTCGATGTTCTCGGCCTCGTTCAGGCAGGGGATGACCACCGAGACGCGCGGGCGCTCGGCCGCGGCGTCCTCGGCGGACAGGCTGCCGGGTTTCTGCTCGATGGTGCTCACGGGGATCGGGGCCGCCGGTGGGCGGACCGCTTTCGTACAACGCGCGGGCAAAGCGAGAGTCGCGCGCTCGGCGTGGAAGGGTAGCGGCCGCCGCGGCTCGGATGCGCGCCGGAGACCACAGGGGCCGTGTGCGAACCTCCGGGCCGCGATGCGCGTCTGCCTGGTCTACGACTGCCTCTACCCCCACACGGTGGGCGGGGCGGAGCGCTGGTACCGCAACGTGGGGGAGCGGCTCGCGCGTGAGGGCCACGCCGTGACCTACCTGACCTTGCGCCAGTGGGCGCGCGACGAGACCCCTGACGCCCCGGCCGGCGTCGCGGTGGCGACGGCGGGGCCCCGGATGCCGCTGTACCGCGGCCCCAGGCGGCGGATCGAGCCCCCGCTCGTGTTCGGCGCCGGCGTCCTCTGGCACCTCCTGCGCCGCGGCCGCCGCTATGACGTCGTGCATCTCGCCTCCTTCCCCTACTTCTCGCTTCTCGCCGCCGCGCTCGCCCGCCCGCTCGGGGGCTACCGCGTCGTCGTGGACTGGCACGAGGTCTGGACGCTCGGCTACTGGCGGGGCTACCTCGGGCGCCTGCCCGGCCGCGTCGGCTGGCTCGTGCAGCGGCTGTGCGCGCTCGTCCCGCAGCGCGCGTTCTGCTTCTCCCGCCTGCACGCCGAGCGCCTGCGCTCGCTCGGTTTCCGCGGCGAGGTCGAGGTCCTCCACGGCCAGTACGTCCCGCGGGGGGAGCGGCCCTCGGAGGAGTCCGCCGATCCGCCCGCCGTCGTGTTCGCCGGTCGCCACATCCCCGAGAAGCGGGCGCACGCGGTCGTGCCCGCCGTCGCGGCGGCTCGCGAGCGCATCCCGTCTCTGCGGGCGGAGATCCTCGGCGACGGCCCCGAGCACGGCGACGTGCTGGAGGCGGTCGAGCGCGCGGGCCTCGCCGGGGTCGTCGCGACGCCCGGTTTCGTGAGCGGGGAACGCGTGGACGCCGCCCTCCAGGACGCGCTCTGCATGCTGCTGCCCTCCATGCGCGAGGGCTACGGGCTCGTGGTGCTGGAGGCCGCAGCGCGCGGGACGCCGAGCGTCGTCGTGTCGGAGCCGGACAACGCCGCGACCGAGCTGGTCGAGGACGGCGTGAACGGCTTCGTCGTCCCGTCCGCCTCCCCCGGCGACCTCGCCGACGCGATCGTGCGCGCGCACGAGGCGGGCCCCGCGCTGCGCCGCTCCACCGCCGCCTGGTTCGGCGCCAACCGCGAGCGGCTCTCGCTCGAGGGCTCGCTCGGACGCGTCGTCGAGGCCTACACCCGGCTCTGAGCGTGCACGTCGCGCTGAACGTCCTCCACCTCGTCCCCGAGGAGACAGGCGGCCTCGAGCTGTACGCGCGGCGGCTGATCCCGGCGCTCGCCGAGGCCGAGCCGGAGCTGCGGCTGACCGTCCTGGCGTCGCGGGAGGGCGCCCCGTCGCTCGCCGCCGAGCCGTGGGCGGCCGGCTCCCGGGTGAGCGTCGAGGAGCTGCCCGTCGTCTCGCGCAGCCGGGCGCGGCGGGTGGTCGCGGAGCAGACGACGCTCGTCCGCGCGCTCCGCCGCTCGCGGCCGGACCTCCTCCACAACCTCTTCACGACCGCGCCCGTCCTGCCCGGCGTCCCGCAGGTCACGACGATCCACGACCTCAACTACCTGACGGCCCCGCAGGCGCACACCGGCCTCATGGCCCGCGGGATGGCTCTGCTCGCCCCGCTCGCCGCGCGCCGCTCGCGGCGGGTGATCGCGGTCTCGAACGCCGCGAAGGTGGACATCGTGCGCCATCTCGGTGTGGACCCCTCACGGGTCGACGTCGCGCGCAACGGTCCCGGGGCGCCGGAGTTCGCGCGCCCGGCGGATCCCGAGGAGCTGCGCCGCCGCTTCGGGGTTCCCGGCGGCCAACCGATGATCCTCACGGTCACCGCGCTGCGGGCCCACAAGAACCTCGAGGGCCTCCTCGACGCGCTCGCCCTCATCCCGGACGCGGTGCTGGTGGCGCCCGGCTACTCGACCTCCTACGAACGTGACCTGCGCGCGCACGCCGCCCGGGCCGGCGTCGAGGACCGGCTGCGCCTGCCCGGCTGGGTGGACGACCGCACGCTGGACGGGCTCTACCGGGCGTGCGACGCGTTCGTGTTCCCCTCCTTGGCCGAGGGCTTCGGTCTGCCCGTCCTGGAGGCGCTCCGGCGCGGCGCGCCGGTCGCCTGCTCGAACGCCCCCGCGCTGGCCGAGGTGGCAGGCGATGCCGCGCTCATGTTCGACCCCCGCGATGTCGGTGGGATCGCAGAGGCGATCACCCGCCTGCTGGGCGAGGAGACGCTGCGCGAGCGCCTCGCGACAGCGGGTCCCGAGCGCGCGCAGCTCTTCTCATGGGAGGAGTCGGCGCGGGCGACGCTCGCGAGCTACCGCCGCGCGCTCGGGGGCCCATGAGCGAGCCGCTCGTCAGCATCGGGGTGCCCACCTTCAACCGCGCGGAGCGGCTCACGCGTGCGGTCGAGTCCGTGCTCCGCCAGACCCACGAGCGGATCGAGGTCACGATCCTGGACAACGCCTCGGGCGACGGCACCGAGCAAATCGCCCGGGAGATCGCGGAGCGCGACGCGCGCGTGCGCTACGTGCGCCATCCGCGGAACATCGGCCCGGAGGCGAACTTCAACGCCGCCTTCGAGGCGGCGGGCGGCGAGTTCGCGATGCTCGTCGCCGACGACGACCTGATCGCCCCCGACTACATCGAGCGCTGCCTCGCGGCGCTCGCGGGCGACGCGGGCCTCAGCGTGGCCGCCGGGCGCGCCCGTTACCTGCGCGACGGCGCCGAGGTGCCGTTCGGGCGCCCGCTGGAGCTGATGCAACCGGATCCGGCCGAGCGGGTGCGCGCCTACTTCGGCTCGGTCGAGGACAACGCGCCGTTCTACGGGCTCATCCGCCGCGAGGCCCTCGCGGCCCAGCCGCCGCTTCGCCGGGTGCTCGGCTTCGACTGGCTGCGGGTCGCCGGGCTCGCCTTCAGCGGGCGGATCGCGCGGGTGGCGGAGACCTCGATCACGTTCGAGCTCGGCGGGGCGAGCGAGAGCACCGCGAAGAACGTCGGCGTCTCGCGGCTCCCGCGGGCGCAGGCGAAGGTGCCCCACCTCGTGATCGCGCGGCAGGTGCTCGCCGAGATCGGCTGGCGCTCGCCGGTCTTCGCGCCGCTCGGCCGGCCGGGGCGGCTCCGGCTCGCGGCCTCGTGCGCCGCCGCGATCCCGCGCCGCAACGCCCGGCACGTCGCGTTCCACCTGGCGCCGGCGCCCGTCCAGCGGGCATGGCAGCGCCGGAGCGAGCGGTGAGCGTCTTCGGGATCGACGCGCGGGCGGCGGCGGACGAGCCCGCCGGGCGGGGCCGCTTCGTGCGGGAGGTCCTGCGGGCCCTCGCCACCGGAGACGACGGGCACGACTGGCGCCTCTACGCCCGCCGGGCGTGGGACGGCGCGGCCCTCGGCGAGCGCTTCGAGTGGCGGCTCTCCGGCGAACCGGACCCGCTCTGGCACCTGCGGGCGGCGAGGCGCGCGAGCGCGGAGTGCGACGCCTTCCTGTCCACGAACTCGTACCTCACGACCTGGTTCCTCTCGGTCCCCGCCGTGCCGGTCGTTCATGACCTGATCCCCTTCGACCCGGCGCTCCGCCCGCGCCTGCGGACGGTCTGGATCGAGCGCGCGACGCTTGGTCGCTGCGTGCGCCGCTCGGCCGCGATCGTGACGCCCTCGGAGGCGACCTCGCGGGCACTGACCGAGCGCTTCCCCGCCGCGAGGGGCAAGGTCCGGGTCGCCCCCCTCGGCGGCGCGCTGCCCGAACCCGGCGAGCTGCCCGCGGGCGTCCCGCCCCGCGGCTTCGTGCTCGCGGCGGGCACGCTCGAGCCGCGCAAGAACCTGCCGCGCCTCGTCGCGGCCTACGCGTCGCTGCCGCCGGGTCTCCGCGAAGCCCATCCGCTCGTCGTCGTCGGCCCGCGCGGCTGGGAGACGGGCGAGACCGAGCGCGCGCTGGCCTCGCTCGGCGAGAGCTGCATCAGCCTCGGGTTCGTGAGCGACGAGCAGCTCGCCGCGCTCTACGGCGCCTGCGCCGTCTTCTGCTACCCGTCACTCGGCGAGGGCTTCGGCCTGCCGGTGCTCGAGGCGATGGGCGCGGGAGCGGCTGTGGTCACCTCCGACCGCTCCAGCCTCCCGGAGGTCGGTGGCGACGCCGCCGAGTACTGCGACCCCGAGTCCGAGGCCTCCATCGCCGAAGCGCTGGAGCGCCTGCTGGGCGACCCCGCGCGGCGGGCCGAGCTGGGCGCCCGTGCCCGCGAACGCGCCGCCGGGTTCGGCTGGGAGGGCACCGCGGCGACGATCGTCGCGACGCTCGAGGAGGTCTCGCGGTGAAGGTCTCCCTGCTGCTGCCCACCCGCAACCGGCTCGAGTACCTCCGCTACGCGGTCGAGACGGTGCTGCGGCAGGAGGGCGGGCCGGAGTGGGAGCTGGTCGTCTCCGACAACGACTCGACCGACGACATCGCGGGCCACCTCGAGTCGCTCGCGGACCCGCGCATCGTGTACGTGCGCACGGAGCGCCTGCTCCCCGTCACCGAGAACTGGAACAACGCGCTCGAGCACGCGAGCGGCGATTACGCGCTGATGCTGGGCGACGACGACGGGCTGGTGCCGGGCGCGCTCGCGCGCTTCGGCGAGCTGGCGGAGCGCTTCGAGCGGCCCGACCTCGTCTACACGGGCGCATGGCTGTTCTCCTACCCCGGCGTGATGCCGGACCACCCGGAGGGCCTGCTGCGCGACTACTCCTACGCCACCTTCATGCGCGGCCGCGACGAGCCCTTCGCGCTCGCGCCGGAGCGGGCGCGCCGGCTCGTGCGCCAGGCGATGGAGTTCCGCCTGCGCTACGGGTTCAACATGCAGTTCGCCTGGCTCGGGCGGGCCCTGCTTGACGACCTCGGGCGCGACGGCCCGGTGTTCCGCTCGGAGTTCCCGGACTACTACGCGATGAACGCCGCCTTCCTGCGGGCGCGCCGGATCCTCGTCGAGCCGAAGCCGCTCGTGGTGATCGGCGTCACCCCGAAGTCGTACGGCTTCTTCCACGCCCAGGCCCGGGAGAAGGAGGGGCGGGAGTTCCTCGACCCGGGCGCGGCGGCCGGCGGGCCGATGCCCGGGTCGAACATCAACACCGGCTGGCTCTCGGCTCTCGACGAGCTCCACCGCTCGCACGGTGCGGAGATCGGCGCCCCTCCGTCCCGGCGCCGCTACCGCCTCCTGCAGATCGCCCACGTGTACGAGCAGGTGTATGTGGACGGCACGCTCGGGCCGGACGACCTCGCCGCGATCCGCGCGCACCAGGGCCACGCCGGGCGGCTCGCCTGGGGAGTCGCGGGGCGCGCCGCGGCGCTGCTGCAGCGCGTCCTGCCGCGCAAGGCGTTCGGGGCGCTCCGCTTCCTCTCCCACCGCGCTCGCGGCCAGTTCCCGCACTGGGACCCCAAGCCGCTGGACGGCGCGCACCGCACGCTCGCCGAGGTCTTCGAGGACCCGCGCGTCAGGGCGTGACGCCAGGGCCCCAGGCGAGCTCGGCGAGCCGCCTCCGTTCCACTGCGTCCGCCCGCTCGTACTGCTCGGTCCGGCGGTCGCCGACGAGCAGGTTCTCCTGGCCGCCGCAGCGGAAGGTGCGGCTGCGCGGCCAGTCGTTCGGTCCGTACTCGGCCCCGTCGCGCCCGACCACGACGCAGCGCAGCCCGCGCGCGGTGAGCTGGCGGGTCATGCCTTCGCGGCCGCTCTCGAGCGCGTGCGCCGCGAACTTGGAGCGGGGCTCCGGCCACTCGAGCGAGAGAAACAGCTCGCGCCTGATCGCGAAGGCGTTCGTCCGCAGGTGCGGGTTCGGAAAGGGCAGGAAGGCGCGCCGGTAGCGCGGGAGCATCGCGATACGGGCCGCTTCCGCCGCGGCACGGCGCAACGCGCTCATGTCACCTCGCGGGACGGGCGTCGTCGCGCCGGTCAGGTGGCTCTCCCAGGTACCGGTGGTGGCGGCGGCGCCGACGTCGGTGAGGGCGGCCTTGCCGGTGAGCCGCTGGAGCCAGCCGCCGGCGAGCACGACGCTGCGCGCGTTCGTCAGGCACAGGAGCGGGCGCTCCAGCGCCTCGGCCGCGCCGCGGTAGGCCGCGAGGTCGGTGACGCGGCGCTCGACCATCAGCGTCCCGTGGTCGTGGCCCTCGAGCAGCGCGCGGAACGGCTCGGCGTCGCGCTCGGTGGCGACCCCGTTGAGGACCACGAGCAGGTCGTGCTCGACGCCCGCGTCGTGCTCGGCGTAGGAGCGCAGGAACGCGGCGAGCGGCTCCGGGCCGAGCGACCCGGAGGCGAGGTGGATGAGGCCGACGCGGGCGCTCACGCCTTGCGGAGCACCACCGTGTAGGCCGAGCCGCGGCCCGGGCGGCGCTCGAGCGGCGACAGCGCGGCGGCGATCACGCCCGCCGCGGCGCGGGCCGCGACCACGCGCGGGTGGCGGGAACGGGTGGAGCGCAGCGCGAACTCCCAGCCGAAGCGGTTCCAGTGGCGGGCGCCGGGGTCGTCGGTCGTGATGAGCGCCGTCTCCAGGCCGAGGGCCGCCGCCCTCTCCACGAGCGCGTCCGAGGGGACGAGCGCCAGGTGCCGCGGCGCGTCGATGTGCGGCCAGCGCCTCCCGAGCACGCGCAGCCCGAGCGAGTCGGGGTTCGGCACCGCCACGAGCAGGGCGCCACCAGGCTGGAGGGCCGCACCCGCCGCCTCGAGCAGCGCGGCGGGGCGAGGGAGGTGCTCCAGGACGTGCCAGAGCGCGATCGCGCGACAGGGGCCGAGGCCGGGCAGGACCTCCTCGGGAGCGTCGCTCTCGATGGCCTCCACCCCCACCGTCTCACGCAGGTAGGCGCACGCTCCGGGATCGCGCTCGATCGTGACGGTCTCGAATCCCTCGTCCCTGGCCTGCACGGCGAAGATCCCGTTCCCCGGTCCGACCTCCACCAGCCTCCCGCCGCTCGCGAACGGCCTCAGCAGGTCCATCCGCCACGACTCGCGGGCGGCCTCCGCGCGGAGCGCCTCCAGCGGGGGGAGGACGAAGTACTCCTCGTCGTAGTGGGCCCCGAGGTCGTCCGGGGGATCGGCGAGGAACAGCGTGCGGCAGTCGCGGCAGCGCAGGTAGGTGAAGCGGTCGCGGCCGATGCGGCGGTTGCGGTCGGTCGTCCTGAGCGCCGCCTCGCCGGGGCCGCCGCAGAAGGGGCACGGGGGCATGGGCGGCGCGACGCTAGCAGTCAGGCCGCGCGGCCCCGCAGCGCGTCCCGGACCTCGGGCGGGAAGCGGCCGAAGAGGTGGAGCAGGCCCACGTAGATCCCCGCCGCGAGGATGGCGTCCACCCAGGGCGGCGGGCCCGGGACGAAGACGACGAGCGCCGCCGCGCCCGCGGCGGCGGCGATCGCCGGCAGCGCTCGCAGGAAGCCGAGGAGCCCGCGGCTGCTCGAGGCGAGCAGGCCGACCATCACCCCCGCGAGCGCGAGCTCGCCGGCGACCGTCGCGATCGCGGCCCCCTCCGCGCCCATCCCGGGAGCGAGCGCGAGCACCAGGCCGACGGCGACCGAGAGCGCGGCCAGGTTCGCGATCAGGAGCGGCCGGTGGCGCCGGAGCGAGAGCAGCACGTAGCTCGCGGCGACGGCGAGGAAGGTCAGGACGATCGCCCCGCTCTGGATGCGCAGCACCGGCGTGCTCGGCTCGGCGTCGGCACCGCCGAGCACGTGCATGACCGAGGCGGCGCCGAGCGCGAGCGGGAGCGCGATGAGCACGCCCATGATCAGCGCCAGCTCGAGGATCCGCCCGGATGCGTACTCGAAGCGGGCGGAGTCGTCGCGGACCGCCCGGGCGAGGATGGGGAACGCGGCGCCGATCACGAGCGGAGGGATCGCGACGACGACCTCGACGACCCGGAAGGAGGTGGCGAAATAGCCGGTCTCGAGCTCGGTCGCGATCAGCGACATGAGGATGATCGCGATGCGGAAGTAGGTGGTGTGGAGGGCGACCGCGATCGCGAACGGGACCGTGTCGCGCAGGAGCGGCCACCAGCGCGAGCGGTCGAACGCCGGGCGGAGCGGCATGAGCCGGCGCACGAGGACGACGGTGAGGCAGAGCGCGGCCGCCGCCGCCGGGATCTGGATCGCCAGGAACGGGACGAGACCCGCGCCCGCGATCACGAGCACGACGAGCCCGGCCACCGCGAGCACCTGGCGTAGCAGCTCGGCCGCCGTGATCCAGCCGAAGCGGAGGTTGCCCTGGAGGGCCACTGCGTACAGCGTCTGCATCACCTGCACCAGGAAGGCCGCACCGGCGGCGGCGGTCGCCAGCACGAAGGTCGAGTCGTAACCCGCCGCGAGCGCGAAGCCCACGGCGCCGAGCACGCCCGCCGCCGTGAGCACGAGGCGGATGCCCACGAGGTTGCGCATCGCCTCGGCCCGCCCGGCGCCGTCGCGCGAGGCGTACTCGCGCAGGGCGATCGCGTTCAGGCCCGCCTCGGTGATCCCGCCCGCCAGCGTGACGATCGAGAGGACCGTCACGTAGCGGCCGAAGTCCTCGACGCCGAGGTGGCGGATGAGCAGCGGGGCGGAGGCGAGGCTCAGCAGCACGCCCGCGGCGTAGCCCGCGGTGCGGAGCGCGCTGCCCCGCAGCGCCGCCGGCCCGGCCGCCGAGGTGTCGAGGATCTCCGCGCCCGCTGCGGGCGCGCCCTCAGGCAGCGGGTCGTCGGTGGCGGCCATGGCGGGGCGATTGTCGCGTCCGGCGCGGCGGCGGCCGCGGCGAATCGGCTGAAACAGTGCCAGGCACTGTTTCAGCGGGGGGCCGGTGAAACAGTGCCTGGCACTGTTTCAGCGGGCGCGCCACCAGTCGACCGCCCCCGCGACGCCCTCCTCCAGGCCGACTCGCGGCGCGAAGCCCACCTCGGAGCGCAGGCGCGTCGCGTCGGCCACGAGTAGCGGAGGCTCGCCGGGGCGCGTCTCGAGCGCGCCCGCCCGCACGAGGTCGGGACGACCGGCTGCGCGAGCAACGGCGCCGACAACCTCGCTGACGGCGACGGCCTCGCCCGTGCCGATGTTCACGGGGCCCTCCACGCCGGACAGCGTGAGCGCGGCGAAGGCGCCCGCGACATCGTCGACGTGCATGAAGTCGCGCCGCTGCGAGCCCTCCGAGGTCGGCGCCTCCTCGGCCGCGACGAGCCGCCGCGCCACCGAGGCGACGAGGCGGTCGGGGTGCTCCCCAGGCCCGTACAGGAAGAAGACCCTGCCCCAAGCGAGCGAGACGCCGGCGCCCGGCGCCCAGGCCTCGGCCACCTCGCGCAGCGCGTTCTTCGCGGTCCCGTAGAGCGTGGCGGGGCGCAGCGGCGAGGAGCGCTCGGCGAGCGGGCCGTCCACGCCCTCCCAGTCGTACTCGGCGCAGCTCCCGGCGATCACGGCGCGCGAGCCGCCGGCCGCTTCGAAGGCGCGCAGCAGGCCGAGCGAGGACTCGACCCAGCGCAGGTTCTCGGGCGAGGACCAGAAGCGCCCGTGCTCGGCGTACCAGGCGAGGTGCAGCATGCGTTCGGGGCGCAGGCGGTCGAGGAGGGCCGGTCCCGCCGCCGGGTCGAGCAGGTCCGCGGTGTGCCATTCCGCCGCGGCCGCGAGATCCTCGGGCGGCGCCGAGCGCGAGACGGCGTGCACCTCCAGCCCCGCCTCGACGAGCGGCGCCAGGGCACGGCGGCCGATGAAGCCGCTCGCTCCGGTGACGAGCACGCGGCTCATCGCTCGAAGTCGGGGTAGGAGCGGTCGCGCTCGGAGATCACGAGGCCGCCCGCGGGCGGCTCGGGCCACTCGATCCCGAATGCCGGGTCGTCGAAGCGCACGCCGCGCCCGGCCCCCGGGACGAACGGGGTGGACATGCCGTAGAGCACGTCGCTCCGGTCCTCGAGCGTCTGGAAGCCGTGGGCGAAGCCCTTCGGCACGAGCAGCTCGAGGCCCGAGTCGGGTGTCAGCTCGATGCCGAACCAGCGGCGATAGGTCGCAGACGACGGCCGTAGGTCGACGATCACGTCGTAGATCGCGCCGCGGGCGCAGCGCACCAGCTTGTCCTCGCCGTGCGGATCCTCCTGGTAGTGCATCCCGCGCAGCGTGCCCGCCCGGGCGTTGTGGGAGACGCTCTGCTGGAGGTTCGCCGGGTCGAGCCCGCGCTCACGCCAGACCTCGGCGTCGAAGGTCCGCGCGAACCAGCCGCGCTCGTCCTCGAGGCGCTCCAGCTCGATCACGAACGCCCCCTCGAGGCCGGTCCCCCGGAACCTCACTCGAGCACCCGCACCTCCGGCGCGGGGACGGCGAGGCGGCCGCCCCAGTCCCGGACGTAGGAGAGCTGCTCGGCGATCTCGTCACGGAGGTTCCACGGGAGGATCAGCACGAGGTCGGGCTTCGTCTCGGCGATCCGGTCCGGCGAGACCACCGGGACGTGCGTGCCGGGCAGGAAGCGGCCCTGCTTCACGGGGTTCAGGTCGGCGACGTAGTCGAGGATGTCGCGGCCGATGCCGGTGTAGTTGAGGAGGGTGTTGCCCTTGGCCGCCGCGCCGTAGGCGGCGATCGAGGCCCCCCTGCGCTTCTCGGCGAGGACGAACTCGACGATGTCCCAGCGGTGCTCGCGCACGCGCCGCTCGAAGGCGTCGTAGGTCTCCATGCGGTCGATCCCCGCCTCCGCCTCGCGGCGCTCCAGGCCGGCGGTCGCAGCGGTCTGCTCGAAGTCCTCGTCCGCGTGGCAGCCGTAGATGCGCAGCGAGCCGCCGTGTGTGGGCAGCTCGTCGACGTCGTAGAGGCGCAGGCCGTGATGCTCGAAGACCCGCTTGGCGGTCGTCCAGGAGAAGTACGAGAAGTGCTCGTGGTAGATCGTGTCCCACTCGCCCTGCTCGATCAGGTGGAGCAGGTGCGGGAACTCCATCGTGATCGTCCCGCCGGGGGCGAGCAGCGCCTTCATCCCCGCGACGAAGTCGTTCAGGTCGGGCACGTGCGCGAGCACGTTGTTGCCGATAAGGAGGTCCGCCTGGCGCCCGGCGGCGAGCTTGGCCGCGGTCTCGCGCCCGAAGAACTCGACGACCGTCTCGACGCCCTTCTCCCGCGCCGTCTCCGCCACGTTCGCCGCGGGCTCCACGCCGAGCACGGGAACGCCACGCTCGCCGAACCACTGGAGGAGGTAGCCGTCGTTCGAGGCGATCTCCACCACGTGCGAGCCCCCGCCGAGCGAGAAGCGCTCGACGGCCATCTCGACGTAGCGGCGGCAGTGGTCCACCCAGGAGCTCGAGTACGACGAGAAGTAGGCGTAGTCGGAGAAGATCTCCTCCGGGCTCTCGAACTCCTCGAGCTGCACGAGCAGGCAGCCCTCGCAGACGAGCACCCGCAGCGGGTAGAACGGCTCCATCTGGTGGAGCCGCTCGGGCTTCAGGTAGGCGTTCGCCACGGGCGACATCCCGAGGTCGACGAACACCCGCTCGAGCGGTGTCCCACAGAAGCGGCAGCCGGCGGCCAGGGCGATCAGCCCTCGCCCGTCTGGTAGGCGCGGATCTCGCCGAGCGCGACCTCGCGCATGTCGCCGCCGTCGCGCAGCGCCCGGTACCAGGCGGCGATGCGGTCGAGCGCCTCGCCGAGGTCCCAGCGCGGGAGCCAGCCGAGCTCGGTGTGAGCCTTCGACGAGTCGAGCTTGAGGAAGGTCGCCTCGTGCGGGTGCTCACCCGGGTCGGCCTCCCAGGGGATCGGCTCGCCCCACGCCTCGGTCAGGCGCTCGATGATCCAGTGGACGGGCTGCACGTCGTGCTCGCCGGGGCCGAAGTTGTACGGGCCCGACAGCTCGGCCGGCGCCTCCCACATGCGCTCGACGAGGCGGAGGTATCCGGCCAGAGGGTTCAGCACGTGCTGCCAGGGCCGCACGGCGTTCGGGTTGCGGATCGCGAGCGTGCCCCCGTCGAGCGCCGAACGCATCACGTCGGGCACGAGGCGGTCCTCCGCCCAGTCGCCGCCGCCGATCACGTTGCCGGCGCGCGCGGAGGCGATGCCGACCCCTGCCTGCTCGAAGAACGAGCGGCGGTAGGCGGAGGTCACGATCTCGGCGCAGCCCTTGCTGGAGGAATAGGGGTCGTGGCCACCGAGGCCGTCGACCTCGCGGTAGGGCCAGATCCACTCGCGGTTCTCGTAGCACTTGTCGGTCGTGACCGAGACGATCGCGCGGACGGAGTCGCAGGAGCGCACCGCCTCGAGTGTGTGGGCGGTTCCCATCACGTTCGTCGCGTAGGTCTCGATCGGGTCGCGGAAGGAGCGCCGCACGATCGGCTGGGCGGCCATGTGCACGAGCACGTCCGGGCGCGCCTTTGCGACGGCGGCCGCGATCTGCTCCGGCGAGCGGATGTCCCCCTCGAGCGACTCCATGTCGGCCGCCAGCCCGATCGCCTCCCACAGGGACGGCACGGTCGGCACGCCGCGCGAGAAGCCGGCCACCTCGGCGCCCAGCTCGCGCAGCCACAGGCAGAGCCAGCCGCCCTTGAAGCCCGTGTGCCCGGTGACGAGGACGCGCTTCCCTGACCAGAACGCGGGATCTACCGCCAGACCTTCCACGGAGCCTCCCTTGCCCACAGGTCCTCGAGCAGGTTCTTGTCGCGCAGCGTGTCCATCATCTGCCAGAAGCCGTCGTGACGGTAGGCGCCGAGCTGCTCCTCGCCCGCCAGCCGCTCGAGCGGCTCCTTCTCCCAGACGGTGTCGTCGCCGTCGATGTAGCGCCCGACCTCGGGCGAGAGGACGAAGAAGCCGCCGTTGATCCACGAGCCGTCGCCGTGCGGCTTCTCGACGAATGCCCGCACGGCCTCGCCCTCGGCCTCGAGCGCGCCGAAGCGACCCGGCGGCTGCACCGCCGTGACGGTGGCGAGGCGGCCGCTCTCGCGATGGAAGTCGACGAGCGCGCCGATGTCGAGGTCGGAGACCCCGTCCCCGTAGGTGAAGCAGAATGCGTCCTCGCCCTCCAGATACGGGAGCACCCGCTTGAGACGGCCGCCGGTCATCGTGCTCTCACCGGTGTCGACGAGCGTGACGCGCCAGGGCTCGGACTCGGCCTGGAGCACCTCCGTCTCGCCGGTGCCGAGGTCGAAGGTCACGTCGGACGCGTGGAGGTAGTAGTTCGCGAAGTACTCCTTGATGAAGTAGCCCTTGTAGCCGAGGCAGACCACGAACTCCGTGATCCCGTGCGAGGCGTAGATCTTCATGATGTGCCACAGGATCGGCCGCCCCCCGATCTCGACCATCGGCTTCGGGCGCACCTGGGTCTCTTCGCTGATCCGGCTTCCCACCCCGCCGGCGAGGATCACGGCCTTCATGCCGGCGGCAGGCTAGCGGCCGAGGCCCGCCGCGGCGGTGCGCGGCGTGAACAATCGGTCCCTGGCACCTTTGTTGCGGGCGCAACTTCGGGCGCTCGCGAGGGTCTTTCACCCAGACCGGGGACCGGCTTGTCGCATGGTCCCGCCCCATCTCCGGGTAGACTTGCGCGCGCTTCGCGGCGGGTCTGCCAGGGACGCGCCGGCCGCGACCACGCTCCGGCCGCACCCCCCTTGACCCCAGAGCAGCGACAGACCGCCGAAGTGCCGAGCATCGCCCAGCAGGCGGGCCCGAGCACCGCCGTGGCCGTGGACGGGCTCCCGCTCGCCGCCGACATCACGCGCCGGGACATTCTCGGCATCCCGATCGCGCTGACCGACTACGACGAGGCGATGAACGTGATGGACGGCATGGTCGCCCGCCGCGAGCCCGGGTACGTCTGCTGCGTCGCGGTCCACGCCGTGATGGTCGCGCAGCGCGACCGCGAGATGCGCGAGGCGCTTCTGCGCTCCGACCTCACCGTCCCGGACGGCATGCCGCTCGTCTGGGCCGCGAACATGCTCGGCGAGGACCTCGAGCAGCGCGTGTACGGCCCCGAGCTGATGCGCCGCTACACCGACCGCTGTGTCGAGCGCGGGCATCGGGTCTGGCTCTACGGCGGCCGCGACCAGGGCGCGCTCGTCCAGCTCGCGCTCCAGCTCCGCCGGCGCCATCCCGGCATCCGCATCGTGGGCGGCTACGCCCCGCCCTTCCGCCCGCTCACCGGCGAGGAGGAGGACGCGATCTGCGCGCAGATCAACGAGGCGGCGCCCGACGTCCTCTGGGTCGGGATCGGGGTGCCCAAGCAGGAGAAGTGGATGGCCCGGATGCGCGAGCGCCTCGACGTGCCGGTGATGTGCGCCGTCGGCGCCGCGTTCGACTTCCACGCGGGCCGCATCTCCCAGGCGCCCGGCTGGATGCAGGACCGCGGCCTCGAGTGGACCTACCGGATCGCCCAGGAGCCCCGCCGCCTGCTTCCGCGCTACCTCTACTACAACCCCCGCTTCATGCTCGCGTTCGGGCGGCAGCTCGCGCGCGAACGGCGCCCATCGCAATGACGTCGGTCGCAGTCGTCGGGCTCGGGCGGATCGGTCTCCCGCTCGCGCTGTCCTTCGCCGACCGCGGCCTGCGGGTCGTGGGCGTGGACCGCGAGCCGGCCGTGCTCGACGCGATCCGCACGGGCCGGATGCCGTTCCGCGAGACCGGCACCCAGGAGCTGCTCGACCGGGTCGGCCCGAAGCTCGAGCTCGCCTCCGACATCCGCGAGGCCGCCGCCGCCGACCACATCGTGCTCACGATCGGCACTCCGGCCTTCGCGCAGATCGAGATCGACATCTCACAGATCCGCGACGCCCTCGACGCGCTCCTCCCGCACCTGCGCGAGGGGCACACGATCATCCTGCGCTCGACCGTCGCCCCCGGCACCACCGACTGGGTCGCGGGCTGGCTCGAGCAGCGCCGCGGGTTCCGCGTCGGCGAGGACGTCTTCGTGGCCCACGTTCCCGAGCGGATCGCGACGAACCGCTTCCTCGAGGAGATCGCGACGCTGCCCTGCATCGTGGGCGGCGTCGGTCCGGGCTCCGGCGAGCGCGCCGCCGAGCCCTTCACGGCGTTCGGCGCCGAGATCGTCCAGACCACCCCCGTCCAGGCCGAGCTGGCGAAGATCTGGACCAACATCCTGCGCTACACGGAGTTCGCGCTCCCCAACCTGCTGATGATGAACTGCGAGCAGCACGACGCGAACGTGTTCGAGGTGATCGACCTGATCAACCGCGACTACCCGCGCGGCGGCATAGCGGCTCCCGGGCTCACCGCGGGCACCTGCCTGCGCAAGGACTTCGCCTTCTCGGAGGAGCGCTCGAGCGCCCCGGGCATGCTGCTCGCCGTCTCGCGCGTCCACGAGACGGTGCCGCTCTTCCTCGTGGAGGGGCTCAAGCGCCGGCTCGGAGGCACGCTGCGCGATCGCAAGGTCACCGTGCTGGGGCTGACCTTCAAGCGCGATTCCGACGACCTGCGCGACTCGCTGTCTGCGAAGCTGATCCGCCTGCTCGAGCGCGAGCTGGCGAGCGTGTCGCGCCACGACCCCTACGTCCCGGACCAGTCCGAGCCGCTCGCGTCCGCGCTCGCCGGCTCCGACGCCGTCGTGATAGCCACCAACCACTCCGCCTACGACGGGATCTTCCCGATGGTCCCGCCGGGCGCCCTCGTCGTCGATCCCTGGAACGCCAGCGGCGCCGGCCAGGTGTTCGCCTTCGGCGACGAGCTCGTCCCGAG
This sequence comes from Thermoleophilaceae bacterium, assembly GCA_035553855.1. GTDB lineage: Bacteria > Actinomycetota > Thermoleophilia > Solirubrobacterales > Thermoleophilaceae > JBBDYQ01. The sequence goes on along the minus strand of DATMJO010000081.1, from coordinate 13,614 downwards.
CCCGGCTTGACCCGGGTCCTCGTCACGGGCGGCGCCGGCACGATCGGCTCCGCGGTGGTGCGCCGCCTCGTCTCCGACCCGGGCTTCAGCGTCCGCGTCTCCGACCAGCGCGACGCGCCCCAGTGGATGCGCGAGGCGTGCGAGGTGCACGTGGGCGACCTGAGGTCGCAGGAGGAGGCCCACAGGGCGCTCGCGGGCTGCACGCACGTGATCCACCTCGCGGCGATCGTTGGCGGGATCGCGAACTTCCACAAGCTCCCGCACACGCTGCTCGAGGTGAACACGGCTCTCCTCAACTCGGTCTTCCGCGCCGCTCTCGAGGCCCGCACCGAGCGGCTCGTGTACGTCTCCTCCTCGATGGTCTTCGAACGCGCCACCCGCTTCCCCACGGAGGAGGCGGACCTGCGCGACACCCCCGCCCCCTGGTCGGCCTACGGGTTCTCGAAGCTCGCGGGCGAGGTCCACTGCCGCGCGCTCCAGGACGAGCACGGCCTGCCCTACACGATCTGCCGGCCCTTCAACGCCTATGGCCCCGGCGAGATGCCCGACGACGAGCCGGGCATCGCGCACGTCGTCCCCGACCTGATCCGCAAGGCGCTCTCCGGCGCCCGACCGCTGCCGATCTTCGGCTCGGGCGAGCAGACGCGCACGCTCACCCACGTCGACGACATCGCCGAGGGCATCGTCACCGCGATGTCGCACCCCGCGGGCGAGAACGAGGACTTCAACATCTCCGGATCCGATGAGCTGACCGTCGCCGAGATCGCGCGCATCTGCTGGGAGGAGTCCGGCCTGCCGCCGGACGAGTTCAGCCTCGCGCACGAGGAGAGCTTTCCCGTCGACGTCCAGCGGCGCTGGCCCTCGGTGGAGAAGGCGCGCACGCTGATCGGCTTCGAGGCGCGGATCGGCCCGCGCGAGGGGATCCGCGCGACCGCGGACTGGCTCCGCGCGGAGCTGTGAGCTGCCCCGCCTGCGGCGGCGCCCTCGTCCCGTGGCGGGAGGTGCTCTCGGGCGAGCCATCGGACCGCGCCTCCCACCTGCTGCTCCGCTGCGTCTCCTGCGGCAGCGCCGTCACGACGGGCGCGCCGCCCGGCCCGGAGGCCTACGAGTCCGGCGTCTACGCGCCGGTCGAGCCGCGGGCCCGCCTCGTCGTCCGCGCCGCGCAGCGGCGCTTCGCGGGCCAGCCGGTGCGGATGCTGCGCTCCGCGGGCCTCGGCTCAGGCGCGCGCGTGCTGGACGCCGGCGCAGGGCCGGGCCGGCTCGTCGCCGCGCTGCGGGAGGCGGGCTTCGACGCCCGCGGCATCGAGCCCTCCGAGCGGAGCTCGCGGCGCGCCCGCGACGCCGGGATCCCGGTGGAGACGGCGCCGCTCGAGAGCCACGACGAGGAGGGGCTCGACGCGGTCGTGCTCTGGCACGTCACCGAGCATCTCGACGACCCGCGAGCGGCGCTCGCGCGCGTGCGCGACTGGCTGCGCCCCGGAGGCGCCGTCCTGGTGGCCGTCCCGAACCCCGCCTCGCTCCAGGCCCGGATCGGCGGCGGGGGCTGGCTGCACTGGGACGCGCCGCGCCACCGCACCCACCTCACCCCAGCCGGGCTCGCGGCGCTGCTCGGTGCCACCGGCTTCGAGCCCGGGCGCACGCGCCACATGGTCTGGGAGCAGAACCCCCACGCGATGTGGATGGCGATCCTGGCCCGCGCGGGCATGACGCCCAACCTCCCTTTCCACCTCCTGAAGCGCAACGCCCGCCCCAGCGCCCGCGACATCGCGCTGCTCGCCGCCGGGCTGCCCCTGGCGCCCGTCGCCGTCGGGATCGAGGTCGCGGCCGCAGCGGCGCGCCGGGGGGGCACGATCGCGGTCGTGGCCACGCGCCGGTGAGACGCCGGATCGCGAACCTTCCGCGCCTGGGAGGAGGCGGTCATCCCCGGCGGTGTCGTCACATTCCACGACTACGGGAGCCGCGACTACCCGGGGGTCGCCGCGGCGTTCGCGGACCCCGGCCTCGACGGGACCGCCGAGCCGCCGCTCTAGGTCTGGCGCAAGCCGCACGCGAGCTCGTAGAGCGAGAGCAGTCGCTCGCGGAAGCGCTCCTCGGAGAAGAGGCCCCTTGCGCGGGCGAGAGCGGCGTCGCCGCCGGCGCGCCGCCGCTCGGGGTGCCCCCACAGCTCCGACATCGCCTCGGCCAGGGCGGCGGGATCGTCGCGTGGCACGCAGCTCTCGGCGCCCGCCACCTCCGGCAGCGCGCCGGCCCGAGTCCCGACCACCGGGAGCGCCGCGCCCATCGCCTCGAGCGCGACGAGCCCGAACGTCTCGTGCCCGCGCGTCGGGACGACCTGCATCGCAGCGTCGCGCCGCAGCACTCGGAGCTCCGCCTCCGGCACCCGGCCGAGCATCTCGACGGGCGCTCGCCGCGCGGCCGCGAGCCGAGCGAGGTCGCCGCGGAGCGGCCCGTCGCCCGCCACGCGCAGCGGGACGCCGGCCGCGGCCGCGGCCTCGATCGCTGTCTCGATCCCCTTCTCGGGGGTCAGGCGCCCGAGCGCCAGTGCGTACTCGCCCGCATCGGCCCGCGACGCGTCGGCCAGCCGCTCGGCGGGCAGATAGTGGGGGAGCGACTCGACCCGTCCTCTCGGCACGCCGAGGCGGACGAGCTGCTCGACCGCCCAGCGGCTCGGCGCGACGAACAGGTCGACCGCGTCCAGCACCGCCGGGAGCTGGCGCGAGAGCGCGGCGGCGTACACGGCCGACTCCGGCAGCGCGCCGCGGCAGTTGAGCGCGAGCCCCGGGATGGTGAGGCCGCGCCGGCAGCGAAAGCAGGGCTCGCCGTCGCGGAACGCCACGCCGATCGCGCAGAACAGCCGGAAGTTGTGCAGGTGGAGGACGACCGCCGCGCCCGCGTCGCGCGCCGCCGCCAGGGCGCGCGGGCCGAGCAGGGGCTGCATGTTGTGGAAGTGGGCGACGCTCGCGCCGAGCGAGCGCACCGCGTCGCCCACCTCGCCCGGGTCGCGACCACCGGCGAGCAGGGCGCGCGCAGCCGCCCCGCGGCCGGTGTCGGAGGAGCTCCGCTCGAGCAGGCGGTGCTCCACGCCCGCCGACCGAAGCGACCGCAGGTGCAGCTCGACGGCGCGCTCCTCGCCGCCCGCGAGCCGGTAGCGGTTGTGCAGCACGAGCACCCGCGGGGAGCTCATCCGAGGAGCCTCGGCAGGACCTCGTCGCGCATCGTCGCCCTGACGGCGTCGGGCCGGTGCGGCGCGATCAGCCCGAGCGCGCGCTCGCGGTAGGCCGCGAGCTCGGCGCGGCCCAGCGCGAGGCCCGAGCGGATCGAGCCGCCCAGCGCCCCCGCGGACACGTCGGCCGCGACCAGGATGGAGTTGAGCTCCCGCGCCAGGGCGAGCGCCGCGTACGGCCCGGGCGAGGGGACCGTGACGAGAGCGCAGCCGGCGGCGAGCGCCTCCAGCTGCGCGAGACCGTGATCCTCGCGGCGGGAGGCGTTGATGAAGACGCGTGCCCGCGTGACCCAGTCGAGCCACTGGGCGCGCGGCAGGGCGCCGAGCCATTCCGTCCCCGGCGGCTCCGCCACTCCCCGGCGCGCCAGCCACTCTCGGCCGCGCTCCGCGTCGATCCCGCCGATCACGAGCCGCCCGCCGCTGTCACCCCACGCGGCGCAGAGGATGTCGAGGCCGCGCTTCTCGGGGTATCCGCAGTAGGCGAGGCCGTCCACGTCGCGCTCCTCGCCGCCGCCGATCTCCTCGACAGGGACCGGGAGCACGACCGACGGCGCGCCGCCCGGCGAGGCGAGGCGGGCGGCGTCGCTCCAGGGAAGCAGCAGGTCCGCGCGGGCGAGCACCCGCCGCTCCACCCGCCGCTGCCAGGCGCCCGCGATGCCGGGGCGGTTGAGCGAGGCGGCCGAGTCGAAGCGCACGGCGACACGCCCGGGACGCTCCGGCTGGAGCAGGGCGGCGGTCACCGTCGAGTACACGGTCGCCCTCGCGCCACCGCGCGCCGAGCGACGCGCGTAGAGCGACTCCACGAGGTCGGTGAGCGCCGGGTGGCGGCGCAGGACCGCGCCCCTCCCGATGCGAACGGGGACGAGCTCGCAGTCGGCGCCGGCCTCGCGGGCCATCTCCGCGAACGCGGCGTCGGCCCGGCGAAGCCCGGGCGTCGTTCCCAGCGAGACGAGCGCGAGGTCGGGGGCGGGCATCCGCCGGAGGCTAACCTGCGCCCGTGCCCGCGCCGCTGGTCTCCGTGGTCGTGCCTACGGCCGACCGGGCCTCGTACCTGGAGGTGGCGCTCGCCTCGATCGCCGCGCAGGAGGTGGGCAGCCACGAGGTGGTCGTCGTGGACGACGGCTCGCGCGACTCCACCCCGTCCGTCGTCGAGCGCTCGGGCGCCCGCTCGCTGAGGCACGACCCGGCGCGAGGCGCGAACGCGGCGCGCAACGCGGGGATCGCCGCCGCCGCGTCCGACCTGATCGTCCTGGTGGACGACGACATCGCGGCGCCACCCGGCTGGCTGCGCGCCTACCTCGACGCTGCCGAGCGCCATCCCGAGGCCGACGTGATCGGCGGCCCGATCCGCGCGAGCCTGGAGGGCCCGGCGCCCCGCATGTGCGGCCGCGAGGCTCCGCCGGTCACCACGCTCGACCTCGGACCGGACGATCGCGAGGCCGAGCTCGTCTGGAGCGCGAACATGCTCGTCCGCAGGCGAGCTGTCGAGCTGGCCGGGCCCTTCGACGAGTCGCTCCCGACTGGCGGGGACGAGGAGGAGTGGCTCGAGCGCCTGCGCGCCGCCGGCGGGAGGGTCTGGTACGCCGCCGCCCCCTGGCTCGACCACCGCCGCACGGGCGACGACGCGCGGCTGCGCTCGCTGATGCGCAGCGCCTACCACCGCGGGCGCAACCTGCGAGCGTTCGACGCCCGCCGCGGCGCCGAGCCCTCGCTGTCGCGCGAGCTGCGCGTGCTCGCGGGCTGCGGCTGGCACACCGTGCGGCGCGCCTGCCCCCAGGGGCTCGTGATGGGAGCGCACTCGCTCGGGCGCACGGTCGAGGCCGTGAGACCGAGATGACGGGCCCCGACCCCGCCACCTTCCTCTCCGGGGAGACCGGGCACGTCGCCGGGATCCGGCGCACCGCACTGGCGCGGCTCGCCGACGCCGCGCTCGACCTGCGGCTGCGCGCCGGCGGCGCCGCGCGCAGGCTGGACGGGGCGGCCGCGTCCGCGCCCCGGAGGACGATCCTCGTCATGTGCGTCCACCGCGGGACGGGCGCCCCGGCGGGCCTCGCCTCCACCCGCCACGACGTCCGCCTGGAGCTGGGCGAAGCCGGCGAGCGGGGCAAGTTCCAGAACCTGAACCTGCTGCTCGAGCGGGCCGGCGGGCCCGCTGACTGGACGCTCGTGGTGGACGACGACGTCGTGCTGCCCGAAGCCTTCCTCGACCGCATGGTCGGCGTCTGCGAGGAGCATGGCTTCGCGCTCGCCCAGCCCGCCCAGACGAGGGCCAGCCATGCCGCCTGGCGCGTCACCCGCCGCCGCCCCGGGCTCGCTCGGGAGTCCGCCTTCGTCGAGATCGGGCCGGTCACCGCCTTCCGCAGGGACTCCGCCGAGGAGTTCATGCCGTTCCCGGACCTCCGCTACGGCTGGGGCCTAGACCTGCACTGGGCCGCCGTAGCCCGCGAGCGGGGCATGCGCCTGGGCATCGTCGACGCGCTGCCGGTGCGGCACGAGAGCGGCCCGGTCGCGGCGACCTACAGCGCCGCGGCGGCGATCGAGGAGGCGCGCGCCTTTCTCGACGGCAGGCCCTATCTCCGCGCCGGCGACGTGGCGTGAACGTCGCCGTCGCAGCGGAGTACTACCCCCGCCGGCGCGACCCGGCGCTCGGGGTCTGGGCCCACCGCCAGGCCCTCGCGGCGAGTGAGGCGGGGGCGGAGGTCTCCGTGCTCGTGCTCGAACGGCCGCTGCCGCCGCGCGCCTCCCCGGCTCGCGCGGCCGAGGCGCTCCGCCAGCCCGCCCGCGAGGTCCGCGACGGGATCGAGGCGCAGTACGTGCGCTTCGTCGCCCCGCCGCGCGGCGGCTCCTACGCGTGGTGGGACCGCTGGGCCCGCCGGCCCCTTACCCGCGCGCTCGAGCGGCGCCACCGCGAGCGCCCGCTCGACCTCGTCCACGCCCACTACGCCCTGCCTGCCGGCGCCGCCGCGCTGCCGTTCTGCCGGTCGCGCCGAGTGCCGCTCTGCGTGTCCGTCCACGGCGGCGACGTGCTCGGCCCCGAGCTTCAGCGACCCGCCGCACGCTCGCGCGTCGCGGACGTGCTCCAGGCCGCCGGCCTCGTGATGTGCAACAGCCGCGCGACGCTCCGGGCCGCCGCGGCCCTCGCGGGCCGCGACGACCACATGCGCGTCGTGCACCTCGGCGCCGCCGCGCCGGACCCGCCGCCCCCTCGCCACGAGCGGCCCACCGTCGTGAGCCTCGGAGACGCCGTGCCGCGCAAGCGCCAGGCCGACGTGCTGCGCGCCGTCCGCCTCGCCCGCGACGAGGTCCCCGCGCTGCGCGCCGTGCTGATCGGCGGAGGGCCCGAGCTTGGGGCCCTGGAGACGCTCGCGGGCTCCCTCGGCATCGCCGAGGTGGTGGAGATCCGCGGCCGGATGGCGCCCGCCGAGGCGCTCGCCGAGCTTGCCCGCGGGCACGTCATGGCGCTGCCGAGCGTGGACGAGGCGTTCGGCGTCGCCTACGTCGAGGCGCTCGCCTGCGGGCTGCCCGCGATCGGATGCCGGGGCGAATGGGGGCCCGAGGAGATCGCCGCCGAGGGACCGGGCATGCTGCTCGTGCCGCCCGGCGACGTGCCCGCGCTGGCGTCCGCGATCACCGGCGCGCTCGAGCCCGGCCGCCACCGGGAGCTCTCCGAGGCCGCGCGCCGCACGGCCGCCGCAAGCTTCTCGTGGAAGGCCTGCGGCAGGGCCACCGTCGAGGCCTACGCCGAGGCGCTCGCGTGAAGGAGAAGCCGGCCTGCCTCGTCACCACCACGGTGACCGACTACCGCTCGGAGCCCTTCCGTATGCTCGCCGAGGCGGAGAACCTGGAGGTGCTTGCGCACGACGAAGGCGGGCAGGCGGGAGCCGTGCGGCGGATCGCCTCGGGCCGCTACCGGGCCGTCGTCTGCGGGCTCGGTGGCCGGCTCGCCCTCCCCGGCGCCTACCTCGCGGCACGCCGCAGCGGCGTGCCGTTCGTCCTGTGGGCATCCCTGTGGGAGCACCCGCGCACGCCCGTTCACGCGCTGTCGTGGCTGCCCACCCGCCACCTCTACCGTCACGCGGACGCGGTCGTGACCTACGGCCCCCATGTCAGCCGTTACGTCGAGGCGGTCCGCGGATCGCGCGGACGGGTGTTCGTGGCGCCCCAGGCGGTGGACGGGGAGCATTTCGGCGCCGACGTGGAGCCGGCGGACCGGGGCGGCGCGAGCTTCGTCGCGCTGTTCGTGGGGCGCCGCGAGCGCGAGAAGGGCCTCGACGTGCTGCTCGAGGCCTGGCGCGAGGCGGACCTCGGCCCGGATGCCCGGCTGTGGGTGGCGGGCGAGGGCGGGATCGCACCGTCGGGCCCCGGCGTCAGGGCGCTCGGCCAGGTCCCCCGCGACCGCCTCCCGGCCGTCTACGCGGCGGCCGACGTGCTCGTCCTGCCGAGCGTCAGAACCGCAACTTTCCGGGAGCCATGGGGGTTGGTCTGCAACGAAGCCATGCACCAGGGCCGACCCATCATCGCCTCAGACGCGGTGGGCGCCGTGGCTGGGGGGCTCGTGGCCGATGGCACAAACGGCCTCGTGGTCCCAGCCGGCGACCCCGCTCCTCTCGCAGCCAGGCTGCGGGCGCTCGCTGCGGACCCCGCGCTGCGGGAGCGTCTGGGTGCTGCCGCCAAGCGCGACGTCCAGGTTTACTCGTACGCTGCTTGGGTGAGGGGGATACGGCGTGCGCTCGCCGCCGTAGGCGCGAGCACGGATCGCCACGCTCCGCTCCCGACTTCTGGAGATCTTCCGAATGCGACTCCCTCTTAGCCTGCTCATAGCCACGCTCGCGCTGACCCTTGCCGCTCCCGCGGCGCTGGCGTCCGGCCGCGACGTGATCAAGGACTGCGCCGAGGACGGCGTCATCGACGGCGACTACTCCGAGAAGGAGTACGAACAGGCGCAGGACCAGCTTCCGAGCGACATCGACGAGTACACCGACTGCCGCGAGGCGATCCGCGCCGGGCTCACCCCCGGCGGCAAGGGCCGTGGCGGCTCGCCCGACGGCGCCGACCCCAGGCTCGTGACCGACTCGGGCGCCGTGGCCGGCTCGCCCGAGGACATCGCCGCTCTCGGCGCGATCGAAGAGGCCTCCGAGGACGGCGACGCTCCCACGCTCGATATCGGCGGCGAGGCCGTCACCGCGGGCGATCCCACGGGCGGCGGCCAGCTGCTCGGAATCGCGGGCACGGGCAACGACGTACCGGCCTCGATGATCCCCGTCCTGCTGCTCCTGCTCGTATCGGGCGCGACCGGCGCGTACCTGCTGCTCCGGCGCAGGGTCCCCGCGCTCGCGCGGTTCGACATGAAGGGCGCCCGTGCCGCGCTCGCCCGCCTCCTTCGCCGCTAGCGCCCCGCCGGCCGCCCCGCCGCGGCCGGCCGAGGGGACCAAGCGAATCCTGAGCGACGGCGCCGGGCGCGCCCGCGCCGCCATCAGCGAGCCCCGCGGGCGCTCCCTGCTCGCGAGCCTCGCGCTCGCGGCGGCGCTGATCGCCGTCGCCTTCGGCGCCGAGGGCGGCTCGGAGCTCTCGCGCACCACGGCGGTGGAGGTCTCGCTGCTGCTGGCCGGCGGGATGCTCGCCGCGGCGGCCATCGCCTTCGGGCCCGAGCGGGGCCGCGACGGCCTCGGCACGCTGCTCGTCTTCGCGCTCTACGCAGGACTCGTCGCGCTGTCGGTGTCCTGGTCGGTCGCACCCGACCTCACCTGGGTCGAGTCGTCGAAGACTTTCGCCTACCTCGCCGTGTTCGCGGGCGCGATCGCCGCCGCGCGGCTCGCTCCCGGCGGGTGGGATGTGGCCCTGAAGGGCATCCTGATCGCCGCCGGCGTCGTGACGGCCTACGCGCTCCTCTCGCGCATCCTGCCCGGGGAGCTCGCGCCCGACGAGATCTACGCGCGGATCGGCAAGCCGTTCAACTACTGGAACGCCGTGGGCGTCACCGCGGCGCTCGGCGTGCCCCCGGCGCTCTGGCTCGCCTCCCGCCGCTCCGGGCACCCGCCCGTGAACGCGCTTGCGTTCCCGCTCTTGGGGATCTTCTTCGTCGCGCTCTTCCTGAGCTACTCGCGCGGGGCGCTCGCGGCCGCCGTGCTGGGCGCGGTCCTGTGGCTTGCGTTCGTGCCGCTGCGGCTTCGCAGCCTCACCGCGCTCGCCGCCGCCGCCGTGGCCTCGACCCCCGTGATCCTGTGGGCGCTCGCCCAGGACGCCTTCACCCAGGACGGCGCCGCACTCGCGGTGAAGGAGGACGCGGGCGCCACCTTCGGGCTGCTGGTCGCGGCAATGATCGCCGTCCTCATCGCGGCAGGCCTCGCGGCAGGCTTCGCCGCCGCCAGGCGCCCGCCCTCGGCGCTCGTCCGCCGCCGCGCCGGGATCGCGGCGATCGCCGTGGCGGCCGCGGCCGCGCTCGCCGGCATCGGCGCGCTCGCGTTCACCGGCGGCGGCGTCGGCCAGCGCGTCTCCGACCTCACGAGCCGGGACGCCGTCACAGCCGGCGGCCCTGAGCGCCTGACCCAGTCCGGCTCCTCCCGCGGGCGCTACTGGCGCGAGGCGGCGGACGTATTCGGCGAGAACACCCTCGCCGGCACCGGCGCGAACACCTTCGGCGTCTCCCGAAGCCGCCACCGCGAGAACGTCCTCGTCGCCCGCCACGCCCACGGCTTCGTCGCCCAGACCGGTGCCGATCTCGGGCTGCTCGGCCTGTTCGCCATCCTGGCCCTCGCCGCCGCCTGGCTCGCGGCCGCGGCACGCACCGTGGGCGCGAAGCGCGGCGGCCACCGGCTCCCCTTCGACTCCGAGCGCGCGGGCCTCGTCGCGCTCGCCCTCGCGGCGCTGGTGTTCGGGCTCCAGTCGGCGATCGACTGGACCTGGTCGGTCCCGGGACCGACCGTGATGGCGCTCGTCGCCGGCGGCTTCGTCGCGGCCCGCGGTCCGCTCCCGTCGCTGGGGGCGGCTCCGCCCGAGAAGCCCCGCTGGAAGCGCCCCGCGGGCGAGCGCATCGTCCTGGCCGCCGGTGTCGGCCTGCTCGCCCTCACCTGTGTCTGGTCCGCCGTCCAGCCCGAGCGCGCCGACGACGCCTCGAACCGCGCGCTCGCGCTGCTCGCTCGCGGAGACGTGGAGGAAGCCGCCGAGCAGGCGCGGCGCGCGGAGGACATCAACCCGCTCTCGCCGCGGCCCCTCTTCGTCCAGGCGGCGATCGAGCATCGCGCCGGCCGCCTGACCGCGGCGGGCGACACGCTCGAGCGGGCCGTGCGCCGATACCCGTCGCAGCCGGAGGTGTGGCTCAGGCTCGCCACCTTCCAGCTCCGGATCCTCGACCGCCCGGACCAGGCCCTGCACACCCTGAGGGGCGCCCTCTACCTCGACCCCCGCTCGCGCGCCGCCCAGTCCGCCTTCTTCGAGGCGCGGCACCGCCTGCGTCAGCTGCGTGCCGACGCGGCTCGATCCTGAGCCCCGGCTGCCGATAGGACCACTGGACCCGCCGATGCGACGGATCGCACGCAACACACGGCGAGTAGGCGCGCTCGCCGGGGCCCTCGCGGGCCTCACGCTCGCCGCGTCCGCCACCCCCGCGACGGGGTCGGCGGGCATGCAGTCGATCGTCATGGACGATGCCGAGATCGTCTACGCCTCGCCCGAGCGGCTCGACGCCACGATGGCCGAGCTGAAGGCGATCGGCGTCGACCGCGTGCGCGTGTCGGTCTACTGGCGCCTGATCGCGCCCCAGCCCGAGCGCAAGGAGCGCCCCTCCTTCGGCCCCGCCGGCCCGGCGAGCCCGGCCGGCTACCCGGCCGACCACTGGGACCGCTACGACCGCATCGTCGTCTCCGCCCGCAAGCACGGCATCGGGCTCCTCTTCAGCCTCACGGGCCCCTCCCCGCTGTGGGCGACCGGCAGCCCGGAGCGCCGCGACATCGAGGAGACCTACGAGCCGAACCCGGACGACTTCCGCTCCTTCGCCGAGGCGGTCGGGCGCCGCTACTCGGGTGAGTACCGTGAGGAGACCCAAGCGCCTCCGCCCTCGGGCGGCGGTGGGCTCCTCGGCGGGGAGCCGCAGCAGCAGCCGGCTCCCCAGGGCGAGCTGATCCCCCGCGTCGACACTTGGTCGGTCTGGAACGAGCCGAACCACCCGGGCTGGCTCACGCCGCAGTGGCTGCCCGATCCGCGCGCCGCGACCCTGCCGCTGATCCCCGTGGCGGGACGCCTGTACAGGGGCCTCGTCGACGCCGCCTGGGACGGCCTGGCGAGGAGCGGCCACGCATCCGACAACATCCTCCTCGGCGAGACGGCGCCGCGCGGGCATCCCCAGCAGGGCCTCACGCGCGCCGTGCGCCCGCTCGAGTTCATCCGCGAGCTTTACTGCGTCGACCGCCGCCTGCGCCCCTACCAGGGCGAGGACGCGCAGGTGCGCGGCTGCCCGGGAAGCCGCCAGGCGATGGTGGAGCAGCACCCCGGCCTCTTCGCCTCGGCGGGCTGGGCACACCATCCATACGCGCTCGAGCAGGCTCCGGGCGAGAGCGACGACCACCGCGACAACGCCGTGCTCGCCGACACCGACCGGCTCGTGCGCACGCTCGACAAGATCCTCGGCCAGCACGGCCAGTCGAAGCGCTTCCCGATCTGGATGACCGAGTACGGCTACCAGACCGACCCGCCCGACCCGACGCTCGGCATTCCGTGGTCGCGCCAGGCCGCCTACCTGAACGAGGCCGAGCACATCGCCTACCGCAACCCCCGCATCGCCTCGTCCGCGCAGTTCCTGCTGGTCGACGACGGTCCGCTGCGCCAGTTCGAGCCGAGCGACCCGCGCTATTGGGGGACCTTCCAGTCGGGGCTGAAGACCGGCGCCGGACGCCAGAAGCACGCCTACGCGGCCTATCAGCGAGTGATCGACGTGACCCGGCGCGTCCGGCGCGGGCGCTCAGCGCGCATCTTCGGGCAGTTCCGCCCGGCGGCCGACGGCGAGCACCTGACCGCGCGGCTCGAGTACCGGCGCCGCGGCAGCCGGCGCTGGAGCAAGGTCCGCACGCTCTCGACGACAAACCCGAAGGGCTTCCTGCGCACGACCCACAGGCCGCGCGGGACCGGCTACTACCGGCTGATCTGGATCGAGCCGGGCTCCGGCCGCGAGCTGCGCACCCGCTCGGCGCGCGTCACCGTGCTGCGCGCTCGGGCCCGCCGGTAGCGCGCTCGAGCTCCTCGAGGCGGTCGAGCGGCAGCGGCCCGGGGCCGGTCGCCCCCGAGATCTCGAGAAGGAGCTGCTCGTAGGCGGTCGCCACCGCGTCCCAGGAGTAGAGCTTCGCCCGCTCGAGCGCATCGACGCGAAAGCCCTCGACGCGCTCGGCGTCGTCGAGCAGCTCCTCGAGCTTGCTCGCGAGGTCGGGCACGCCGTCGCCGCCCGAGAAGTAGACGCCTGCCTCGCCGACGGTCTCCGCGTTCGGGCGCCAGTCGTTGACCAGCACGCAGTTGCCGGCGGCGAGTGCCTCGAGGATGACCGGGTGCGTGCCCCCCACCTCGGTCGGAGCGCAGAAGAGATAGGCGTTGCGCTGCAGCTCCCAGTAGCCGCGCCCGAATACATAGCCGGGGAAGACCACGCGCGGATCCGCCGCGCGGCGCACCTGCTGGATGTACTCGGAGGCGTACGGGGCGCCTCCCACCACCACGAGCTTCATCCCCTGGGTCTTCTCGGTGGGGATGCGCGCCCAGGCCTCGACCAGCAGGTGCGGGTTGTTCTCGGGCTCGAGGCGGCCGACGAACAGGACGTAGCGGCGCGGCTCGAGGCCGAGCCGGTCGAGCGTCTCGGTGCCGGTGTCCTCCGGCGCCTCGGCGCCGTAGGGGACGACTCCGATCTGCTTGCCGAAGCGCTGTTCGAAGATCTCGGCGACGGCGTGCGAGTCGGTGATCGCGCGCGTGGCGAAGCTCGGCGAGAGGCGCTCGGCGATCCGCAGGTAGGCCTTCGCGAGGCGGTTCCACTTGCGGCGGTCCGAGTCGAGGCCGTCGACGTTGATGACCGTGGGGATGCCGAAGCCGCGGGTGACGAGGCAGAGCGGGCTGTTGCCCGCGATGAAGAAGAGCGCGATGTCGGGCTGCTCGCGCGCGACGACGTGGATGCTCGAGAGCAGGGTGTGGACGAACGTGTCGAGGTACTTGTTGCGGATCGTGGGGATGTGGACCAGGCGGGCGCCCTTCCACTCGCGGTAGTCGCGGTCCACGACGTGGGGCCGGCAGTAGACGGTGACCTTGTGCCCGCGGGCGGTGAGCCTGCTGGTGATCTGCTCCACGGCGGTCTCGAAGCCGCTGTAGGCAGCGGGGATCCCGCGCGTCCCGAGGATCGCGACCTTCACACCCCCAGCGTATCC
>DATMJO010000080.1:0-27741 GCA_035553855.1 Thermoleophilaceae bacterium | reverse complement strand
GTTTGACGTCGATCACCGCGTAGTCGGGCCCCGGGCCGGAGTTGTCGTTGAAGTAGCGGCGATCGACGTCCATGAACACGCAGTCGATCTCGTTGACGGCCTCGCGGAAGCCCTTGAAGTCCACGTTGATCACGTGGTTGATGCGCAGGCCGGTGAGCAGCTTCACGGTCTTCAGCGTGAGCTTCGGCCCGCCGATCGAGTAGGCGGCGTTCAGCTTGTCGGTGCCCGCGCCGGGGATCTTCACCTTCAGGTCGCGCGGCAGCGAGAGCAGCGCGGTGGCGCCCTTCTCCGGGTCGAGGCGCACCAGGATCACCGTGTCGGAGCGCGCCCCGCCCGTGAAGCCGGATTGCACGTCCTTGGAGGTCTTCGCCCGGCGGTCGGAGCCGATCACCATCAGCGTCTGCGGCTCGCCGGGGTCGGTCTCGGCGAGCTCGATGCCGAGGTCGAGGTGGCCGCCCTCGGTGAAGGCCTCGGTGACCTTGTCGAGCTCGTTGAAGGCGGCGACCGCGGTGGCGGAGGCGGCGGCGACGATGATCATCGCCGCGCCGAGCAGCAGCTTGCGGAAGACGCCGGGGCCGCTGTAGTCGTTCTCAGGCAACGCGCAGGTGGCCCTTTCCGAGCGAGCTGGGGAGCGCGTTCACGAAGTCGACGAGGGTGCGGCGGTAGCGCTCGAGCGACGAGACCGAGACCCACTCCTCGGGGCCGTGGTGGCCGGCGCCGATCGGGCCGAACTCGACGGCGGGGACGCCCGCCTCGAGGAAGCTGACCGCGTCGGAGGCGCCGTCGCGGCCGACCGAGATGCGCTCGACCGACTCGTCCTCGCGGATCGCGGCGGCGAGCGCGAGCACGAACGGGTTGTCGCGCTCGACGCGGGCGGGGACGCGCTGGAAGACGGGATGCACCTCGATGTCGGGAAGCTCGCGGATCGCGGCGAGGATCGCCTCGGGGTCCTGACCCGGGAGGTAGCGGATGTCCATGCCGAGCGTGCACTGCTCTGGGACGCGGTTGATGGCGTCGCCGCCGGCGATCCGGCCGAGGTTGACCGAGGCGCGGTCGAACATCTCCGACGACTCGCGCGTGAACGGGAGGCTCTCGATGTGGCGGACGACGTCGAGCGCCTTCAGCACCGCGTTGTCGCCCTTCCACGGCGTCGAGCCGTGGGCGCCGGTGCCGCGCACCTCGATCCGCAGCGCGAGCACGCCCTTCGCCTCGATGCCGATGCGCAGGTCGGTCGGCTCGCCGGTGATCGCGAAGTCGCCCACGTAGCCCTGTTCGACGAGGAAGTCCGATCCCCGCTGGTCCGGCTCCTCCGACTCCTCGTCCGAGACGCAGACGAAATGGACACGGACGTCCTGCTGGGATGCCAGTTCGCAGGTGGCGACCATCATCGCGGCGAGGCCGCCCTTCATGTCGTAGGCACCCCGGCCATAGAGGCGATCCTCCTCGACGCGCGGGACGAACTGCTCGGGATTGCCCGGCACGACGTCGAGATGGCCGTGCAGAACGATCGTGGGGCCCTCGGCCGCCCCGACCGTGGCAGCCAGCACCGGCCGCCCGTTGTGGGTGGCTGCGTTGACGTCGATGTCCCGCGCCTCGATCCAGCCCTTCACGAACCCGGCCGCGCTGCGAATCCCGTCGAGCGTCGAGGTGTCGTAGGTGATGAGGCGCTCGGCGAGAGCGCGCTCCTGCATCGCAGGCGAGGATAGCGGTGGCGGCTCCGGCGGCCGCGCGTACCCTCGGCCGGGCGTGGAACCCTCCACCCGACCGGAACGCCGGGCAGAGCCGGCCCCGGGCTCGCGAGAAGAGGACGCTTGCGGGACAGAAGCGGCGCGAGGTCGCTGGGGCCGTTGTCCCAAGGGGGGCCACTGTCCCATCCAGCCCACCAAAGTTGACGTAGGCGTCACCTTCTCGGTACCGTGGTGCGAGTGGACCGGGTCTGCATCATCGGCGCCGGATCGTCCGGGATCGCCTCGTGCCAGGTCCTCGCCGCCCGCGACATCAACTTCGACTGCTTCGAGAAGGGATCCGGTGTCGGCGGCAACTGGCGCTACGAGAACGACAACGGCATGTCGTCGGCGTACGCGTCGCTCCACATCAACACCTCGCGCAACCTCATGGCCTACGCGTCGTACCCGATGCCGGAGCACTACCCGGACTACCCCCACCACGCGCAGATCGCCGACTACTTCGACTCCTACGTGGACCACTTCGGCCTGCGGGAGCGGATCGAGTTCAACACCGAGGTCGTGCGCGTGGAGCCCGCCCGCGAGGGCTGGGACGTCACGGTGCGCGGTCCCGGCGGCTCCGAGGAGACGCGCTCCTACGGCGCGGTGATGGTGGCGAACGGCCACCACTGGGACGCGCGCTGGCCTGAGCCCTCCTTCCCCGGCCAGGACTCCTTCGCGGGCGAGCAGATCCACTCGCACGACTACAAGACCGCCGACGGCTACGAGGACAAGGACGTGCTCGTCGTCGGCATGGGCAACTCGGCGATGGACATCGCGGTCGAGACCTCGCGCGTCTCGCGCATGACCTGGCTGTCGGCGCGCCGCGGCGCTTGGATCTTCCCCAAGTACCTGAAGGGCAAGCCGGTCGACGAGCTGTCCGGGCCGCTGACGAGCAGGCTCCCGCTCGCGTTCGTGCGGGCCATGTACGGGCGCCTCCTCCGGCAGGCCCAGGGGCATCCGACCGACTACGGCCTGCCGGAGCCCGACCACAAGCTCGCCGAGGCGCACCCGACGATCTCCGCGGAGATCCTGTCGCGCATCGGTCATGGCCGGGTCACGCCGAAGCCGAACATCGAGCGGATCGACGGCGACACGGTCGACTTCGTGGACGGAAGCTCGCAGCGCATCGACCGGATCGTGTGGTGCACCGGCTACAAGATCGCCTTCCCCTTCTTCGACGAGGGCCTGATCTCCGCGCCCGACAACGAGATCCCGCTTTTCCGCCGCGTGGTGAGCCCAGAGCATCCGGGGCTCTACTTCATCGGCCTGCTCCAGCCGCTCGGGGCGATCATGCCGCTCGCCGAGGCGCAGTCCGGGTGGATCGCCGACGTGCTCGAGGGCGGGGTGCCGCTGCCGGAGCGGGCCGAGATGGAGCGCGTCATCGAGCGCGAGCGCGAGCGGATGCGCAAGCGCTACGTCGCGTCGAAGCGGCACACGATCCAGGTCGACTTCTACGACTACCTGCGCGCCGTGAGGCGCGAGCGAAAGCGCCGCAGGGGCCGCCTCGCCGCGCTGCAGGCCGCCCGCTCGCACGAGTTGCGGGTCGGCACGCCCGTCTAGGCGTAAGCTGGCGCCCGATGGGGGACGCCGAGAACGCGGGCTGGGCCCTACGCGGGATCCGCGCCTACGCGGAGGGCGATATCGAGCCGGTGCTGGGTCGCGTCCGCCCCGACGCTGAGTGGTGGCCGCCGGTGGCTCGGGTTCAGGGTGCGCCCTACGTCGGGCCCGACGGGGTCGAGCGCTGGAAGGCGGATCTGCGGGAGGCCTTCGAGTGGCTTCGCACCGACGACGTGGAGGTCCGCACGCGGCCCGGCGTCGTGCTCGTGCGGGGCCGCTTCCGCGCCCGGGCTCGCGAGAGCGGGGTCGAGATCGCCGAGCCGATCCTGCACGTCTTCCGCTTCGACGGCGGGATGGTGGCGGCCTACGAGAGCATCCTCCAGCCGACCGCGAAGGTGCTCGAGAAGCACGGCTGGGACGACGCCGTGCCGCAGGAGGCCGACGGGGCTTGAACGGCTTCGAGCCGGACGCCGCCACGGCCACGCTCCGCGACCGTGTCCGCACGTTCGTGGACGAGCGGGTCATCCCGGCCGAGCCCGTCCTCGACCGCCACGACGAGGAGGCGCGCGCGCTCATGCTCTCGCTCCAGGACGAGGCGAAGGCCGCGGGCCTGTGGGCGCTCGGGCTGCCCGAGGAGATCGGCGGCGGCGGGCTCGGCTTCATGCCGTATGTCCACGTGAACGAGCAGGTCGGCCGCTCCGAGCACGCGATGATCGCGCTCGGCACCCACTCGGCGCAGGACGCGACCATGCTCCACCTGTTCGGCACCGACGAGCAGAAAGAGCGCTGGCTCCTCCCGCTCGTGCGCGGCGAGATCTATCCCTCGATCGGGATGACCGAGCCGGACCGCGCGGGGTCAGACCCCACCCAGGTGGCCACACACGCCGAACTGGTCGGAGGCGAGTGGGTCATCACGGGGCGCAAGTGGTTCATCACGGGCGCGTCGGTGGCCGCGTTCACGACCGTGTTCTGCGTGACCGACCCGGACGCGGCGCCTCATGCCCGCCACTCGCTGATCGTCGTGCCGACGGACTCCGACGGCTACGAGATCGAGCGCATCGTTCCGGTGATGGGCGAGACCGGCGGACAGCACTGCGAGCTGCGCCTCGACGGGGTGCGCGTGCCGGCCTCGAACCTGCTCGGGCGCCGCGGCGAGGCCTTCCGCATGGCGCAGGCCCGCCTGGGCCCGGGTCGCATCTACCACTGCATGCGCTGGCTCGGCCAGGCCGGCCGCGCCTTCGACCTCATGTGCGCCCGCGCGCGCGAGCGCGAGGTGGCGGGCGGGCCGCTCGCCTCGAAGCAACTTGTCCAGGCGATGGTCGCCGACTCCGCCGCAGAGCTCTCGGCGTTCCGGCTGATGACGCTCGACGCGGCCGCTCGGATCGACCGCGGCGAGGACGCACGCACCGAGATCTCGCTGATCAAGTTCTTCGGCGCGCGCGTCCTCCACGACGTGATCGACCGCGCGATCCAGGTGCACGGCGCGCTCGGAGTGTCCGGCGACACCCCGCTCGAGGGCATGTACCGCCGCGCCCGGCTCGCCCGCCTCTACGACGGCCCGGACGAGGTGCACAAGCTGGCCGCCGGCCGCCGCCTGCTGGGCTGAGCGCTCCGGAGCCCCGGCAGCGCAACCCGGCGACGATCGGATCGGGTCAGGGCGGCTTGCGCGAAGGGGTGAATCGTGGTTCACTTCTTCTATGCCCTACCGGCCGACGCCCCGCACAGAGGCCCGCAGGGCCGAGGTGAGGCAGCGCATCGTCGGCGCCGCCATCGACCAGCTCGCCGACGGCGGCTACGCGAGCGCCACGGTCCAGGCGGTCGCCGCCCGCGCGGGCGTCGCCACCGGCACGGTGTACCGCCACTTCCCCTCGAAGGCGGACCTCTTCGCCGAGGTCTTCCGCCGCGCCTCCGGACGCGAGGTGGATGCGCTCGCGGCGGCCGTCGCCCCGGACGGGCGCCCCGTCACCGAGCGGATCGCCGCGGGCGTCGAGGCCTTCGCCCGTCGCGCGCTCGCGGCGCCCACCCGCGCCTACGCGCTGCTCGCCGAGCCCGTCGACCCCGCCGTCGAGGCCGAGCGCCTCGCCTTCCGCCGCGCCTATCGCGACCTGTTCGCGGCCGTGCTCGCCGAGGGCGTCGCCACGGGCGAGATCGCCCCCCATGACACCGACACCGTCGCCGCCGCCCTCGTCGGCGCGATCGGCGAGACGCTCACCGGCCCGCTCGGCGCCCCGCGCCGCGGCCAGGAGGCGCTCGTTGCGGGCATCGTCAGCTTCTGTGTCAATGCAATCCCGCGAGTCGACGCGCGCATGCCGGTGCGCGCCGGAGGAGAGACATGACCATCGAGACCACCCCCCAGCGCGACACGCACCTCGTGGAGAACCAGGCCACCCCGCTCGCGCCGTACAACGTCTACGAGGCAGACACCCCGATGCGGGAGGCGCTCGAGCGCGAGGGCGGCGCGTGGGGCGTCGACCGCCTGCGCGACACCGGCGAGGCGGCCGGCAGCCTCGAGGCGATCGCCCACTCGGACCGCTGCGAGCGCAACGAGCCGCGGCTCGTGACCCACGACCGCTACGGCCATCGCGTGGACGAGGTGGACCTCGACCCGTCCTGGCACTGGCTGCTGCGCCAGGCGATCGAGCGCGAGATCCACTCGCTGCCCTGGCGGAGCGAGCAGCCCGGCAGCCACGTCGTGCGCGCCGCGCTCATGTACACCTGGAGCCAGGTCAACTCGGGCGTCATGTGCCCGGTGTCGATGACCTACTCCGTCATCCCGGCCTTGCGAGAGAACCCCGACGCGGCCGCCGAGTGGGAGCCGCGCCTGACGAGGCCCGACTACGAGAACGGCGCGCTGGCGGGCATGGCGATGACCGAGAAGCAGGGCGGCTCGGACGTGCGCGCCAACGCGACCCAGGCGTCGCCCCAGGCCGACGGCTCCTACGAGATCACCGGCCACAAGTGGTTCTGTTCCTACCCGCCGTGCGACATCTTCCTGACGCTCGCTCAGGCGCCCGGCGGACTCTCCTGCTTCCTCTTCGAGGGGTCTGACCCCGGCTTCCGCATCCAGCGCCTCAAGGACAAGCTCGGCACGCGCTCCCTGCCCTCCTCCGAGGTCGAGTTCCACGGCGTGCGCGGCACGCTCGTGGGCGAGGAGGGCCGCGGCGTCCAGACCATCATCCGGATGGTCAACCACACGCGCCTCGACTGCCTGATCGGCTCCGCGGCCGGGATGCGCTGGGGGACCGCCCAGGCGATCCATCATGCGCGGACGCGCTCGGCGTTCGGCAAGCTGCTCGTGGACCAGCCCGCGATGACCGGCGTGCTCGCCGACCTCGCGATCGAGTCCGAGGCCGCGACCGCCGCCGCGATGCGCATGGCCCGCGCCTACGACGAGGCCGACGCTCCCTTCCGCCGCTTCGGCACGGCCGTCATGAAGTACTGGGTCTGCAAGCGGGCCCCCCAGCACGCGATCGAGGCGCTCGAGTGCCTCGGCGGCAACGGCTACGTCGAGGAGTCCGGCATGCCGCGGCTCCTGCGCGACTCCCCGCTCAACTCGATCTGGGAGGGCTCCGGCAACGTCGCCGCGCTCGACGTGCTCCGCGCGATGGCCAAGGAGCCCGAGGGGCTCCCCGCGTTCCTCGCCGAGTGCGAGGAGGCCGCCGGGGCGAACGACCGCCTCGACGCCCACATCGCCGGGCTCAAGGACAGGATCGCCTCGCTCGCGAGCGGCGGCGACCCGCAGGCGCTCGCCCGCCGCGTCGTCGAGGAGCTCGGCGTGGCGCTGCAGGCCTCGCTGCTCGTCCGCAACGCGCCGGCGGCCGTGTCCGACGCGTTCTGCGCCGGCCGGCTCGGCGAGGACCGCGGCCGCGTGTTCGGCACGCTCCCGGCGGGCGTCGACGCGCGGGCCATCGTGGACCGCGCGCTCGCGGCCTGACGTGGACCCGGTCCTCTACGAGGTCGACGGCCGCGTCGCCCGCATCACGCTCAACCGGCCCGAGCGGGGCAACGCGCTCACGCTCGAGCTGATCCGCTCGCTGGCCGAGCGGGTGGAGGAGGCCGACCTCGATCCGCGCGTCCACGTGATGCTGCTCGCGGGGACCGGCTCGGGCTTCTGCGGCGGATACGACCTGTTCGACTCGGCCGAGCGCATGGGCGAGGAGGCCTTCGGCGAGGGCGCCTCCGGGACCCCGGTGGACCCCGCGGTGATCGCGCGGAACCACGACCCCTCTCGCACCTGGGACCCGATGGTCGACTACGCCATGATGAGCCGCAACGTGCGGGCCTTCATGTCGCTGTTCGAGGCGACGAAGCCCGTCGTCTGCAAGGTCCACGGCTTCTGCGTGGCGGGCGGCACCGACATGGCGCTCTGCTCGGACCTGCTCGTTATCGCCGCCGACGCGAAGATCGGCTATCCGCCGGCCCGCGTCTGGGGCTCCCCCACCACCGCGCTCTGGGCCCACCGGATCGGGGCCCAGCGCGCGAAGCGGCTCCTGTTCACCGGCGACTCCCTCTCCGGGGCCGAGGCGGTCGACTGGGGGCTCGCCATCGAGGCCCCCGAGCCGGACGCGCTCGACGAGCGAACGGAGGTGCTCGTGGGCCGCATCGCGCGCATGCCGGTCAACCAGCTCCAGATGATGAAGCTGCTCGTGAACCAGGCCCTCCACCAGCAGGGCGTCCGTGCCACGCAGACGCTCGGCACCATCCTCGACGGCATCACCCGCCACACGCCCGAGGGCTACGCCTTCCAGCAGCGCGCCGCCGAGGCCGGCTTCCGCGAGGCCGTGCGCGAGCGCGACGAGCCGTTCGGGGACCACGGGCGCTCGACCCACAAGGGCTAGCACTGGTCCGTTTTTCCCCCTGTTGGGCGGCACGCTCGAGTCGTAGAGTTGGGCCGATGAGGAGGCGCCTCACTGGCTCGCGCGCGCCCTGGCTCCTCACGGGGCTGGGCGTCGCCCTCTGCGCGCCACTCGCCTTCGCCGCCACCCAGGGTCCCACCGAGCTCATCTCGATCGGCCCGGCCGCGCAGAACCCGGTTACCGACCGCGGCCAGGTGGCGGTCAGCGCCGACGGCCGCTGGGTCGCCTTCGACACCGACGGGCGCGACATCGACCCGCTCGGGCTCAACACCTTCTCCGACGTCTACGCGAAGGACCGCAACCTGCCGCAGGGCCTCGGCTTCGAGCGGCTGTCGGTCCCGGACGGCGGCGGCCACGCCAACGGCGCGAGCCGCACCGGGCGCAACTCGCTTAGCGCGGACGGCTCGAAGGCGGTCTTCTGGGGCACCGCCAGCAACCTCGTGCCGAGCGACAACAACCTGCGCTCCGACGTCTTCCTGCGTGACCGCTCCGCCGGCACGACCGTGATGCTGAGCCGCAACGCGGCCGGCCTCGACGCGAACGGCAACGCGACGGACGCCACGATCTCGGCGAACGGGAACGTGGTGGCCTTCACCTCGGACGCGCCGGACCTCGTCGCGGCCGACACCAACGGCCGCGCCGATGTCTTCGTGCGCGATGTCTCCGGCGGGACCACCACGCTCGTCTCGGCCACGCCCGGCGGCGCGCCCGGCAACGGCGCGAGCGGGCCGGCGATGGTGAGCGCCGACGGCACGAAGGTCGCCTTCGCCTCCACCGCGAGCGATCTCGTCGCGGGCGACACCAACGGCCGCTCCGATGTCTTCGTCCGCGACCTCGCCGCGGGCACCACGACCCGCGTCAGCGTCTCGAACGCGGGCGGGGCGCAGGTCACGGGCGGCGAAAGCGTCGACCCGTTCATCAGCCCCGACGGGCGCTGGGTCGGCTTCTCCTCGACCGCGCCGGGCATTGCCGGCAACCGCGGCTCCTCGGTCAACCACGACCTCTACCTCCGCGACACGGCGCTCGGGCGCACGGAGCGGCTCTCCTTCCTGCCGATCGGCCTGGAGAACACCTCGGGCACGACGCGCCAGGGCTCGATCTCCGATGACGGCCGCCTCGTCGCCTTCTCGAGCACCTCGACCGCCTACCGGCCCGGTGACGGCGGCAACCTCGACATCTTCGTGATCGACCGGGCGACCGACCAGGTCACGCGCGTCAGCGAGCAGCCGAACGGCGGCACCGCCAACGGCAGCTCCGACATCCCGGTGCTGAGCGGTCCCGGCGTCGGCTTCCGCTCGAGCTCGAACAACATGTCCACCCCCGGCGGCCAGTTCAACCGCCAGATCTTCTTCCGCCCGTTCGCAGCGGACGCGGTCGCGGCCGACATCGACGGCGACGGCGTCGGCAACCTCGACGACCTCTGCCCCAACGACGCCGACAACCAGACCGACACTGACGCCGACAGCCGCGGCGACGCCTGCGACGCCGACGACGACGGCGATGGCGTGCGCGACACCGCCGAGGCCGCGCAGAACACCGACCCGCTCGATCCGGACACGGACGGCGACGGCGCCGGCGACCTCGCCGACGACTACCCGGCCGACTCGAGCCGCATCCAGGGCACCGAGCACCAGGGCGTCAACGCCGCCCGCCTCGACTCGGCCGACGGGAGCGCCTCGGTCAAGATCGTCTGGGACCCCTCCGACGGCAAGTTCGACGTCTACGGGACCGGCAGGCTGATCCCGCGCACGAACTACAAGGTCAACCTGTACCGGCGCGAGCGCACGATCCTGCACCAGTCCACGGTCTGCAGCGCGACCGCGGAGGCCTCAGCCGGAGCGTGGGCCTGCTCCTCGGCGAACCGGGCGATCAAGTTCTTCACCCACGTCGAGATCATCAAGTCGAGCGCCATCGTGGCGACCGCGGTCTGCGGCGACCCGCCGGACACCGGCGCGCCCGAGCGCCGCTGCGAGCTGCTGCAGTAGAGGACCACCGCCCGCTGAAACAGTGCCAGGCACTGTTTCATCTTGATTGAAACAGTGCCTGGCACTGTTTCAGCCGTGCGGCTAGGCGTTGTCGCCGCGCGCCGTGGCGAGGAACGCCTCGAAGCGCTTCGCGTCCCGCTCGAAGCGGGCGCGCTCCTCGGAGCCCTCCTCGGCCCGCTCCGCCGAGTCGGTCGCCTCGCGCAGCTTCTGCTCGAGGTCGCCGGCGTCGAGCGAGCCCGGCTCGATCGCGTCCTCGACCAGCACGAGCGCCGAGTTGTTCACGACCTGGAGATAGCCCTCGGCCTGCGCGAAGCGCACGACGTCGGTCTCCGACTGGTAGAGGCGCAGCTCGGTCGGCTCGAGGATCGCCATCAGCGGCGAGTGGTTCGCGAGCACGCCGATCGAGCCGGTCTCGGTGCGGGTCGAGAGCATCTCGACCTCGCCGTTCCAGACCTCGCCCTCGGGCGTGAGGATCTCGACGGGGAACTTGGAACGGGCCACTAACCCTCGTCCTTCGCGCCCTTGGCGCCCTCGAGCACCTCGTCGATCGTGCCCTTCATGTAGAAGGCGCGCTCGGGCAGGTCGTCGTGCTGGCCCTCGACGATCTCCTTGAAGCCGCGGATCGTCTCGGCGACCGGGACGTACTTGCCCGGCGAGCCGGTGAACGCCTCGGCGACGAAGAACGGCTGGGACAGAAAGCGCTCCACCTTGCGGGCGCGCTGGACGACCAGCTTGTCCTCGTCGGAGAGCTCGTCGATGCCGAGGATGGCGATGATGTCCTGGAGCTCCTTGTAGCGCTGCAGGATCTCCTGGGTGGCCGTGGCCACGCCGTAGTGCTCCTCGCCCAGCACCGACGCCTTCAGGATCGTCGAGGTGGAGTCGAGCGGGTCGACGGCGGGGTAGATGCCCTTCTCCGCGATGCCCCGCGAGAGCACGGTGGTCGCGTTGAGGTGGGCGAACACCGACGCCGGAGCCGGGTCGGTGAGGTCGTCGGCCGGCACGTAGATGGCCTGCACCGAGGTGACCGAGCCCTTGCGCGTCGAGGTGATCCGCTCCTGGAGCTGGCCCATCTCGGTCTCGAGCGTGGGCTGGTAGCCCACCTGCGAGGGCATGCGCCCGAGCAGTGCCGAGACCTCGGAGCCCGCCTGCACGAAGCGGAAGATGTTGTCGATGAAGAGCAGCACGTCCTGGCCGCCCTCCTCGCGGAAGTACTCGGCCATCGTGAGGCCGGACAACGCGACGCGCATGCGCGCGCCGGGTGGCTCGTTCATCTGGCCGAAGACGAGCATGGTCTTGTCGATCACGCCCGACTCGGTCATCTCGAGCCAGAGGTCGTTGCCCTCGCGGGAGCGCTCGCCCACGCCGCAGAAGGCCGACAGGCCGCCGTGCTCCTGGGCGATGTTGTTGATCAGCTCCTGGATGAGGACGGTCTTGCCGACGCCGGCGCCGCCGAACAGGCCGACCTTGCCGCCCTTGGCGTAGGGCGCGAGCAGGTCGATGACCTTGATGCCGGTCTCGAAGATCTCGCGCGTCGGCGTGAGGTCCTCGACGTCGGGAGCGGGGCGGTGGATCGGCCAGCGCTCGCCCTCCTCGATCTGGTCGCCGCCGTCGATCGTCTCGCCGAGCAGGTTGAAGATGCGGCCGAGCGTGGCCTTGCCCACGGGGACCGTGATCGGGCCGCCGGTGTCGCGGATCTCGACGCCCCGGGCGAGGCCGTCGGTGGCGTCCATGGCGACGGCGCGGACGCGGTCGTCACCGAGGTGCTGCTGCACCTCGCAGACGAGCGTGGTGGTCTCGCCGCCGCGCTCGATGTCGACCTCGATCGCGTTGTAGATGTCGGGCAGCCCGTCGGGGAAGACGGCGTCGATCACGACGCCCTTGATCTCCTCGATGCGGCCGGTCTTGGTCTTGGTGCCTGCTTCCACTGGATTCGTTCTCCTTTAAAGGCCCTCGGCGCCGGCGACGACCTCGAGGATCTCCTGTGTGATCTCGGCCTGGCGCTGGCGGTTCGCCTCGAGTGTCAGGTTCTCGATGATCTCGGCGGCGTTCTCCGAGGCGTTCCGCATGGCGGTCATCCGCGCTCCGTGCTCTGACGCCGTCGATTCGAGCAGCGCGCGGTAGATGGAAATTTCGACGTAGTCCGGCACGAGCTTGCGGAGGATCTCCTCCGGCTCGGGCTCGTAGATCCAGAGCGCGCGGCCGTGCGCCTCGCGCCCCTCCTCGGCCTCCTCGTCGCTGACGAGCTCCTCGAGCTGCTGGATCGGCAGCAGCGTCTCGTGCCGGACCTCCTGGGCGAGCGGGGAGATGTAGCCGTTGTAGAAGACCTCGACCCGGTCGAGCTTGCCGTCGATGTAGGCGCTCGTGAGGTCGTCCGCGATCCCGCGGGCGTCCGCGTAGGCCGGGCGGTCGGTGAAGCCCGTGTAGCCGTTTCCGAACTCCCAGCCGCGGAACTGGATCGAGGAGACACCGCGGCGGCCGGAGGCGAAGAACACCGGGCTCTGGCCCTCCTGCGTGACCTCGCGGCGGCGGCGGTTGCCGGCGCGCACGATCTGCGAGTTGAAGGCCCCCGCGAGGCCGCGGTCGCCGGTCACGAGCAGGATGCCCACCTTCTCCACGTTCTCCCGCTCCTCGAGGATCGGGAAGTTCGGGATACGCTCGGCGGCGGCGACGACCTGCGCGGTCATGCGCCGGATCGCGCCGGCGTACGGGCGCATCGCCTCGATGCGCTGCTCCGCGCGGCGAAGCCTCGCGGCGGCGACCATCTCCATGGCGCGGGTGATCTTCTGGATGTTCTTGACAGAGCCGATCCGGCCCTGCAGCTCCTTCTGCGTCGCCATGGCTAGGAGGTCTGCGCCTCCTCGGGCACGTCACGCGCCTTCGTGGCGTCGGTGTCGTCGGGGATCGTCGAGCGCGCCTGGGTGGCCTCGGCGTCGGGCACGTCCTGCACCTTGGTGGCGCCGGTGTCCTCGTCGTGCTCGCCGCCCTCGTCGCCGCCGGTGCGGCCCGGCGCCTGGCGCTCCTCCTCGGAGCGGATGCGGTCGGACTCGCCCTCCTCGAGCGGCTGGCCCTCCTCGTCGAAGTCGGGGCCGAAGTCGTCGATCGCCTCGGCGATCGCCTTGCCCAGCTCCGCCTCCATCTCGTCGGACCACTCGCCCTCGGTGATCTTCTGCATCAGCGCGTCCTTCTCGGAGTGCAGCCGCTGGAGCAGCGCCTCGTGGAAGTCGCCGATGCGCTCGGTCTTGATGCGGTCGAGGTAACCGCCGGTGCCGGAGTAGATCGCGGCCACCTGGTCGGCCACCGACCACGGGGCGAGCTCGCCCTGGTTCAGCGTCTCGACGAGGCGCTCGCCGCGCGCGAGCGCGGCCTGCGTCTCCGGGTCGAGGTCCGAGCCGAACTGGGCGAAGGCCTCGAGCTCGCGGTACTGCGAGAGCTCGAGGCGCAGCTTGCCCGCAACCTTCTTCATCGGCTTGGTCTGCGCGTTGCCGCCCACGCGGGACACGGAGATGCCCACGTTGATCGCCGGCCGGACGCCCGAGAAGAACAGCTTGGGCTCCAGGAAGATCTGCCCGTCGGTGATCGAGATGACGTTCGTCGGGATGTAGGCGGACACGTCGCCGGCCTGCGTCTCGATGATCGGCAGCGCCGTCAGCGACCCGCCGCCGAGCTCGTTGTTCAGCTTCGCCGCGCGCTCGAGCAGGCGCGAGTGCAGGTAGAAGACGTCGCCCGGGTAGGCCTCGCGGCCCGGCGGGCGGCGGAGCAGGAGCGACATCTGGCGGTAGGCGTAGGCCTGCTTGGTGAGGTCGTCGTAGATGCAGAGGGCGTGCTTGCCGTCGTAGAGGAAGTGCTCGCCCATCGCGCAGCCCGCGTACGGGGCGATGAACTTGATCGGCGCCGCCTCGTTGGCGGGCGCGGCCACGATGATCGTGTTGTCCATCGCGCCGGCCTCGCGGAGCGTCTCGGCGACCTGCACCACGGTCGCCATGCGCTGGCCGACCGCGACGTAGATCGAGATGACGCCCGTGTCCTTGTTGTTGATGATCGTGTCGAGCGCGATCGCCGTCTTGCCCGTCTGGCGGTCGCCGATGATCAGCTCGCGCTGGCCGCGGCCGATCGGGATCATCGAGTCGATCGCCTTGAGCCCGGTCTGCATCGGCTCGGCCACCGGCTGGCGCTGGACCACGCCGGGCGCCTTGAACTCCATCGGGCGCGTCTCGGTGGTCTCGATGTCGCCCTTGCCGTCGAGCGGGTTGCCGAGCGGGTCGACGATGCGCCCGAGTAGCGCCTCGCCCACGGGGATCTCGAGCAGGCGCCCGGTGCGCTTGACCTGGGCCCCCTCCTCGATCTTGTCCCAGTTGCCGAACAGCACGACGCCGACGTTGTCGGACTCGAGGTTGAGCGCGAGGCCCGTGACGTCGTGCGGCAGCTCGAGCATCTCGAGCGAGCGGCAGCGCTCGAGGCCGTGCACGCGCGCGATGCCGTCGAAGACCGAGAGCACGGTGCCGACCTCGGAGAGGTCTGCACCGCCGTCCTCGATCCCCTCGATCCGCTGCTTCAGGATGCTGGTGATCTCGTCAGGCTTGATCTGCATTCGTCTTGCCTCTCCTTAGGCGGCCCGGGCCACCTGCTTGCGAAGTCTTTCGAGTCGGTTGCGGACGCTCGCGTCGAGGACGCGGTCGCCCACCTGGAGCACGAGGCCGCCGAGCACGTCCGGATCGACCGAGCTCTGAAGTTCCACGCTGCGTCCCGTCTGCTCCTCGATCCTCTTGCCGATCGACTCGATCAGCTGCGGGTCGAGCTCGACCGCGCTGGTGACCGATACGGGGAGCAACCTGCGCTCCTCCCGCCACATGGCGTCGAAGGCGCGTCGGATCCGGTGGATGACGGGCATCCGGTGGCGCTCGGCGAGCAGCTCGAGGAAGCGGACGAGGTTGTCGTCCGCGCCCTCCACCACGCGCCTCACGCCGTCACGCTTCTCCTGCGAGGAGAAGTACGGCGAGAAGAAGAACACCTGGAGGTCGCGGTTGCCCTCGAGGCCGTCGGCGAACGTGCCGAGCTCGTCGCGCACGCGATCGAGCACGTCGCGGTCGCGGGCGACCTCGAACAGGGACTGCGCGTATACGCGTGCGACCCCCTCCATCTAGCTCTTCCCGTTCCCCTCGCCGGCGAGGGCCGAGAAGTCCACCTCGGAGAGCGCCTCCTCGATGAGCCGCTTGTGGTCGTCCGGCGTGAGCGAGCGGCGGGTGACCTTCTCCGTCGCGATGATCGTGAGCCCCGCCACCTCCTTGCGGATCTCGACGAGAGCGCGAGCGGTCTCCTGCTCGATCTCCCGGCGCGTGCGCTCCATCAGTTCCTCGCGATCGCGCTTGGCGTCGGCCTTCGACTCCTCCTCGAAGCGCTCGCCCGCCTTGCGGGCACGCGCGACGATGTCCTCGGCCTGCTCACGCGCCTCCTTCAGGCGCGCGCGGTACTCGTCGAGCAGGTCGTCGGCCTCGCGGCGTGTGCGCTCGGCCGCGTCGATCGACTCGGCGATCGCGTTGGCGCGCTTGTCGAGTGCCTCCTGGATGCGCGGGAACGCCAGCTTCTTGAGGATCCACATCGTGATGCCGAACGCGATCAACGTCCAGAGCATCAGCCCGATCCCGGGCTGGACGAGGAAGTTCCCGCTCTCCTCCTCGCCGCCGGCTTCGGCGGCGAGGGGCAGGATGTTTACGAGGGCGGCCTGCATCAGGCGAGGAAGAACGCGATCAGGCCGAAGATGAACGCGTAGAAGACGATCGCCTCGGTGAGCGCGAAGCCGAGCCACTGGATGCTCGTGATCTCCTCGCGCATCTCCGGCTGCCGGGTCACGGACTCGATGACCTTGCCGAAGATGAAACCGACGCCGATGCCCGGGCCGATGGTGCCGAGCCCGGCGCCCACGCCGAGCGCGATGGCCTTGCCGGCTGAGACGCCGTAATCCTCAGGGCTGACCTCCGCCTGAGCGATGAGTTCGGTGACGACGGACAGGTCCACGGTATGTCCTCCTAGTGGTGATCGGCGGTCGCCCCGCCGAGGTAGATGGAAGTGAGGGTGGCGAAGATGAACGCCTGGAGTGTTGCCACCAGGCCCACCTCGAAGATGTAGAAGGCGATCGCCATCGGGAGCGTCAGGACGCCCGCGGCGGCGAGGCCGAGCAGGACGACGAGACCGCCGCCCATGAACAGGATGAGCAGATGGCCGGCGAGGATGTTGGCGAACAATCGGACGCTCAGCGAGATGATGCGGACGAAGTGGGAGATGACCTCGATCACGAAGATCGGGCCGGCGGCGGCGCCCTCGACCCCGGCGGGCACCCAGCTCTTGAGGTAGCCGATCGGGCCCTTGGCCCGGACGCCCTCGACGTGGTAGGAGACCCACACCATCAGCGTGAGCATGAGCGGGACGCTCAGGTTCGCGGTGGCCGCGTAGAGGACGAAGGCGGGGATCTCGAGGCCGAAGACGTCGACCTTGTGCTCGGTGCCGGTCGGCAGCGGCAGGTAGCCGATCATGTTCGAGAACCAGATGAAGAAGAACAGGGTGGACACGAACGGGAACCACTTGAGCGCCATCTTCGCGTCCATGTTGCCGCCCGTGATGTTGCTGCGCGTGAGGTCGTAGGCGGCCTCGACGGCGGTCTGGACGCGGTTCGGCTTGGCCTCCATGCGCCTGGCGATCCAGACCATCGTGAAGACCGTCGCCGCGCTCGCGAGCGCGAGGTAGAGGACGGCCTTCGTGATCGACATGTCGATCCCGAAGATCTCGATGTGGATCCAGCTCTCGAGCTTGAACTCGTTCTGGGGCTTGAAGCCCTCGTTCTCGCCCTCGCTGCCGAAGATCCCGACCATCGCGAGCAGCAGGCCGAGCATCACGGCCAGGGAGAGCCAGACCTTGGTGCGCGTGGACATGCCGCCCTTCTTCTCGGGCGGAGCCGCCTGGGCGGTGGCGCTCGCGGCGCTCACGAGCGCGGCTCCTGGCTCGCGGGCCGCAGCACGAGGCCCATCGTGAACCAGATCGTGAAGAGCAGGATGAAGAGGACGGCGGCGGCGAGACCGGTCTCGTCGTCGGTCGCGATGCCCACGCCGAAGACGATGCCGGCGGCGAGCCAGCCGCGGGCGATCATGCCGCCCGCGATCAGGCCGACGGTCGTGCGCGCGTCGCCGGCCTGCGTGGCGCGGCGCTCGACGTAGTGCTTGATGACCCGCTGGAGCAGCCAGGCGCCCGCGGCGGCCGCGTAGCCCGCCATCGGCAGGCCGGCGGCGAGGAACACCCCGAGAGCGAGGACGAGGACCGCGAGGTCCAGGTTGCGGAGCGCCGCGACCACGTCAGGTGCCCTCAGCGCGTGGGTCGACATGGGCGCATCCGGCCGCGTGGGCGGCGTCGGCCGAGGCGCGCGTGCCCGCCGGGGCGGCGGGCGGCGCGGCGGGGCGAGGGCATCGACCGGGGGCCGCGGCGTGCGCGGAGGGGTCGGTCGTGCATCTCGTGGTCGCTCGGCATGGAAGAGGGTTCGCAGTTACGGGTGCCCGGTGATGGCGGCTGGGGACCCCTGCGGGGACCGCGAATCTATACCAGCGGAGGACTTTGTAACAACTTTGTGACAGTTGGCGCAGGGGTGGGGTCGCTGGTGGCGGGACCGGCGTTTCGGCGGCGGGACCGGCGCCGTGGCCGCGGGTCCTGTCTCCGGCGTCGGGTCTCCGGGCTCGCCGCACGGCGGCTGCGCCGGAAACCGCGCCGCCGTCGCCACCCGCGGGCGGGGCGTCTGCCGCAGAGACGGCCTGCCAGCGCTTCGAACGCCCCGGGGGCGGAATCACGCCCGGTCATGGCTCCAGTCCGACCGCCTCCAGTCCCTCCCGGTGGCTCAGATACGGGCGCAGGGAGGCCACCTTGCCGTCTCGGGCCGTCATCACGTAGGCCGCCTCGTACGCGGTCCTGGGGCCGCCGCTCCGGGCGGTGTTGACGGTTCGGGTCAGGGCCACCAGCTCGCCCCCGGCGGCTTGCCGCATCTCCTGCACCTCCACGTAGACCTCCTCCCAGGTCTCGGTGGCGTCGGCGAGCGCGCGCACCACGCCCTCCGGCCCGCGGTAGCTGCCCCCCTCGAGCAGGTTCCTGGGCAGCAGGATCTCGGCGTCCGCGTGCGTCGAATCCGCGAGCGTGGCACCGTCGCGCTCGTTCCACGCGTTCAGGAAGCGGCGGCCGAGCTCGACGTTCGCGGACGACATCGCGGCGCAGTATCACCCGCTGCCGCGGCCCGGGCAACCCACGTTCGTGCACTGCACGGACGCGCCCTGTGTGATGCGCGTCACAGGACTCGATGCGAACACCTGCTCCCCTATGGGACCACACCGGGCCGTAGGGGCCCGGCAACGCGGCACTCCGACGCCCGCTTCCCGAGGGAACCGGCGGAGGCCCGGCGCGAACGCGCCGGTCCGGGGTGCCGAGGTCGTCGCCGCATGACGCGGTGGCGCGCGCCCGCTGAGAACGCGGGCGCCCCCGACACACCTGGAGGTAGTTCCCGATGTCCCGACGCAGGTCATTCGCGCGCGCCGCCGTTGTCGCGGCCGCAGCCGCTTCCATCGCGGTCGTCGCGCCCGCCCTCGCACAGGACGAGAGCACCGCCGCGCAGAGCCAGACCCAGCAGGGCTCGCCCGAAGCGCAGTCGGCCACGGTCGTCTCGTCGAAGCGCGTCGTTCCTCGACGCCGCAAGGTGTTCCGCCACCGCTTCAGACCCTGGGCGAAGCCGAGCCCGCGGCAGGTGCGCGAGATCATCCGCATCGAGTCGCGCCGCTACGGCATCCACCCGAGCCGTCTCGCCCGCCGCATCCACTGCGAGTCGCGCTTCCGCTGGAACGCGACGAGCGCCTACTACGGGCTGCTGCAGTTCGCGCCCAGCACGTTCCAGCGCGGCATGCGCTCGATCAGAACGCGCAAGGTCGTCCTCCGGCGCGAGCGCGTGCGCACGGTCCGCACCGCGAAGATCACCCGCTGGTCCGACGGCCGCCGCACGACGAAGCGCGGCTCCCGCCGCAAGCAGCGCGTGATCCACATCTACGAGGGCCGCATCCCGCGGAACCCGTCCGTGTACCACGGCTGGGCGCAGGTCAGGATCGGCGCCCAGGCCATCCGCGGCAAGAGCGCCGTGCACTCGGCCGAGTGGGGCTGCCCGGCATAGCGCCGGACCGGGGCGGGCCCCGCGGGGCCCGCCCTACCTCCGGCCCGTGAGCTCCACCACCTGGTGGTAGGTCCCGCGGTTCTGCCACGGGAACGGAGGCGTGTCGACCGCGCCGAGCGCCGTCGGGACCTCCTGGTCGCAGATCGCGGGGTTCCGCTTCGGGCAGGTGGCGGGCACCTTCCAGTCGGCGGGGTCGGCGCTTCCCTGCTTCTCCGCCGTCGCCGCCACGGCCTCGCGCAGCGTCCGCACCAAGAGCTCGCGGCAGAGCGCCTTCGCCCGCCGTCTGCTCGAGCCGCCGCAGTAGGTCCGCGAGGGCTTGCCGCGCACGCGGCGGCCGAGGATCGTGCGCAGGTCCTTCTCCACGTGGCTCGCCCAGTCCCAGCCGCCGAGCCCGCCGGCGGGAAGTGACAGGAAGCGGTCCTCGACCTTCGCGAAGAGGTCCTCGCCGAGCGCCGGCTCGAACGAGGCGCGCACGAGCAGCGGCCACCAGCTGTCCATCAGCGAGACGGCCGCGCCGTGCTCGTAGAGGTTGTCGCCGTCCTCGTCGAGGCGGTGGCTGCCGGCCCTGTTCCAGGCGTCGAGCAGCTCGAGGTGGCGGGCGTCGCCGGCTGAGGCCCGCCCGATCATGCGCCGCAGCCAGGGGTAGACCTCCATGCCGCGCAGGTCGGTCGTCGCGGCCTGGTTCGCCGCCTTCGTGATCCCCACGAGGTCGGTCTTGCCCCCGCCCGCCTTGATCTCCGTGCGCAGGTAGTCGAGCAGCAGCTCGGCGTGGTGCGCGGAGCCGTCCGACCACTCGGTTGGGCCCTTGCGCCAGCCGGGCGCCTCCTTCTGGTTCCAGCTGATGATGATCGGCTGCCCCGTGTCGACCGCGCGCGGGCGCTGCCGCAGCGGGATGTGGCGGTAGTCGTAGGTGGCCGGGTCGAAGCCCTGCCAGTCGCCCGTGCCGTCGCCGTTCATCGGCAGGTCGACGTCGGCGCCCTTCGCGTGGGCCGGGTAGTAGCCCGACTGGATGAAGCCGGTGTTGCGGTCGTCCGCGTAGAACCAGTTCTCGGTGCCGGGGAACGGGCTGAACGTGCGGAAGAACGAGCGGTAGTCGGTCGGCTGGTTCTCGGCCACGTGCATGAACGGCAGCACCGCGTCGAGCTCGCGGAAGTTCACGCCCTTCGCCTTCGTGAGCGCGACCGGCTTGCCGCCCACCGTGCCGAGCGCGAACACGGGCCCGTGCACGGAGCGAAGCGGCTTGTGGACGATCTCCTGTTGGGGCTCCTGGTTGCCGGCCGAGGGCGGCGGCGTCGTCATCCGCACCTCCCGCTCGAAGAACGGGATGCACTCGCCGCGGTAGCGGTAGTGGCGGCTCCTCTCCGTCGGGTCCGAGCCATCCGGCTCGCACAGCGTCTCGACGAAGGTGTCGTTGTTGTCGCCGTTCGCGCTCGTACCGCTCCAGGCGAAGTCGGTGCCGTGGCCGATCAGGGGCCACGGGCTCGCGCCGGGGAAGCTCACGCCCATCCCGTCGACCCCGCCGCCGTGCAGCTCGTACTCCACGAAGATCTGCGGCGAGTAGTACGAGACCTGCGGGCCCGCGGCGAACAGCGGCTTGCCGGACTTCGACAGCTTGCCGCTGACCAGCACGGCGTTCGACGACGTGCGCGGGATGCGCGACTTGATCCGCTGGACCTCCCGCACCCAGCCGGCGGCGGCCGCCTGCGCCGCGCCCGGGCCCTCGACCTGCGGGTTGAAGCGCTTGACCGAGCCGAGGTCGGGCACCAGGTTCACGCCGCGGCGCCGCTTCCCCGGGCGGTCGGAGAGGTGGCGCTTCGCCGCCACGGTGTAGGTCTCCGGGTTGTCGGCGTTGCGGAAGTCCTCGAAGCGCGCGCGCCACTTCCGCCCGAACCGCTTCCGGAACTCCTGGCGGATCTCGGCGTTCCGCTCCTCGCCTCCGTTCGAGACCGTGAACTGCGTGACGAGCAGCACCGCCATCGCGACCGAGTCCGAGATGTCCCAGTCCTTCGGCATCACGTTCAGAGCGGGGTACTCGGCCGGAAGGATGTTCGGGTCGGTGCGCGCATCGGCGATCCGCGCGTTGATGCCCGCGATGTAGTCCTGGACGTCGCGGAGGCCGCGCTCGCCCGCCGCGCCGAACTTGCGCGGCAGCGCCTCCGCCTGGGCGCGCAGCTCCTCGTCGGTGAAGTTCTGGTCGGTGAGCTGCGCCGCGTCCATCTCGGCGGCGCCCGGGCCGGTCAGCTCGGCGAGCCGCCCCTTGGCGACGTGGCGCAGCACGTCCATCGCGAACAGGCGCTCCTCCGCCGTCGCGTAGCCCACGCCGAACATCACGTCGGCGCGCGAGTCGCCGTAGACGTGCGCGACGTGGAAGCCGTCGCGGATCACGGTCACGCCCGGGCGCGGCGAGTAGCGGCTCGAGACGCCGCCGGGCAGCGCGCCGAAGGTGCCGTCGCGATAGAAGCGGTCGAGGTCGGGCGCCTGGAGCGAGGCGGCGCGGGGCATGATCCCCACGTACAGCGGCTGCTGGTTCGTGAAGCTCGACGGCAGCGTGGACTCGTCGGCGGTGTAGGCGCCGAACTGGATCGCGTTGAGCTGCTGCCCCTCCCCCTGGGCGAGCACCGAGCGGAAGCCCGGCAGGGTCGGGACCGAGAGCGGCGGCGCCTGCGCGGACGCTCCCGGCGGCAGCGCCAGCAGAACCAGCAGGACCCCTACAGCCCTCCTCCTCACGCCCGGGAATATGTCAGAAGCGCGGCGGGCGTCCCTCGAAGCGCTCGAGCCCGTCGTCGGGCACGGGCGCCCAGGGCGGAGCGAAGGCCGTCCACGAGTGGAAGCTCGGCCGTATCCCCGGGTCGCCGTCGAAGGCGCCGAGGCGGACGCTCATCCGCGCGGGCTCGTCCGGGTCGCGGCTCCAGAGGTGCGCGCCGCACTCGCCGCAGAAGCACTTCTCGAAGCCGCCGTCCGGATGCCGCCAGCAGCGGACAAGGTCCTCGCCGGCGACGAGCCGGAACGTGTCGCCGTGGACGTGGGCCTGCATCGACCAGCCGGTGCCGGTGCGCCGGCTGCAGCGCGTGCAGTGGCAGTAGCCCGCCCGCGCGGGCCGCTCGGTCAGCTCGAAGCGGACGCCGCCGCAGAGGCAGCCGCCGGTGAGCGCGGGCTCGCCGCTCATAGCCCGCAGCGTGACAGGCGCCGCGTCCGCCGGAGCTTCACGGTGCCGTCGAAGTACTCGATCGCGGCCGTCACGGTGCGCGCCCGCGTGCGCGCCAGGCGCCGGCGCGGCACGACCCGCCGGAAGGGGGGTTTCGCGTCGCGGCGGCCGACCTGGCGGCGACCGAGCCTGAACACGCTCGACCTGCCGGTCGACGGGGATCCTCTGGCAGGCGGGTCTCGTGACCCGTCACAAGGAGGGCACGCGCATCCGCTACGAGATCGCCGATCCCGGCGTGTTCGAGCTGTGCGAGCAGGTCTGCGGCGGCCTCCGCCGGCGTCTGGGCGACCTCGAGGATGCCCTCGGAGAGGTGGCATGATCTCGTGGGGCCCGGCCATGCTTGACCTCGAAAGGAAGAGCCATGATCTTCCGCCAGATAGTCCATGACGATCTCGGCTGCGCCTCGTACCTGATCGGCGACGACGAGGCCGGCGTGGCCGCGGTGGTCGATCCCAAGCTCGAGATCGACGAATACCTGCGCCTCGCCCGCTACCTCGGCGTGCGGATCGAGCACATCCTCGAGACCCACAACCACGCCGACCACGTCTCGGGCCACGGTCGCCTGGCCGCCGCCACGGGCGCGACGATCCACATCCACCGCGAGGCGGGCGCCGAGTACCCGCACGAGCCGTTCGAGGACGGCCACGAGATCGAGCTCGGCTCGCTGCGCGTACGGGCCATCCACGCGCCCGGCCACCGCCCCGAGCACACCGCGTTCGCGCTGATCGACGAGGCGCGCGGTGATGAGCCCTGGGCCGTTCTCACCGGCGACACGCTGTTCGTGGGCGACATCGCGCGGCCCGACCTGGCCGTGGACAAGGAGGAGGGCGCGCGCGGGATCTTCAAGTCCCTGCACGAGCGCATCCTCACGCTGCCCGAGACCTGCGAGGTCTGGCCGGGGCACCTCGGCGGATCGCTCTGCGGCGGTCCCGGCATGGACCTCAAGATCTCCTCGACGATCGGGTACGAGCTCGAGCACAACGAGGATCTCGCCGAGCGAGACGAGGACGCGTTCGTCGCGAAGGCGCTCGGCAGCCTCGGGCCCCAGCCTCCGAACTTCAAGAACATCGTCGCCCGCAACAAGGGCCCGCTGCTCACCGACGCGACCTACGCCCAGCCGCTGACGCCCGCTCAGCTCGAGGCGAAGCGCGCCGAGGGCGCCCTGCTCGTGGACGTGCGGACCGACCAGCAGTTCGACGACGCCCACATCCCCGGGTCGGTCTGCGTGACCATGCTGCGCGCCGGCTTCGGCTCGAAGCTCGCCTGGATCGCCGACCCCGACCAGGAGATCGTGATCGTCGGCCGCGACGACGCCGACGGTCTCCACGCGGTGGTACTCGCCGCGGCGGTGGGGATCACGAGCATCGCCGGCTTCCTCTCGGGCGGCATGACGACCTGGCGCGAGGAGCGCCGCGAGGTCGGCCAGACCGAGCGGATCACCATCCCGGAGCTGCGCGTCCGGTCCGAGGCCGACACGGACCTGCAGATCCTCGACGTGCGCGAGAGGTCCGAGTGGGAGGAGAGCCACATCCCGGGTTCGGTGTTCCAGCCCTACCACGACATCCACGGCATCCCCGACGGGATCGACGCCTCACGTCCGGTCGCCGCGATCTGCGGGTCCGGGCAGCGGAGCGCGGTGGCGGCAAGCCTGCTCGCCCGCCACGGAGCGAGCGACGTCCTGCACGTGGTCGACGGCGGCGTCCCGCTCTGGGGCCGCCTTGGATACCCGCTCGAGAAGCCCCACGGATAGGGCGTGGTCCTGCTCGCCATCCCCTTCGATGGCCGGCGCCGCCGGCTCCGGCCGCGCACGCGACGGTCAGCGCGATCGTGACGTCGGCCTCGACTCCGTTGCCGCGCAGGAGGTGCGCGTCGTCGGCGGCACGCTCGCCGCGCGCGTGGCGCAGGAGAAGCTCGGCCGCGCGTTCGCGCTGATGCTCGTGACCGTCGCCGGCCGGCTGGCGGTCTCGACCGCGCTCCTCGGCGGCGCCCCCTCCTAGCCGCCCTCGCGCCTGCGCTCCCGCTGCTCGCGCCGTGCGGCCTCGCTCCTGCGGGCGGCCGCCCCGCGCAGGCCGACCCGCGCGGGAGGCGACACCTGCGAGACGAGACGGACGACGGCGTCCGACCCGCAGGCCGGGCAGGGGGGCAGCTCGTCCGGGCGGACGAGCTCCTCGAATCGCCCGCCGCACGCCTCGCAGCTGAAATCATGGATCGGCACCCCGCGGAGAGCCTGACACCTCCCCGCCCGGTCAGCG
The DNA here is from genome assembly GCA_035553855.1 of Thermoleophilaceae bacterium. GTDB lineage: Bacteria > Actinomycetota > Thermoleophilia > Solirubrobacterales > Thermoleophilaceae > JBBDYQ01. Next base: position 2,975 of record DATMJO010000080.1, on the reverse strand, counting down.
CGCCGAGCGCAGCGTGGACCGATGCTGCCCCGTCAGCGCTGCTGCCGGGTGGGCCGGATCAGGACCTCGTTGACCGCGACGTGCGGCGGCTGGGTGACCGCGTAGAGGATCCCGGCGGCGATGTCGTCTGACTGGAGCAGGTCGCCGATCTGCTCCCGCGTCTTCTCCGTCGCGGCCACGACCGCCGGGTTCGTGTTGTGGCCCTGCAGCTCTGTCTCGGTGAACCCCGGCTCGATGATCGTGACCCGGACGCCGACGTGGAGCGCCTCCTGCCGGAGCGCCTCCGAGAAGCCGCAGACGCCCCACTTCGTGAAGTTGTAGACCGCGGCGCCGAGGAACGCGTGCCGCCCCGCGGTGGAGGAGACGTTGACGATGTGGCCGCCCCCGGTGTCGCGCATGATCGGAAGCGCGGCGTGCGTGCAGTAGAGGAGGCCGAGCACGTTCACGTCCACCATCGTGCGCCACTCGTCGGTGTCGGCACCCTGGACCGGCCCGAGCAGCATCACGCCCGCGTTGTTCAGCAGCACGTCGAGGCCGCCGAGGGCCTCGGCCGCCCCCTCGACGAACGCCCGCGCCTGCGCCTCGTCGGAGACGTCGGTCTCGAGCGCCCAGGCTCGCCCGCCGGCCGCCTCGATCTCGGAGGCGAGCGCCTCGATGCGATCGCCTCGCCGGGCTGCGAGCGCGACGGCGCACCCCTCCGCCGCGAGGGACCGCGCGGTCGCCGCCCCGATGCCCGATGAGGCACCCGTGATCGCAGCGACCTTGCCCTCGAGCGCCCCCATTGCGCCGCGATCCTATCCTCACGGGCCTGATGCCCCTCCTCGCCCGGCCGGACGGCGCCGAGATCAGCTGGGACGAGCGCGGCTCCGGGCCACTCGTGGTCACCGCGTTCGCCTGCTTCTCGTACCCGGCGATCTTCGAAGGCATGCTCGCCGCGATGGCGAAGCGGCACCGCGTCGTGACCTACGACCCGCGCGGCACGGGGGCCTCGACCCGCGGGCTTCCCGTGGACCGCGACAGCGACGACGCGGACCTCGAGGCGCTGCTAGAGCATCTCGCCGATCCCGCCGTCCTCGTCGCCACCGGCGACGCCTGCAACCGGGCGGTCCGCATCGCCGCGAGGCGGCCCGATCTCGCGCGCGCCGTGCTCACGCCCGGCGGGAATCCGGTGGGTCGCGACATCTCGATCGGCACCGAGGGCCTGGCCGGGTCGGACTCGGTCGTCGGGGTGCTCGTCCAGACGATCTCGACGGACTACCGCTCGGGGCTGCGGACCGCGATCGGCACCGCCAACGTGCAACTCGACGAGGACGCCCTGCGCGAGCGCGTGGACGCACAGGCCGCCTACGCCGACCACGAGGCGACGCTCAGCCGACTGCGCGTCTGGATCGAGGAGTCCGCGTTCGAGGAGGCGCGCGTCCTGGGCGACCGCCTCTGGATCCTGGAGCACGGGAACAACCCCTGGTTCCTGGGGGACATCCTGCCGCGCACGCGGGCGGCGCTTCCGGACGCCCACGTCCTGGAGGTCGAGGACGGGCCGCTGTCCCGGCCGGACATAACGGCGGGCTACGTGGCGCGCATCACCGGCGCCGCCGCTTGACCCTTTCCGAACCTCGTCCTCGCGCATAAGCTGAGAGCGATGGCTCCCCCGCGCCGTCTCGAGGACGAATTCTTCGACCCACGCGCGAAGTCGAGGGCGCTCGGGCTCTTGTGGATCGCGGGCGCAACCGTCGGCGTCATCACGCTCGCGCTCCCGCACGATCCGGACATCAACGAGGCCGGCAACCTCGGCCTCGCGGCGCTCGTCTTCCTGCTCGCCGTCACCGTGCTCATCCCTGGACGGCTGAGCCGCGACTGGCAGGTCCACGCGGCGGTCGCCCTGAGCTCCCTGATCCTCACGGCCGGCGTCCACTTCACAGAGACCACTCAGATCTATCTCGTGATGTACACGTGGCCGGCGCTCTTCGCGTTCTACTACTTCCCGCTGCGCCTGGCGTTCGCCCACATCGCGTTCATCGCCGTGGTGTTCGGCGCGCTGCTCGTGGGCGACGACCCGATGACGAGCCCCGTGACGCGCTGGGTGCTCGCGGTGGGGACGCCGATCGCAGCCGGCCTCGTGGTCTCCCGCCTGATCCGGCGGATGCGGGAGCAGGCACGGGCGCTCGCGCGCGGCGAGGAGCGCCACCGGCTGACGATCCAGTCGGCCCACGACGCCTTCGTGGCGATCGACCGCCACAGCCGGATCGTCGACTGGAACGAGGCGGCCGAGCGCATGCTCGGCTGGTCGCGCGCGACGGTGCTCGGGCGCTCCTACCCGGACCTGCTCCTGCCTCCAGAGGAACGGGCGGGCCACATCGAACGGAGAGAAGCGATGCTGGCCGAGCCGGAGCCCGTGAAGACGGGCCGGGTGCTCGAGCTGCCGTTCCTTTCCCGCGACGGGCGTCGCATCCCGGCGGAGGTCCGGGTCACGATGGTGGAGGTGGATGGCGAGCGATACCTGTCGACGTTCATCCGCGACCTGACCGAGCGCCGCCGGCGCGAGGAGGAGCAGGCGCGCCGCCTCGATGTCGAGCGGAGCCTCGAGCGCGAGCGGCGCATCGCCGAGACGCTCCAGCGGAGCCTCCTCCCCGAGCGCCTGCCGGTCCTGCCGGGCCTCGCGGTCGCCGGCCGCTACCTCCCGGCCGCGGCCGAGGCCGAGGTCGGCGGGGACTGGTACGACGTCGTCCGCACGCCCGACGGCAAGGTCGGGCTCGTGATGGGCGACATCGCGGGCAAGGGGCTCGCCGCCGCCGCGATGGTGGGGCGGCTCCGGAGCGCCCTGCGCGCGTACGTACTGGAGGGCCATCCTCCGGCCGCGGCGATCGAGCGCCTGAACCACCTGATCTTCACCGAGCAGGACGACCGCCCGATGTCCACGCTCCTCGTGGTGCTGTTCGATCCGACCCGGGACACGCTGCTCTGGGCCAGCGCCGGAC
>DATMJO010000079.1:0-11358 GCA_035553855.1 Thermoleophilaceae bacterium | reverse complement strand
GGGGAGGCGCGGGTGGTGCTCGACGCTTGGACGGCCGGCGTTGAGAGCAGCGAGCTGTATGCGCCAGCCCGCCAGGCGGCCGCGCATGACGGCTGGCCCGACGATGCAGTGGAGGTGACCGAGGCCCTGTGCGGCTTCACGGAGTTCACGCTTGCGCCAGCCCTCCTGCTCGAGTGGGAGCCGGTTGCCGCGCTCGGGGCACCGGATGAACGCCTGGGAGCCATCCGCGTGCTGCGCTCGGACTGGTGGAACCGCCACGAGCGAGAGTGGCGCGAACTGGCGCTGCTGCTGGATTGGCTGAGCGATGCGATGAAGACAGCGGCGAAGGCGCGCCGCCTGCTCGACGGTCCGGAGGCCGCCTGGGGATCGAGTACGCCGCTCGCGCTCAGCCGCACCTGCGCGCGACGCTGCGGCCAGTTCCTGTCCGCCTGGGAGCCTCAGCACGTCCTGCCGCTGCTGAACCAGCTGCCGCCAGCGCCCGGCAGCGATGCGCCGGAACCGCCGGAACCTGGTGAGGCATGAGGTCGCCGGCAAACGACTTCCACGCTGCGGTTGGGGCGGGAGAGCTGAGCCGCGCCCTCAAGATCTACGAGGTGACGGACACCGAATCGCTCTCACAGAGCGGCCAAACGACCTGGAGCTACACGCTGCGCCAGCTCGCCGATGCGCTCGCTGCTGCCGCGTCGGAAGCTCTCGCGGAGGAAGTCGACGGACTATTCGAGACGATCGGGCTCGCGCGTGTAATGGCCGATCACGTCGTCTGGTCCGACTACGGCGCCTACCACCCGCGCACGCTTCACCTGTGGCCAGATGGCCATCGCTACGGCGAGGAGAGCCCACATGGCTGGGACAACCCGCACGCGTACACGATCTGTGGTCTCCGCGTGCAGCTGTTCGATGCGCCCGTCGAGCGGGCGTGGTCGCGCGCCTACCACGGCGAGTGGCGCCGGTTCGCCGAGGCGCGCAGACGCTACCGGGCCGAGCAGTGGCACCTCGAGCAGCAGAATCAAGCAGACGCCCACCGCTGGACCGCGAGCTACGAAGACGCGCGCCGGATCTGCGAGGTCTGCTTCGAGAATGACGGCTTGTTCGTCGAGACCGGTCTGGCGACGCGAGAGCAGACGCCAGCGATCCCGCCCTGGCACGCGCCCGCGCTCCAGGCCGGGGTCGTCGACGAGCTCGTCGCAAAGCTGAAAGGCGGGCGGTTTCCCGGCCGCGAGAAGGCCGCCCGGGCCACCGCGGAGCACAGCTACCGGCGGGCGGTGCGCGAGTACGCTGCCCAGGCATGCAAACAAGCAGGGCCGGACATTCTGCGTCGGTTGTTCGGCGACCGCGAACGTGCGAACCGACGGCTTCGCAGGGGCCCCGCCGATCCCATGACCCGCTACGACGAACTCGAGGCTCTCGCCAGAAGACGAGCCAAGCGGCCGCCGAACGAGCTGCTCAGCACACGGGACTGGCGGAAACTCATCGCCGCGCACTCGCGACGCCCGGCCGGGACGGAGGGAATGGCTCGCTACGAGGCGCGGACGGCGTTCCGCGCCGAGCTCGACCCTCTGCTGGTCGAGCTGGCGAAGGCCTCGTAGTAATGCAACACGAGAGGTCAAACTGGGCCGACCCGGTGGCCTGAACGGGCGTTGTGTCGCCGCAGGGGGCGCGGTGGCTCGGACTTGAGGCACCACCAAGACCGGTATTTCGCAACACCTGTATGTCAAGTAGCCGAAACTACGACGGGGAATACAGAGTTTGCGCGCCATGCGCAACTCGTGTATGGTTTGAAGCGGAACTCGCTACAATCCACACAGACAAGGCATGTCAAAGACTTCACCCCCACCTGAACGCTCGCTTCGGTCGCTCTCGCGCCTCGAGGCGTCGATTGTCGACGCGATGTACCGCCGTGATCGGCGGACGCGTCGTCCCCGCACCTGGCTGAGCCTGCCGTCTGACACGGCGTGGCTGACAGACGAACTCGGAACTCCACACGTCCGGCAGGCGCTTTCGAGAATGGTCGCGAAGGGGACAATGTTCAAGGACGGCCATGGGCGCTATGTCCTCGCGCCTGCAGGAACCGCGGTGGTTGAGCAAGTGCTTTCAGTGGAGCTGCTACTCGATGCAGCCCTGGCGCCGGGCGGTGACTATTACCTCGGTTTCCTCAGCGCCATGGTGTCTCACCGGCTCACGGATGAGTCGATTTGGGAGGTCTACGCTGCGGTCCGCCCGAACCGCTTCGTCGGAGGACAGCGCGAGTTGGCCGGCCGGCCGCTTCACCTGATCCGCGTCGTCACCGAACGAAAGTGGATCGGGGTCGAGGACGTGTCTGTACAGGGGAGGATGTCCTATCGGCGTTCCACGCTTGAACGGACGCTGCTCGACGCGGTCGACCGGCCGGATGTGTGTGGCGGGATTGAGCTGATCGTGCGCGCGTGGGAACGGGCTTCGCGAGAGGACCGCATTGATGAGGACCTACTCACCAGCCTCGCTCTTACGATCGGCGGACTGGTGGGCTACCGGGCCGCGTACTGGCTTCATCGCGTCGGGCGGGAAGATGCTTCCGAGGCGTTGATCGAGGGACTCGGTGGCCCTGCTCGATCGGGATCGGCCAGGCTTGACCCCGGATCCGAGTTCGGGGATGGCGACTTTCCGCGGGACCGCCGCACAGGCTTGCGCGTGAACGTGCCGGAGCACTACATCCGAGGTTGGCTGAGCTACGGGAAGTGACCGACGAGCCCCTCGAGATCGATTACCCGCCGGTCGAGGAGCTGGCTGAGTTTTCCCGCCGGCATCAGGTGCCGCTCCCGGACGTCCTGCGCGACATTGCGAGGCTGGTCATGCTCCACCAGCTCGCGACGACGAAGAACTACCTCGGCGATGACTGCGTGGTCTGTGGCGGGATGGCAATGCGTCTCTACGGCAGCCATCGCTACACCCGCTACGACACCGACCTCTCCTACCGGCTTGACGACTGGGACGAGGAGACGCTTCAGAGCGCCTTGACCATCACCGTTGAGGACCTGACGATTCGTGCCCCGGACATGGAGGCCTGGCAGCGCAAAAATGCGCTGACAATCGCGCAGCCGGTCGAGTTCAGAGAGAGTTTTGCCCAAGCCGCACTGACTCCGGATATCGCGCAGTTCACTGTCACGGTGGCGCGCCGCGGCTTGCTCCGGCAAGCGACGCCCTTGCCCCTCGTCCATCCCTACAGGCCGATGGGAATTGAGGGCGTCGACATCCCGGCGATGAACCTCACGGAACAGACGGCCGAGAAGATCATCGCCTGGTGTGCCAATGGTCTCGCCAAGCACTACCTCGACGTCGCCTGGCTCTTCCGCAAGAAGGCGGCCAAGATCGACGTCGATGACTTGCGCATCCTCCTAGACAAAAAGCTCGGCTTGGCGTATGACCGCGAGCCCAGCAACTACGAGCGGCTGCGCACGATCGACCATCTGTTCCGCGGGCTCTATTCGGGCGATGCCTACAAGGCGCCTCAAAACCCCGAGGGCAAGCGCAAGGCGTCCTCGATCCGCTACATCGGCCAAGGAATCGATATGGGAGCCGCGCGGACGATCATCCGACAGGAGGCGATCCCCCGAATCTGGCCTGGCAAGTCGGGCAGCACACGCTGAGACTTGACGCCGTCTGGGCGTACATTCAGCCGCTAAGCGGCCGTACAGAAACCTGAATCCGCTAGCGAAAGTCCCTGCAGGCGGACTTCTTAGAGCTCTCCCACTTGGCGAGTTTCTAGAACCGCTCTGAGAACCAGCCCGAAATCGCCGAATGGCCCCATTTATGGCGCCATTCGCGTGTGATGGCCGGGAGTAGGAGGGGGACCTCCGGCCGACAGCGCGTACCGGGCCCGAAACGACGGGATGAACGGCTGATTCGCGCCTTGCCTGCTCGCGGGCGAGCAGCTCCTGCCGGGAGGGATCCGTCGCGCTACTGTGCGCACAGGGGCCTGTGGACCCGAGCGAGACACCAGTGCGGACGCCGACCTTCTGCGCGCTGTGCGTATCCCGCTGCGGTGCGACCGCGGTCAGCGTCGACGGCCGCTTCACGGCTCTCGAGCCCGACCCGGCCCACCCGACCGGGCGGGCATTGTGCGTGAAGGGCAAGGCGGCGCCGGCGATCGTGGACCACCCGGATCGCGTGCTGCACCCGTTGCGGCGCACGGCGCCGAAGGGGGCCGGCGACCCGGCGTGGGAGCGGATCGGCTGGGACGAGGCGCTCGACACGGTCGCCGCGCGGCTCGGGGCGATCGCCGCCGCGTCGGGGCCGGAGTCGGTCGTGTTCGGGTCCGCGTCGCCGTCGACCTCTGCGATCAGCGACTCGGTCGACTGGATCATGCGCCTGCGCCGTGCTTTCGGCAGCCCGAACTTCACCTGCTCGATGGAGCTGTGCGGCTGGGGCCGGTACCTCGCCTCGATCTACACATTCGGCGCGCCCGTGCCGGGCGTGTACATGCCCGACCTCGAGCGGGCCGGCTGCATCCTCTACTGGGGATACAACCCCTCGGTCGCTCGGCTCGTCCACGCGACCGCGACGGTCGAGGCACGCCGGCGGGGAGCGAAGCTCGTGACCGTCGACCCGCGCCGGGCGGGACTCGCGTCCAGCGCGGACCACTGGCTGCGGGTGCGTCCCGGGACCGACGCCGCGCTCGCGCTCGCGATCACCGGCGTGCTGCTCGATCGCGGCCTCTACGACGTCGACTTCGTCCGGCACTGGACCGACGGCCCGCTGCTGGTGCGGGCCGATACGGGGCGCCTGCTGCGCTCGGAGGACGTGCCCGGCGCCGAGCCGGGCCGCTACGTCGCGTGGGGCGGCGCCCCGGTGACGTATGACCCGAGGACGCGAAGCTACGACGGCGACGCGGAAGCGTTGGCCCTCGACGGGAGCTACACGGTCGCCGGGATCGAGTGCCGCCCGGTGCTCGCGCGGCTCGCCGACCATTGCCGCGCGTGGTCGCCCGAGGCGGCGGCGGCTGTCACCGGCGTGCCGCCGGCGGAGATCGAGCGTGTCGCGGAGACGCTCTGGAGCTCGCGCCCCGTCGCGTTCTACACCTGGAGCGGGCTCGAGCAGCACAGCGGGACGACCCAGACGATCCGCGCGGTCAACGTTCTCTACGCGCTCTTGGGCTGCCTCGACGCGCCCGGCGGCAACGTCCTCTTCGCCGAGGTGCCCACCAACGCGGTCGACGGGGCCGGGCTGCTGGCGCCCGAGCAGCTCGGGAAGGCGATCGGGCTCGACGAGCGGCCACTCGGGCCGGCGCGCTTCGAGTTCATCACCGGGCACGACTTCTACTCCGCCGCGCTCGACGGCCGCGCCCGCGCGCTGGTCAACTTCGGCGCCAACCTGGTGATGGCCCAGGGCGACAGCGTCCGCGGCCGGGACGCGCTCGCGGCGCTCGAGTTCATGGTGCACGCCGACACGTTCCTCAGCCCCACGGCCGACCTCGCCGACATCGTCCTACCGGTCGCCACCCCGTTCGAGGTCGAGGCGCTTCGGATCGGGTTCGAGGTCAGCCAGGAGTCCCAGTCGCTCGTGCAGTTGCGACGCCCGGTCCAGGCGCCGCGCGGCGAGGCCCGCTCGGACCTGGAGATCGTGTTCGCGCTGGCGAAACGACTCGGCCTCGGCGAGCGGTTCTTCGACGGTGACATCGACGCGGCATGGCGATACCAGCTCGCGCCGAGCGGGATCACCCTCGAGCAGCTACGCGACCAGCCGGCCGGGATCAGCCTGCCGCTGGCGACGCGTCACCACAAGCACGCCCAGCTCCGGGACGGCATCCCGGTGGGGTTCTCCACTCCGTCCGGAAAGGTCGAGCTGCTGTCCGAGACGCTCGCCGACCACGGGTACCCCGCGCTGCCGACGTTCACCGAGCCGGCGATCAGCCCGCGGTCGCGCCCCGACCTCGCCGACCGCTACCCCCTCGTGCTCACGTGCGCGAAGTCGGTGCGGTTCGCCGAGTCCCAGCACCGGCAGATCGCGGCCCTGCGCCGTGACACGCCCGACCCCCAGCTGGAGATCAACCCCGACGCCGCCGCGGCGCGTGCGATCTCCGCCGGGGATTGGGTGCGGATCGTCACCCCGAACGGCGCCGTGCGCGCGCGTGCACGTCTCAACTCGAGCCTCGATCCCGGAGTCGTGTGCGGCCAGCACGGCTGGTGGCAGGGGTGCTCGGAGCTCGGGCTGACGGGGTATCCCCCGTACGGCCCCGACAGCGCGAACCTCAATCTGATCCTGCGCCAGACGCCCGCCGATCCGGTCAGCGGCAGCTCCCCGCTGCGCGCGTCGCTGTGCGAGGTCGAGCGGATCGAGCCCGTCGGCTCGGCGACGACTCCCTGATCGACGGCGGTGCCGTACGCGCACCGCGTCGTCCCGCCGCTCGTGCAGCGGGTCCGTAGGACCGCGGCGACGTGCCCACCCGGCCCTCAGGTGCGCGCGACCAGATAGCGGACCTCCTCGCGCAGCCGCACGGCCCCGCCGTCGCCGCGAAACGCCCGGGCCGCTTCGCGCAGGACGTCCATGACGGTTTCCTCGCCCGCCGCCCGCCGCGCCGAGCGGCCGGGCGGCGCCGCGAGGAGGCCGCGCGCCAGCGTGTCGGCGTCCGGGTATTCCTCGACGTACTCGAGGTAGCCGGTCTCGACCGGCTCGAGGCCCGCCTCGCGCGCGACCGAGACGATCCGCTCCTCCTCGTGGAGAGCAGGTGCGCTCGCGGCCTTCGCGGGCGCTGGCCGTCGCCCCGCATCCTCCCCCGCCGCGAGCGCCTGCATCGCCGCGAAGAGCCCGGCCGAGTCGCAGCGCTCGGGCCGGCCCCACACCGTCAGTGCCACGGTCCCGCCCGGGAGCGTGACCCGCCTCGCCTCGCGCAGCGCCGCGGCCATGTCGGCTGCGAGGAAGAACGAGTGGAACCCCGTGACCACGTCGAACGAGCCGTCGCCCCAGGGTAGATCCTCCATCTCGCCCACCGCGAAGTCGCCGTCGGGCGTGCGCTCGGCGGCGATCTCGACAAGCTCGGGAGTGGCATCGAGGCCCGCCACCGACGCGCCTCGGTCCCGGGCGATCCGGCAGAAGCGCCCCGCGCCGCAGCCCACGTCGAGGAGCCGCGTGGATCCGCCGACGGGCACGGTCTCGAGTATCCGCTCGTATACGGGCACACCCCACCCAGAGGGGCCCTCCATCACCTCGGCCCAGTCGCGGGCACGCTCGCCCCACATCGCCGCCATAGCGGCGGACGAGCCGGCCTGTGGCGCGCGCTCAGCCATAGTCGCCCGCCCCCGCGGCGATTGTCGTGCCGCCGACCTCGCCTCGGGTCGCATTCGTGCTCATGACCTGCCTCCTCGGATCGGGGCCGGGGGCCGCGACAGCAGTCCCAGCGCCACGTCGGCCACCGTCTCGGCGGCCCGGTTCGTGCTCACCCCGCGGGTACGCAGGGCCTTGTAGGTCGGTAGGTCGAAGAAGGCGCTCACGAGTCGCAGGTCGGCCGGGGCGGGGGCCTGGCCGACCAGCGCGGCGGCGACGAGCGCGGCGACAGTCTCCCGCTGCGACTCCTCCCACTCGCGCATGCCCGGTAGGCCGCGTTCCCGGATGTCGACCTCGATGTGCGGCCCGCCGCGCTCGTAGAACGAGAAGAGCGTGGCGGCGACGCGCAGCAGGCGCGCGCGGGCGTCCTCGGCATCCCCGATGATCTCCGCCGCGTCGCCGGGGGCCGGCGGGCGGATCCGGCTCATGACGAGCTGCCCGCAGGCCGGGAGCAGCTGCTCGAGCGACGGGAAGTGGGCGTACACCGTGGAGACCGAGACATCCGCCTCCCGCGCGATGTCCTGCCAGGTCGTCCCGAGCACCCCGCGCTCCCCGTGGAGCTTCGCCGTCGCCTCGACGATCCGCCTGCGGGTCTCCTCGCGGCCGGCGGCGCGGCGGGTCATGTCGTACCGGCGGGGCATTCAATTGAATATACAATCGATCGGATTAAATAGCCAGTCGTCGTGTTCGACGTCCGCGGACAACGCGGTCAGATGTGGCGCGGGTCTGCGGCGGCGATGGCGACGACCTGCTGATCGGCGGAGGCGGCAACGACCGCCTGATCGGCGAGGGCGGTAACGACCGCCTTCGTGGAGATGCCGGCATCGACGCCCTCGTCGGCGGCTCCGGTGACGATGCGCTCGACGGAGGCCGCGATCCCGACTCCGGTGACGGCGGGACCGGCCGGGACCAGATCGCGGGCGGTGACGGCGACGACTACCTGGACGGGCGTGAGGGCGACGACACGGTCGCCGCCGGCGCCGGAAACGATTACGCGAACGGCGGGGCCGGGAACGACACGATCGCGGGTGGCGAGGGCGCCGACAACCTGAACGGCCAGGACGGTAACGACGCGATCGCGGGCGACGAAGGCGATGACGACCTCTACGGCGACAACGGGCACGACGACCTGGCCGGCGGCGACGGCGACGACTACGCGAGCGGGGGCGACGGCAACGACCAGCTCGCAGGCCTCGCGGGAGCGGACGAGCTGCATGGCGACCTCGGGTTCGAGTCTCACGGGGCGCCGGGTGGCAACGACGTGATCTACGGCGGCGAGGGCTCCGACACGATCCAGGGCGAGGCCGGCAGCGATGCTCTGTACGGCGGGGGGTCCGGCGACGAGACCATCGACGACGACACGATCGGCGGGGGAGACGGCGACGACTTCATCTACGGCGGTGTGGGCGCCGACGCCCTACGCGGAGACCGCTCCAGCTTCAGCGTCGGCGACGACCGCATCGACGCCGGACCGGGTGATGACTCGGTCGAGGCCGGCGACGGCGACGATGAGGTCGACGGCGGCGCGGGGAACGACACCGTCCACGGTGGCAACGGCGATGACCGCCTCGCCGGCGACGAGGATGCGGATGTCCTGAACGGCAATGCGGGCGAAGACGTCCTCGACGGCGGCGCCGGCGACGACACGCTCCGCGGCGAGGCGGCCACCCTGTCGGGTTTCCAGCACGATCACGATCGCCTGCGGGGCGGCGACGGAGACGACCTGCTGCAGCCCGGCTGGGGTGACGACAGCTCCGACGGAGGCGCCGGGAACGATCGGGTGGAGGACTCCCACGGAGACGACGTGATCCGCGGGGGCTCCGGCGACGATCATCTGGACGGCTCCAACGGCAACGACATCATCGACGGCGGCGACGGCAACGACACGGTGCTGGGCCTCGACGGCGGCACCGACCGGCTGCTCGGCGGCGACGGCGACGACGCCCTTCGCGGCACCCTGAACGACAGCCTCTACGGGGGACTCGGCAACGACTCCCTCATCGGCGGCAACGAGTGCGACGGCGGTCCCGGCACCGACACCGCCGGCAGCTGCAACTTCTACACCGGCATCCCATAGTCCCGGCGCCACCGGCCCAGCCCGTGGTGGCGGTTCGCTGACGCCCGGATCCCCTGAACGTGTAGCGCTGCTCGGTTTGGGGTAGGTCCCTGCGTCGGGAGCACTTAGGACCACCTGATCGGGAGGCGAGCAGCATGCAGACGAGGGGACTGCCGATGCGTAAGGGCACGGCCATCCGGAGCCTGGCGACCATTACCGTCGTCGTATTCGGAGCGATGGCGAGCGGTGCGACCGCGCACCATCCGGGAATCGCGCAGAAGATCCACGCGCCGGCAGGGCTCGGGATGCAGGTGAACTCGCCTTCGTCGCTCGCCGACTTCCATCCCGGCGTCGAATGGACCGGCAGCGGCAAGGTCGACAACCAGACGGCCGATCTCGTATACGCGGGGACCGGTTGCACGGCGGCGAGCTATGCACCGGTGGCCGACAAGGTCCGCGGCAACATCGCGCTGGTCGACGACCGCCAGAGCGCAACCAATCCGGCCGACCAGTGCCCCACCTACACCTTCGCGCAGAAGGCCCGCTCGGCCGAGGCCGCCGGGGCGATCGGGCTCGTGGGGATCCCCCGCGAGGGGACCGTGCCGGACGGCGGCAATGCGGTCAGCGCCGGCATTCCCGCTCTCGAGATCGACCGGACGCCCGACACGCTCGCTCTCCGTGACGCCGTGATCGCGGGCACCGCGGTCAACGCCACGCTCACCCCGCCCCCCTCCTTCGAGGCGATGAGCAATCTCGCCTGCACGGATGGCATGGCGGGCCCGTTCCCGTGCAGCGGCGTCGACCTAATGTCCTTCATCCCGGCCGAGAAGTTCAACGGCGCGGGCCAGAGCGACCTCTGGGGCTGGACGGACGCCGCCACCGGTGACGAGTACGTCCTGATGGGCAAGACGAATGGCGTCGCCTTCTTCCGCGTCACCGATCCGGCTAACCCGGTCTACGTCGGCGAACTTCCCAACCCCGCCGTCAACCAGCAGATCTGGCACGACATGAAGGTCTACAAGGACCACGCCTTCATCGTCAGCGAGTCCGAGCCGCACGGCATGACGGTGTTCGACCTCACGCGCCTGCGCGGCGTCACAGAGCCCCGCGAGTGGAACCAGGACGCGTTCTACCGCCTGACCGACGCGGCGCACAACATCGCGATCAATACGGAGACCGGCTACGCCTACATCGTGGGCGGCAACGCGGGCATCGTCGCTCCCGACCATTGCCTCTCCGGCCTGCACATGGTCGACATCAGGAACCCGAAGGACCCGTCATTCGCCGGCTGCTACCTGGAGGAGGGCGGGCCTGGCACGGCAGCCCGGACCGTGGGACCGCCGGCCGAGGACCTCTCGCCGGCCGCATACGTGCACGACACCGAGTGCGTCGTCTACAAGGGCCCCGACACCGAGCACACGGGCCGCGAGGTCTGCTTCAACGCGGCCGAGGACAAGGTCGTGATCGCCGATGTCGATGACAAGCTCAGGCCGAAGACGCTGGGCTTCACCGACTATCCAAGCGTCACCTACTCCCACCAGGGGTCGCTGACGCCGGATCACCGGTACCTGCTCATCAACGACGAGCTCGACGAGGAGACGCACGGCACGAACACACGCACGGTCGTGATGGACGTCTCCGACCTCGACAACCCGAAGCTCCATTTCGAGTACCTGCACGACACGAAGTCGATCGACCACAACAATTACGTGCACGAGGGGCGCGTCTACCAGTCGAACTACACGAGCGGCCTGCGCGTGCTCGACGTCGGCGCGATCGGCGATGCCGCGAACCCGCGGCTCGAGCCGCTGGCGTTCTTCGACACCTACCCGGCTCACAGCGACCCGGTGTTCAGCGGGACCTGGTCGAACTACCCGTACTTCGAATCCGGGACGATCGCGGTGAGCGGAATCGACGAGGGCCTGTTCCTGCTGAGGCTGAGCCCGACCACGGCGACGCCCGCCGGGGCCGATCGGCCCGGGCGGGGACGCGGGCGGGGCGTGGAC
>DATMJO010000078.1:0-6744 GCA_035553855.1 Thermoleophilaceae bacterium | reverse complement strand
TCGCGGCCCAGGTCGATGTGCCAGCCGATGTCCCAGTACATCCCCGGCACCGCGATCAGGCCGGTCAGGATCAAACCCACGATCAGGGGCCACTGGCGGCTCGCCGAGACGGTGTCAGGCAGCCGCGGCGCAACGACGCGCTCGTAGAAGCGGCCACCGCGGGCGACGAGACGGCGCTCCAGCGTGCTCACGTCCGACAGGCCCATTCGTCACCTTCCTTCGGGGGGGTGCAACAAACAGACGCGAAATATAACATCCGTTCACAGAGGGATGAAGACGAGAATCAGCATCCCGGTCTCCGGCTCCGGCCGCACCTCGATCTCGACCTGCTCGTCGATTCGCAGCTCCGAGATCGCTTCCTCGACGATCCCGGGTATCACGACACCACCGATTTCGGCCAGTGCGAGCACGGTCGGCGCGCGGAACCGCAGCGCCGTCTCCTGGGTCGTGAATGCGTGGAGGCTGCCGCGGGCGGGAAGCACGAGCCACTCCGTTTCCGTGCCGCACTCTGGGCAGCGGGCCAGCGGCGGAAAGTGGAGGGCGCCACACGTGGCGCAGCGGGTCGCCGCCGGCCTGCCCGTAGCCGCCAGCCGGCGCTGGTACTCGCGCGCGGTTGGGTCGCCCAAGCGGCGTAGGTGCTTAGACGCGTTCGGGGGAGTTCCGTCGCTCACGAGACGCGCTCCAGAATCGCAACAGTGGCTCCGTTCATCATCCCGTGCTCGGCCTGCACGAGACCGATCTCGGCATTTGCGACCTGACGCTCTTCGCACTCGCCGCGCAGCTGCTCGAGGATCTCGCCGACCATCAGGAGCGGCGTAGCCTGCGGCGGGTGCCCGAGCGACAGCCGGCCACCACTCGGGTTGATCGGGAGCGCCCCGTCGGTCGCCGTGTCTCCAGCAATCACGGACGCCGCGGCCCTTCCCGGCTCGAACAGGCCCATCGCCTCGTAGGTCATGAGCTCGGCGTGCGCGAACGCTCCGTAGACCTCGAGCACGTCGAGATTGTCACGGGTGCGCCCCGCGTTGGAGAGCGCTTCGTCGGTGGCGGCGCCGATCCAGGGGTAGCGCGTCAGGTCCTTGCCGAGCGGAATGAAGTTGGCGTCGTCATGGCGCTCTCCCCAGCCGGTCAGAGCCGCCCCGTCGAGCCCGCGCCGGCGAGCGAACTCGGCCGAACACACGACAAGCGCGGCCGCCCCGTCTGACCACGGCGCCGCCTCGAGCTTGTGGATCGGCGGAGACACGACACGCGAGCCGAGCACGTCCGCCACCGAGATCGGATCGCGCAGCTCCGCGCGCGGGTTCGCCCGCGCGTTTGCGCGCAGCAGGACAGGCAGCTCTGCGATCACCTCCGACTCGAGGCCGTGGTCGTACATGTATCGCTGCGCCGCGAGCGCGTAGCACGGCAGCGCCGCGACGACGCCGAGCGGCGCGAGGTACGGGCCGTACATCGCGTTCAGCTCGACGATCCGGTCGAGGGCGCCCGCGTCTGCTCCGTCGTCAAGCAGCGTCCGCTCCACCTGCGCGGCGAGCACCGCGGCGACCTCGAGCCGGCCGAGCTCGATCTCCTGGCAGGCCGCCTTCAGCGCTAGTAGCGCGGATGCGCCGCCGCATTCGACCTCGGCAAGCGACCGCGTCGGGATCCCGAGCCGCTCGGCGATCCGCTGTGGCCGGATCGGCGGCTGCGTCCGCGCATAGCCCTCCGGGACTGTGAAGACGCCCTCGAGGTCAGCCGGCCTAAGCGAGCCGGTCGCGAGCGCGTCCGCGAGCGCGTCGAGGGCGAGGTCGGTCGGCGAGCTGCCGGGATACCTGCCGACCGGTGGGGCGCCGAAGCCGACGACGACCGCGCGCTGCAGTCGCTCGGGGCCGAAGGCACCCACCGCTAGGTCGTCTCCGGCGCCGCCGGCTTCCAGTCGCGCCAGCGCTCCGGCAGCTCCTGTCCGCCGCGGCGGAAGTGGTCAAGGTCGACCTCCACGAAGAGAGCCCTCGCCTCCGCGACGACCGAAGCGCCGTCGATCAGCCGCCCGCGCAGATGCACCTTGCGGCCCTCGATCCGGTCGCACCACCCCTCGACTTCGAGTTCGCGGCCGAGCAGCGCGGGGGCGCGGAAGTCGATCTCGAGGTTGGCCGTGACGGCCGGCCTCCGAACGATGATCAGCGCGCTGCCGAGCGTGTCGTCGAGCACGGTGGCGACCGCACCGCCGTGGACGATTCCGGGGGCGCCCTCCTGTCTGCGGTCGAACGTGACGGTTCCTAGTACGCGATCACCGTCGATTCGCAGCCGCAGGTTGGTGCTCGCCGGGTTCTCGGGTCCGCAGCCCATGCAGTGCGGCTGGTGGGGGGGCAGTGAGCCGTCCGGATTCGGTCTCACGGCTGCGCTCCGAGCCAGCCTTCGGCGAGGTCGACGCCGGCGTGCTCGAGGTCGCGAATCTCGAGCACGACGGCGACCCCCGCGGCATGGTCTTCATCGGAGACGGCATCCGCCAGGCGTTGCCATGCCGCGGCGAGCTCCTCATACGTCCTGGCGGTCGCGGCAAGCCCCGGGTCGTTGAGGAGGTCGGCGAAATAGCGCAGGAACTCGGCGTGTAGCGAGCGGAACATCGCGCCGCCCGTCCCGGCCTTGACGATGAAGACTCGCAGGGCCCGCAGCGCGTCCGGGAGCCGCTCGCCAAGGCGCCCGGGCCAGCCCGCGTACGCGCTCACGAAACGGTCGACACCGGCAAGCCCGGGCGCGCCCGAGAGCCCCGCGAGCGGCCGGCCGTCATCGTCGGTCATGTTCGCAATCGCACGACGCAGGCCCGCCGCGACTGCCCGGCGCGGGTCAGGCAACCGATCCGGCCAGTCGTAGAGGAACGTCGTGTGACGGTTGGGACCGGGGAACGCGGCCGAGTTTCGTGCGCGGGCGAGCGACTCAAGCGAACAGCACTGGATCTCGTCGCGGTCGTTGTCGGCGATGTAGGCAATGCCTGCGTCCTCGTCATAGCCGACCACGACGATGTCGTGGCGGGTGTTATGCATGCGCACGCGCAGGTAGTCGAGGTGCATGATGTCGGCCCACACCATCGGTGGCCGGCCGGCGTCCACCTCGTTCCTGACAAGCGACCATCCCTCCTGCTCGTCATCGGTCGAGACGACCTCGAGGCCGAACCCGAGGTTCGTGGCGATATCGCGCTCGAGGTCTCCGGTGCGTCCGACCAGATAGATCGGCGGGTCGGCTTCCGGGATCTCGAGGTAGAGGAAGCCCAGGCCACCAGCGAGCCCGAACGCCACCCCCTCCGGCAGCGGGCCCGACCCGTAGTTGAGCCCGCGGTGCTCGAGCAGGTCACGCAGGGCGCCCGAGCCGCAATGGCCGGCCCGACGATGGGGAAAGTCGATCACTGTGCTCACCCGGCGTCCTCGGCAAGCGCAGGCGTATTGCGCGTGCGGTGGGGAAACCACCAGGCCCTCGGCCCGAGCATCGACAGCACGGCCGGGACGAGCGCGAGCCTGACGAGGGTCGCGTCGAGCACAACCGCCACGACGATCCCGAAGCCGGTCGCCTGGGTGAAGACGAGGCTGGTGCCCGCGAAGGCGAGCGCGACACTGACCATCACGGCGGCCGCGCCCGTGATCGTGCGCGCCGTCTGGGCTACACCTTCGCGAATCGCGTCGCGGTCCGAGAGTCCGCGGCGGCGCTCCTCGGCGATCCGACTGAGCAGGAAGATCTCGTAGTCCATGGAGAGCCCGAAGATGATCGGGAACAGGAAGATCGGCAGGAACGCGGGCACCGCGCCGATCTCCTGAAAGCCCAAGAGAGCAGTCAGGTTTCCCTCCTGGAAGACCCACACCACGGCGCCCGAGGCGGCGGCGACGCTCAGCAGGGTGGCGAGCACGGCCTTGACCGGGATCGCGACCGACCGGAAGGTGAGGAGCAAGATGAGCGCTGTCGCGATCAGCACGCCGCCCAAGGCGAGTGGCAGACGGTCGCCGTAGCGGTCTACCTCGTCGACGCGCTGGGCGGGCTGACCGCCGACCTCGACGCGGTCACCGCCGAGCGCGCGGAGCTCTTCGACGACCCGCCGGGCGGCGTCGCTCTCGGGCGGTTCGGTCAGACGCGCCTGGACGAGGCCGACGTCGCGGGAGGTGAGTGATGGGTCGGTGGCGAACGTCTGGACACCCGCGACAGCGGGCAGGGCGCGGGCGTGGCTCGTCATCGTTTCGGCGAGTGCGAGGCTCTCGCGCGAGCGCGGGTCTTCGACTGTCGCGATGACGGGCGCGTCCGCTCCCTCCCCGAGTGCCCTCGCAGCGAGGTCGGCAGAGACGCGAGTCTCAGAGGATTCGGGCAGGATGCGGCTGCCGGGCATCTCGAAGCGGACGCCGAGCGCGGGGAGCGCGAGCACCAGCAGCACCGCTGTCGCGGCGAGAGCGGACGCGACGGGATGTGATGTGCAGGTCCTGGCCAGCCGTGCGGCCGGAGTCAGCCTGTTCCCTTCGTCCGTCGGGCGCTTTGGTGCCAGCTTGTGCCCGAGCAGGGAGGCGAGCGCCGGGACGAGCGTGAGCGCAGCGAGGACCATCGTCGCGACGGTGAGCATGGTGCCAATCGCCATCCCGTTGAACGAACTCATCCCGATCGCGAACAGGCCGCTGAGCGACAACAGCACGGCGGCGCCGGAGATGACCACGGCGTGGCCGGCGTTCGCACCCGCGGTCTCGATGGCCTCGAGAGGCGATGCGCCCCGGCCGAGCTCGAACCGGATCCGGCTCGTCGTCAGAAGCGCGTAGTCGACACCAACTCCGAGCCCGACGAGCGCGGCGAGATTGAGCACGAACACCTGGACATCCAGCAGATAGGTCAGCCCGAGCAGGGCGGCGAAAGCGCCAGCGAGCCCGCCGACTCCCACGCCGAGACACAGCGACGCGGCGGCCAGAGACCCGAAAGCCAACAGCAGAACTGCAAGCGTGAGAGGCAATCCGACCCGCTCCGCCCGCGCCAGGTCATCGCGCGTGTACTCCGTCACATCGGCGTAGTAGGCGGGCAGGCCCCCGATGCTGGCCTCGACCGGACTGGCGGCGGCATCCGCGACGCGGCGCAGATCAGGGACGAACTCAGCGGCCGCGTTCGAGCCCGCCCGCGGCGTGACCGCTAACAGCGCCGGCCGCTGTCTCGAGCCCGGCGAAAGAGTGCGCACCGACACCACCGTGGGCTCGGCCGTGAGCGCGCGGCGTGCGCGTCGCGCCGCGGCCTGCGTACCGGGGCCGGAAGGCAGGGTCAGCTGCAATGACGCGCCCGCCGCCGGGAACTGGCGCTCCAGCGTCCGCTCGACGCGCGCCGACTCGGAGCCGTCCACGAGAAATCCACCCTCGTCGAGACGCTCCTGCAGCGCCGGAAGGAGAACGACCCCCGCTATCGCCAGGACAACCCACGCCGCGAGCGCGCGCCTAGGGCGCGCCGCGCACACCCGGGCAATTCCCCCGAGTGCCGCCCGCAACCGATCGTTCAGATCCCGGCTCCCGTCCAAGTCCGCGAGTGTACCGAGTGGTCCCGGAATACGTACCGAACGGTTCAATCCTCGAGCGACCCGGGTACGGGATCCGAAAGCGAAAGGAGCGACACATGACTCGACTCACCTCACAGTCCCTGCGACAGCTCGGCGATGCGCTCCTCGCGCCCGAGGGAGCCCGCGCCGTCCCGTTCCACGCCCACCCAGCCGTCGAGATGACGCTCGCAACGGTGCTGCTCGCGGCCGCAGCTCTCGCCGACCTCGCCATCGGTGCCCGCGTCCTCGTTGGAGCAGCCGGCATGGCGATGATCGGCCTAGCGCTCGGAGCGAGCGCGAGCCCGCTCCGCCACGCGCGCCACGACACGGCCTACCTCATTGGTCTGCTTGCCGCGGCGGTCGCGATGATGGCGGCAGGGGAGCCAACCGGGGGCCTCGTGCTCGCACTCGGGGCCCTCGCCCACGGCCTGCTGGCCAGTCTGACCTCCTACACCCGCCGAGGGATCTAGGAAGCGGGACGCGACACGGACGTGAGCCAGCGCTGGAAGTCGCGAATCGCCTTACGCAACTGCCGGGTCTCGCCCTGTTCGAGGAAGTGCAGCGTGAGGCCCTGGATGCCCGCGACGATCAGCACGGTCAACGATTCCTCGTCGAGCAGCAGCTCTTCCCCGCGGGCACGCGATTCGGCGATCAGCCGGCCGATCAGCCGTCGGTAGCGGTCGTTGACATACGACAGGGTCTCCTTGAGCGCCGGATTCGTCACCGATTCCGCCACGAGCCCGAAATAGACGGCCTGGAGCTCTGGGTCTGACTTGATCCCCGTCCAGAGCCGGTCGAACCCGACCGCGACGATGTCGGCTGGCGACTTGAGCCCCGAGATCGCGTCTTCGACCTGGTCGAGCAGCCGGTCGCCGACACGGCGTACCACCTCCTCGAAGAGCCGCTCGCGCGACGGGTAGTAGTAGAGAACCATGCGCTTGCTGACGCCCGCTTCGTCGGCTATCCGCTGCATCGACGTCGCCGCGTAGCCGCGCTCCCCGAGCGACCTGACTGCGGCCTCGATGATCGCCTCGGCCTGGCGCGCGCCCTTGCGCGTGGCGAACTCCACGTTCGCGACATTAGTCAACCGCTCCGATGCCGTGCCCCGAGCGGCATGCTCGCAGCCACCACATATGCGGGTCGTGCTACGCCGCGAGTTCGCGGCAGCCGCGACGGACGAGATCCTGACGAATCGATCGATATCCCCATCTTTTGCAGCATGGGCGAACCCT
>DATMJO010000077.1:0-3921 GCA_035553855.1 Thermoleophilaceae bacterium | reverse complement strand
TAGTGCTGCATGCCCTTCGGGACGAAATCGTCGAAGGCGCTCTGCAGCGCCGGGAACGGCATCACCGCGACCTGCTCGGCCTGCACCTCGGCGACCTCGCGGAGGGGCCGGAGCACCCGCTCGGCCTCCTCATGGGGACCGTTCCAGCACGTGACCAGCACGCAGAACAGATCCCCGACCCGGTGCTCGGGGATGAACGGCAGCGCAGGCGCGATCTGCCAGCCGAAGAAGCACCCCAGCTGCTCGGGCGCCTCGTTGATGTAGGAGCGGTAGCACTCCAGCACGGCCGTGGCATCGTCGAAGTCGTAGAACAGCGGGCCGCCCACGACGTCACCGACCTCGTGGAGCTGGAACTCGAAGCTGGTGACGACACCGAAGTTGCCGCCGCCGCCGCGCAGCGCCCAGAACAGATCCTCGTTCTGATAGTCGCTGGCCGTGACCTGCCGGCCATCCGCGAGGACGACATCGGCCGACAGCAGGTTGTCGATGGAAAGCCCCAGGCTGCGGGTGAGGTAGCCGATGCCGCCACCCAACGTGAGGCCGGCCACTCCGGTCGTGGAGACCACTCCGCCGGGCGCGGCCAGAGCGAACGGGTAGGTGGCGTGGTCGACGTCTCCCAAGGTGGCGCCGCCCCCGACCCGGGCGACCTTTTTGACCGGGTCGACCCGCACTCCCTTCATCGGCGAGAGGTCGATGACCAGCCCGTCGTCCACGGTGCCGAATCCGGGAACGCTGTGGCCGCCGCCCCGGATGGCCAGGTCGACGGCGGTGTCGCGGGCCGCGGCGATCACGGCCATCACGTCGGCCGCATCCGTGCACTGGACGACGGCGTGGGGCCTGCGGTCGTGCATGGCGTTGTAGACGGCGCGGGCGTCGTCGTAGCGGGGATCCGAGGCGGTGATGACGCGACCTCGCACCGTCTCGGTCAATGCTCTGATCGCGGCGGGTCGCGCGGGCGCGGGCCGCGTGATCGTGTCGCTCATGGCGTGCTCCTCTGCTCGATTTCGCCGAGGATGCACGCGCCGGCGTTCCCGAAGCGTTCCCTCTCAGCCGGAGTCGTTCAGAAGACCGGTTGCCGCCCGGAACGCCGGGAGCTCGTGGCCCGAAGGAATGGCCTCGACGAGCTCCCCGAGCTGCTCCCGCAGCGCCTGATCGGAATATCGGCTGGCCAAGGAGTGGAGCGCCCGAAGCGCCAGCCAGCTCGCGCCTTGCGCGTCGGCGACCTCGACAGCTCTGCGCAGCGACACGGCGGCTTCGGATTCTCCGCGGCGATACGCCAGCCCACCGTCGACTCGCCACAGCTCGGCCTCGAGATAGCGTTGGTTGCGGCGGTGCGACCACGAGAGCGCCTCGCGGGTTGCGGCTCGGCCTTCGCGGAGCTCACCGGCCAGGCCACGAGCTCGAGCCAGGAGCAGGAGCGTGTAGGTCAGGTGGAGGCTCTCCCCCTCGGTGCGCGAGCGCGCCACCGATCGCACGATCCGCTCGACGCCCCCGGGTGACCCCTCGCAGACGTCCAGCCAGCCTCGCAGGGCGTCTCTGACGATCATGAGGTAGCGCTCGGGAAGACGCTTCCCTAGGAGATCAGCATCCCCGACCAGCTCGGCGAGGCGGACGAGATCCTCGCGTTCGGCCGCGATGATCGCCGCGTAGGTGAGGACGTACCAGCGGGTCATGAAATGATCGAGATCGACGGCCAGCTCGAGAGCGGATCGGGCCCTTTCATCGGCTCCGCCGGGGTCTCCCGCCCACAGGTCGACCCAGGCCAGGCGGATGAGACAGACCGCCTTCGGGTCTTGGGCGTACAGCGCCAGATGCTCGTGGCGATGGGACACGTCATAGGCGGCGATGGCGCCCTGGAGGTACTGCCGGGCCCTCGCCAGATCACCGCGCCAGAAGGCGCTCACGCCGAGGAGATACCGTCCCTCGGTCTTCGCGACCGGATCATGACTCTCGTGGTCGACGAGTGCCTGGCCGAACTCGCTGGAGTCGTCGAAGCGACACCCCTGCAGCCGCGCGAGCCCGAGACCCCGCAGGATCGGGGGGTCCACGACTCGGTGGAGCTGGCGGCAGAGCGACAGGGCCCGCTCGTAGAGTTGGTGCGCTCCGTGCGATCCGTAGCCCTCGAGGGCCACCAGCGGTGAGCCGAGGGCGATCCGGATGTCGAGTTCGAGCGCATCACGACGCGGCGACGGTGGCAGCTCGGCGAGCAGTGAGAGTGCTCGCCGGAACATGCTGACCGCTTCGTCGAGGGCCGAGACCGCCACCGCTCGGGCTCCGGCCACGCGGTAGGCATCGATCGCCGGTTGAACCATGCCGGCCTGGTCGTAGTGTGCGGCCAGCTGTGGGCTGGCCGCGTCGAGGTCGTGGCGGAACTCGACCGTGATCGCCTCGGCGACGGCCCGGTGGAGCTGACGTCGACGAGCTGGAGTGAGCATCTCCAGGGCGACCGCCCGAAGCTTGTCGTGGCTGAAATCGTAGGTGAGCCCCTGATCGCGGATGATCCGTCGACGCCACAGCTCGTCGAGATGGTCGACGAGCGCTGGCTCGTCGATCCCGGTGGCCGAGACCAGCAGACCGACCGAGAAGGGCCGACCGATGACGGCCGCCACCTCGGCCAGCCGCCGCGCGCCGTCGGGGAGTTGGCCCAGTCGGGCGCCCAGCACCGCCCGCATCGTGGCAGTGAGGGCGGCCTGCCTTCGCCCGGTAAAGGCCCCGGCTCGAAGAACTTCGATGACGAAGAGGGGGTTGCCCTCGGTCTCGGCCCAGAGTCGTGCCGCCAGGTCGGGATCGATCTCCTCCGCATCGCGGAGCCGAGCGGCGAGCGTCGCCGTCGTTGCTTCGTCGAGCCGGTCGAGTGGCACGCTGGTCACAGCCTTGTCGTGGCCCAGCGCGTCGATGAGTCCGACGAGGGGATGATGCTCGGGGACCTCCTCCGAGCGGACTGTCCCCACGATGAGGACGCGTGCCGTCTGCGTGGAACGGACGACGAAGCCGATCAATTCGATGGTCTCGGCGTCGCACCACTGCAGATCGTCGATGATCACCAGACGCGGGCGGTCGCCGACGATGGCCCGGCTCGCGGCGTCGAACAGCCGATGGCGCTGTGCCGGATCGCCCGACCGGCTCGCTGCAGGTGGCGGGGCAACCTCGAGGAGCTCCGGCAGGAGACGAGCGAGCTCTGCCCTCCAGACCGTGCCCAGCGTGTCGATGTGGCTGCGAACAGCATCCGATCGAAGGAGGTCGATGACCGGGCCCCACGGCAGTCGACCCGCCGCCTCGTACGCCCGCGCCGAAGCCACCACGTGTCCCTCGGCTCGAACGCGCCGGCCCAGCTCCTGGGCGAGGCGGGACTTCCCGATCCCGGGCTCGCCGGACACCAACACGAGATGTGCCCTCCCCTCCCCCGCCGCGTCCCATGCCTGGTTGAGCTGGTCCAGCTCAAGCTCGCGGCCCACGAAGGGCCCTTCGGCGACAGAGGCTGCGTCCTCGCCCTGCCGTTCCTCGGGGCGGGGTGCCTTGGCCCGGAGCTGTCGGTACATCGCCCCGATGGCCTCGCCCGGTTCCACCGCGAGGTCGCGCCGTAGCACCTCCGCGTACCGGTGGTAGGAGCGCAGCGCCGCGCCCCGGTCGCCGCGCGCGAGGTGCGCTTCCATCTGGATTCGAACGGCCGCTTCGTCGGTCGGCTCCAGCTCGATGATGCCTTGGGCATGCCTGATCGTCGCTTCGTGGTCGCCGCGCCCGGCAGCCTCATCTGCCAGCCGCACGAGGACCCCGTGCGCCTCGGCTCGAAGCCTTGCTCGCTCGTCCAGGACCCAGTCGTCGTAGCAAGCGGGAAGCAGATCGCCCGAGTACAGGCGCTCCGCGAGTTCTATATCGCCGGCAGCCATGGCACCGCGGAAGCTCAGCACGTCGACCTCGCTC
>DATMJO010000076.1:0-7876 GCA_035553855.1 Thermoleophilaceae bacterium | reverse complement strand
TGCTCTGCATCGCGGGCTCCGACGTCAGCTTCTTCGAGAAGGAGGTCGTTGGCTACGGTGCGACCACATACGGCCGGCGGACGGGATCGCTGCGTCTCGCGCCCTTCGAGTGGCGCCACATCGAGCCCTTCGTCGAAGGTTGGTCGGTCGAGGATCAGATTCGCACCTGGGGCGTGTTCGGGGGGATCCCTTACTACCTGGATGAGATCGACAAGACGGGGCCACTGGGCGATTCGATCCTGCGAGGCGTGCTCTACCCAGGTGCGAAGCTACGCAACGAGCCAACGTTCCTCCTCTCCCAGGAGAGCAGGCTCGACAGCCTCGACACCTACATGTCCTGCCTGCGCTCGATCGCCGGCGGCACGACACGGCTCAACGAGATCGCCCAGCGCATCGGTAAGACGCGGGGGGAAGAGGCCAGGCCGTTCCTGGCCGTGCTCGAGGAAATGGGGCTTGTTGAGCGCCGGTGGCCAGTCACGCAGGCCGGCAGCAAGAAGGTCTACTACGCCATCGCCGACAACTTCCTGCGGTTCTGGTTCCGCTTCGTCGCTCCCAACGAAGCCCGCTTGCACGACCGCGCAGGCGCCGAGCGGGTCCTCAAGACCGTCATCCTCCCCCAGCTGGACAAGTTCGTCTCCGAGGACGCTTTCGAGCGCGTCTGCCAGCGGTGGGTCTTGGATCATGTGCCCGCGGCTGTACGCGTCGGGCGCTGGTGGGGCCAGATAAGGAAGCGTGAAGGCGGCCAGCTGCGGAGCATCACCTACGAGGCCGACGTCGTCGCCGTCGACGAAGCCGGGGGTGTAATCGCCGTTGGATCGTGCAAGTGGCCCGACGCGACCACCCCAGGTCATGAGCACTCAGCCGCCGAGCTCGACAAGTTGGAGACGATCAGGAAGGAGCTCGGCGCCCCGGATGCCAAGCTCCTCTTCTTCGACCGCGTTGCATTCTCGCCGCGGCTTCAGGAGCTCGCCGAGCAACGAGACGACGTGACCCTCGTCCGCGTCAAAGATCTGCGCGCCTGACCTCTAGTGCGATCGCGGCCACGGGCCGCGCCCCGGGTACGATCCGGCCGTGCGCTACCTCGTCATCGGCGGCTCCGGCTACATCGGCTCACGGCTCGTCGCGAGCCTCGCCGCGCGGGAGGCCACCGAGCGCATCGCGATCTGCGACGTGCGCTCGCCGGGGCCGTACCGGCCGAAGGTCTCCTTCGAGTACCTCGACGTGCGCGACGCGGCGCGCGTCCGCTGCGTGATGGAGCGCGAGCGCCCCGACGTGCTCGTCCATCTCGCCTTCATCCTCAACCCGGTCAAGGATGAGCGGTTCATGTACGACGTCGACGTCAACGGCACGCACAACGTCCTCGACGCCGCCGCGAGGACGGGGGTGGGGCAGGTGCTCGTCACCTCGTCCGCGACGGCCTACGGCGCCTTCCCGGACAACCCCGTGCCGATCACCGAGGACCATCCGGTCCGCGGCGTCCCGGACTTCGAGTACGCCCGCGACAAGACGGAGTCCGACCGGCTCTGCCAGATGTGGGCCCTCCAGCACCCCGACCGCGTGATGACGATCGTCCGCCCCTGCATCGTGCTCGGCCCGAACGTCGACAACTACCTGTCGCGCTTCTGGACCGATCAGCCGTTCATGGCCGACGTCGCCGGCAGCGCCGAGAGCCGCGTCCAGTTCGTGCACGAGGACGACGTGGCCGAAGCGATCGCGCGCCTGCTCGACGGGCGCCACACGGGCGCATTCAACGTCGCGGGCGACGGCGCGCTCAGCTTCCGCGAGACGGCGGATCTGATCGGCATGCCCGTCCGGCGGATGCCGGAGCGGCTCGCCCGGGCGATGGCGCGGGCCACCTGGCGGCTCGGGCTCTCGGAGTCGCCGCCCGGCCAGCTCCGCTTCGCCCAGCACCCCTGGCTCGTGTCGACCGACAGGCTGAAGGAGACCCTCGGCTGGGGGCCCCGGCACTCCTCCCGGGAGACCTTCGAGATCGCGATGCGGGCGAAGGGCAAGCTCGGTGGAGCGCCCGCGACCGCGGCCTCGGCGCCGGACCTCGCGGTCAGCGCCTGAGGCCGCGGGCGGAGCGGCTTTCCGCTGCTATTGTCGCCCGCGCTCCGGGCCCTTAGCTCAGCTGGTTAGAGCGCTGTCTTGACATGGCAGAGGTCGCTGGTTCGAGTCCAGCAGGGCCCACTTCCGCCGCTCAGTTCCCGAAGTCGTAGCCCTCCTTCTCGAACTTCTGACCGGCCTCGGTGAGCTTCTTGACCGCATCGGAGCCCTGGAGGCTCGTCGAGAACTTGAGCAGCTCCTCGACGTTGCCGGACTCCGCCGCCTCGGCGCCGCTGCGAAACTCGCCCGCGAGCTCGCCCAGGGCCTCCACCACGTCGTCGTGCGGCTCCTTGACCTCGGAGGGCGGATCGACGCCGTCGAGGTCCTTCGCGGCCTCGTCGAGCGCGTCCGCGCCCTCCCCGAGCTTCTCGGCGGCCTGCTCGGCGGAGCCGGCCCCGCCGAGGCTCGAGCCGATGTCGCCGAAGGACTTCTCAAGCGCCTTTCCGGCCTCGCGGACCTCCTTCTCGTAGTCCGCCTTGTCGTCGCCCCCGCCACAGCCCGCGACGGCGACGGCGCCTGCCGCGAGGAAGAGGGTCAAAGCTCGCTTCATCGGTCCTCCGGATCGGTCGGGTCGTGGCAGGCTATATCGGCATGCCGATGCTCGGCCTGATCTACGACGTGCACGGCAACCTGCCCGCGCTCGAGGCTGTCCTCGCCGACGCGCGGGAGGCGGGTGCCGAGCGCTTCCTGCTCGGCGGTGACTTCTGCCTCTTCGGCGCGTGGCCGGCCGAGACGGTCGAGCGCCTGCGCGGGCTCGATGCCGACTGGATCCGCGGCAACGGCGAGCGCTGGACCGCCTCGCCCGAGGACGCGCCCGAGCCCGTGCGCGGAGCGATCGCCGCGTGCCGCGAGCTCCTCGGCTCAGGCCTGGTCGCGGAGCTCGAGGCGCTGCCCGAGACGCTCGAGCGCGACGGGACGCTGTTCTGCCACGGCTCGCCGCGCTCGGACGTCCTGAGCTTCCTGCCGGAGCCGGCGCCCGCCGACATGGAGCTGCTGGGCAAAGTGACGGCCCGGCGGCTCGTCTTCGGCCACACGCACCTGCAGTTCTCGCGCACCACGCCGGAGGGGCTCGAGCTCGTCAACCCCGGCAGCGTGGGGATGCCGTGCGACAGGGACCACCGGGCCGCATGGGCGCTCGTCCACGCGGACGGCGCCGTCGAGCCGAGGCGCGTCGCCTACGACCACGAGGCGAGCGCGAGGGCCGTCCGGGAGCGCCTCGGCGAGCACGGCGATCTGCCCGCCCGGCGCATCGAGCAGGCCCGCTTCGACGCCGCCTGAGCTACCGGGGACCCCGCGCCGCCGCGCTCGGGCATACGATGCCCGGCCGTGGGCCGGATCTCACAGGCGCTGCTCCCTCAGGATCGCGAGTTCTTCGACCTGTTCGAGGAGGCCGGGGGCAACATCGCGCGCGCCGCCGAGCTCCTCGACCAGATGCTGCGCGCGTGGCCCGAGCAGCAGGACCTCGCCCGCGAGATCCTGATCTGCGAGCAGGACGGCGACCGGATCACGCACGACATCATCCAGCGCCTCAACAACACGTTCGTCACGCCGATCGACCGCGAGGACATCTACGGGCTCGCCTCGGCGCTCGACGACATCGTCGACTTCACGGAGGAGGTCGCGGACTTCCTCGGCCTCTACAAGATCGAGGCTCCCTTCGAGCAGGCGCAGCGGCTCGCCGGGGTGCTGCTCGAGTCCTCGAAGCTCGTGCACCAGGCCCTCGGGCGCCTGCGCGGCTTCAAGGACCTCTCCCACTACACCGTGGAGATCAACCGCCTCGAGAACGACGGCGACCGCATCGCCCGCGAGGCGCTCGCCGCGCTGTTCGAGGGCGGGATCGATCCGCTCGTGGTGATCCGCTGGAAGGACATCTACGAGCGCCTCGAGGAGGCGATCGACTCCACCGAGACGGTCGCGAACATCCTCGAGGGCATCGTGCTCAAGAACTCCTGAGCGCGTGGACAGCGACCTGATCCTCTACATCGTGGTCGCGACCGCGCTCGCGTTCGACTTCACGAACGGGTTCCACGACACTGCCAACGTCGTCGCGACGTCGATATCGACCCGCGCGATGTCGCCGCGCATCGCCGTCTCGTTCGCGGCGATCCTCAACTTCATCGGCGCCTTCATCTCGCTCGAGGTGGCCGCCGCGGTGGCGAAGGGCATCGTCGAGCCGGGGGTGGTGACCACCACGGTCATCTTCGGCGGGCTGATCGGGGCGATCGCGTGGAACCTGATCACCTGGTACTTCGGGCTGCCGTCCTCGTCCTCGCACGCCCTGATCGGCGGCGTCGCGGGCGCGTCCTTCGCCGCGGGCGGGGCCGACGCGCTGGTGGCGGGCGGCGAGGGCCTGCTCTCGAAGGTCGTGGTGCCCGCGGTGATCGCGCCGACGCTCGCCTTCATGGTCGCGGGGATCGCGATCCTGATCATCTACCGGATCGTGGGGGGGCTCAGGCCCGGCCCCGTGAACCGCGGCTTCAGGCTCGGGCAGATCGTCTCGGGCGGGATGCTCGCGCTCGCCCACGGCACCAATGACGCCCAGAAGACGATGGGCGTCATCACGCTCGCGCTCGTGGCCAACGGCAACCTGTCCTCGGAGGGCTTCCACGTCCCCGACTGGGTCGTGATCTCCGCCGCGACCGCGATCGCCGCCGGGACCTGGGTCGGGGGCTGGCGGATCATCCGCACCATGGGCAGCCGCATCCACAAGATGGACACCGCCCAGGGCTTCGCCGCCCAGGGCGCGGGCGCGACGGTGATCCTCGCGGCCTCCCACGTGGGCTTCCCGCTCTCGACGACGCACACGATCTCAGGCGCCGTGATGGGATCCGGGGCGGCGAAGCGCCTGTCCGCGGTCCGCTGGGGCATCGCCGGCAACATCTTCGTCGCCTGGGTGCTGACCCTCCCCGCGGCGGCGGGGATCGGCGCCGCCATATATGGATTCACCCGTCTGTTCGGCACGGGGGCGGCGGGGCCGGTGATCGTCGGGATCATGGCGATCATCGCGAGCGCCATGCTGTTCGCGCGCCGTGCCTCACGCGGGCCCGCGATCGCCGAGGAGGCGACGTGAGGGTGCTCGCCTCCATCGTCGAATGGGACAAGGTCCTCGACGTGATCGTCAACTCGTCGGTCGCGGGCATCGGAGTGACCGCCGCGTACGCGATCTGCGTGTTCGGAACGACGCGGGTGATCGACATGACGAAGGCGGGCCGGATCCCGGAGGCCGCGCTCTACGGCGCGCTCGCCACCGTGATGCTCGTCGTGACGCTCGCCTCGGCCGTGTTCGGGGTCATCGTCATGACGACGAAATAAGCCGCTCGAGGTCGCTCTCGTCGTTCCACGCGCCGACGGACGCGCGCACGAGGCCCCTCCCCGGAAGGTCGCGCAGGAGCACACCCGCGGCGGCGAGGCGCTCGACCTCGGCCGCCGGGTCGTCCGAGCGCCAGGCGACGAGGGTGGTCTCCCCGCGCGCGACGACCTCACGGCCCGCATCGGCCAACAGGCCCGCGAGCCGGGCGGCGAGCACGGGGCCCCGGGCCGTGGTGGCCTCGATGCCCGGCCCTGCGAGGATGCCCATCGAGGTCAGCGCCCACTCGGATACGGGCGTCGCCGGGAAGTACGCGTCGAAGGCGCGCGCGTCTGGATGGAATGCGGGATCGAGCGCACGCAGGGGGTCCTCGAGCGCCCCGTAGGACGGCGCCGGGGGCGTCATTCGGGCGCGCAGCAGCGCGCTCAGGAAGATCATGCCGGTGCCCTCCGGGCCGCACAGCCATTTCTGGCCGGAGCCGGCGTAGGCGTCGCATCCGAGCGCCTTCACGTCAACGCCGATCGCGCCGACGCCCTGGGCGCCGTCGAGGAGGACGGGGGCGGGGGCCGCGGCGAGTCCGGCTGTGTCGACCACCTGGCCCGAGATCCATGAGACGTGCGAGACCGCGACGAGCCGGGTGGAATCCGTCACGGCCGCCGCGATCGACTCGAACGGGACGGTTCGCACCACGATCCCGCGGCGCTCGCGCAGGGATGCGAGCGGCGTGAGCACCCCCGGATGCTCCTGGTCGCTCGTGAGGACCTCGTCGCCGGCCCCGAGCGACATTGCGTTCAAGACCGAATTGACGCCGTCGGTCGTGGAGCCCGTCAGCGCGACATCCGAAGCGTCGCAGCCGAGCCACGCGGCGTAGCCCTCGCGCAGCCGTTCCCAGCGCTCGCTCGCCGCCTCCCAGTGCGCGCTCCCGGCGCGCCCGGACCTAGCCTGCTCCAGCGCAGCCGCGCCCGCGGCCTCGGCGGCCGCCTGAGGGACCGGGCCGCACGAACCGGCGTTCAGGTAGGCGTATTCGCGAAGGACGGGGAAGGCGGACCGGAGATCGGCGAACGGCACGATCCGCCAGACTACGGCCCGTGATCGTCGAGCGCTCGATGCACGAGCAGTTCCTCTCGAACGCCTACCTGATCGCCGACGAGCCCGGCGGGCACGGCGTGATCGTGGACTCCGGCGCGCCCACGGCGCCGCTGTTCGAGGCGGTCGAGCGCCACGGTGTGACGGTGAAGCACCTGCTGCTCACCCACCACCACTACGACCACGTCTGCGAGAACGCGGCCTACCAGGAGC
Source organism: Thermoleophilaceae bacterium (assembly GCA_035553855.1). GTDB lineage: Bacteria > Actinomycetota > Thermoleophilia > Solirubrobacterales > Thermoleophilaceae > JBBDYQ01. The sequence continues at coordinate 1,164 of DATMJO010000076.1, read as the reverse complement.
GCTTCGGCGTCGAGATCCTCGCCCACCCGGTCGAGGCCGAGCAGCTCATGGACGTGGACCGAACGATCGAGCCGGGCGAGAGGCTGCAGGTCGGGGGGCTGGAGATCGAGCCGATCCACACGCCGGGCCACACCGCGGGGATGCTCTCGTTCCTCGTGAACGGCACCGACGTCATCACCGGCGACACCCTGTTCAAGGGCTCGGTCGGCGGGGTGCGAGCACCGGGCTCGACCTCGTTCGAGGACATCCGGGCGTCGGTCATGGACGTGCTGATGAGGCTTCCGCACGAGACCCGCGTCCACCCGGGCCACACCGACCCGACGACGATCGGCGAGGAGTGGGAGTCGAACGCGTTCGTGCGTGTCTGGCGTGGCGTCGACCCGGAGTCGGAGGACCGCTGCACGGTCGAGGGCCAGGGAGCGACGCTGGTGCTCCTGGCCCCCGACTACGACGGCGGTCACAAGGCGTGGGTGCGCTGGGACGAGGACGGCCGGGACGACATCGTCCCCGGCAGCCGCGTCGAGCGGACCTGAGTCAGCGCCCGCAGACCGGCCAGGGTGAAGGCCCCGAGCGCGAGTACCTCCGGCTCGGGTTCGGGTCCTTCTCGCTCCCTCGGAGTCCGCGCCGGCGGGGCTCGCCCGCCGTATGCATCGCGGCCTCGTCCCTGACGCCACCCCGGCCCCGCTCGCCGGATGTGAGCGATCTCACGCGCGGGTACGCTGCCTGACGTGCCGGGGATCACCACAGAGGTCGAGGTCGCGCGGCGGCCGCTCTCCGATTACGCCGACGCAGCGGGCGCGGGCGCCGTCGAGCGCATCCGGGCGCTCGCCGAGCCGCTCACGGGCGCGCGCGTGCTCCACGTCGCTCCCTCCGCCGGCGGATCGCACGCCGCGGGCCACCTGGGCGCGCTGCTGCCGTTGCTGCGGGACGCCGGCGTCGAGGTCCACTGGCGCGTCGTGTCGGGCGGCGGCCCCGCGGCGCGCGTCGCCCGGGCGCTCGAGGACGGCCTGCGCGGAGCCGAGACCGCGATCAGCGGCGAGGACTGGAGCGCGTACCGCGACGCGTGGTCCGGCGCAGGCGAGGGCGGCTTCGACCTGGTGGTCGCCCACGACGCGGGGGCCCTCGGGCTCGGCGCCTCGCCCCCACAGAGCGGCGCGCTCGTCT
>DATMJO010000075.1:0-12455 GCA_035553855.1 Thermoleophilaceae bacterium | reverse complement strand
GGGGTCGGGCGCGCCGATCGCCAGGGGCTTGAGGAAGTCACGGGGGTTTCTCACGGGGCTTGGGATCTCCTGCGGGGTCGCCTACGGGGCCCGCGCATCGTATTGGGGCCTCGTGCCAGTCGGCCCCAGGGGTGCGGCGCGCCCGTCGTACACCGGCATCAGCGCGGGATCCAGCGGAAGAGGACCCCCCGGCTGGCCATCGCCCAGATGGCGGTGACGCATGCGGCCTGCACGAGGGCGTTCCCGAGCGGCCCCACGCCCCCGCCCGCGAGGACCGGCACGCTGGCGACGGCGAGGCAGACGAACACGTGCACGATGAAGACGTAGAAGGAGTTTCTCCCGAGCGGGAGCAGCACGGGGCCGAGCAGACGCTCGGCTGACGCCGCGCGCCATCGCATCGCGACGTAGAGGGCGCCGGCGACAGACGCCATCGCGACCACGCGCAGGAGGTCGAGGGACCCCTTGTCGAAGTGGGTATCGCGCCATGCGGCCCAGGCGGCGTCGTCGACCAAAAGCTCCGCGGCGACGAGCGCGGACGCGCAGGCGAGCCCCGTCGCCGCGACCGCGAACCCGGCGAGCCGGCGGCGGGGACCGACGGCCTGCGAGATCCGCCGGCGGTGCCAGCCGGCGACCAGGCCGTGTACGAACAGCAGCTGCCAGACGAGCAGCGGGAAGGGGCGCTCCGACTGCGTGGGAAGGACGTCCACGCCCAGCTCGCGCCCGGCCAGGAAGGCGAGCCAGCTCGCGGCGACGACGAGGGGCCAGAGGCCGCGGGCGAGCATCCATAGCAGCGCCGGCGTGAGCGCGAGCAGGGCGATGAACAGTCCGAGGATGCTGAACTGCCACGGACCGGCCTCGAGGGTCACGACGGCGACGATCGTGCGCGCGGCCCCGTCGAAGGCGTAGAGGTCGCGCTGGGCGTCCATCCCGGGCGAGACCGTCAGCGCCTCGGTCTGGAGCGCGGGGACCGCGGTGAGCGCGCCGCAGATCGCGACCACCGCCACGGAGGCCAGGTAGAGCTTCCGGGCCCGCCGCAGCAGCATTCCCGTCACGGCCCGGGGCCCGGCGGCGGCCCAGCGCCTGCGGTGGACCATCGCCACGACGATCCCCGACACGCCCACGAGCACCTCGGCCGCCGACAGCACGGTCGCGGTGGCGTACTCGAGCACCGACTCGAGATGGATGTGGTTCACCACGAGGACCAGGACGGCCAGCCCGCGGAGGAGATCGAGCGCGACGTCGCGGCGGAGCGGCGCGAGCTCCCACTCGCGCGGCACGTAGAGCGCGGCGTCGGCGGGGGCGCGCGCGGTTCGCTGAATCGGCGTTAGGGTCACCTAATAAGGGCACCCTAACGAAGTCCCACCGACAGGGTCGGCTTTCTCGGCCGGAGGTCTGGCGCTACGATGCCCGGCCTCATGAACGACACCCCAAGCAACGGCATCGAGACCGACCAGGCGGCCCGCGAGGCCACCGGCGCACATCCCTACGGCCGCTACCTCGAGGAGTTCGAGCCCGGCGCCGTGTACAAGCACTGGCCGGCGAAGACAGTGACCGAGGCGGACGACCACATGTTCTGCCTGATCACGATGAACCACCACCCGCTGCACATCAACGACGTCTACGCGTCGCAGAGCCAGCAGGGGCGGAACGTCGTCGTGGGGCCGCTCGTCTACTCGCTGGCCCTCGGCATGTCGGTGTCGGACGTCTCGGGCAAGGCGATCGCCAACCTCGCCACCGAGGAGCTCTCGCACCCGGCGCCCGTGTTCCACGGGGACACGCTCTTCTGCGAGTCCGAGGTCCTCGAGGTCAAGGAGTCACGCTCGAAGCCCGATCGCGGGACGGTCAAGGTCCACACCCGCGTCTACAAGCAGGACGGCACGCTCGTCGCCGAGTTCAAGCGGCTCGTGCTCGTGCCGCGCAAGACACCGGGCGAGACCGGGGCAGCGGAGGGCAATGTCGAGTAGCGGTGGCGCAAGATCCATGCCGCTCGCAGGGGTTCCGGCAGAAGGCCGGTAGTCGGTTGCTGGCTTGGATCGCGGGCAGCGGTCCCGGCAGCGCATCATGGGCGAGCATTCCCACAGCCGGATAGCAACCGAGGCGGCCGATCACGTCCGCGCGATCGTCGCCGCCGCAGAGCATGAAGCTGCCCGCATGCTCGAATCGGCAGAGCGCGCGGCAGAGAACCGCCACCGCGCTGCCGAGGCTGAGCACGAGCGAATCGTCCGCGAAGGTGCCGCCCGCGCCGACGCGATCGTCGAGGAGCGCCGTGCTCGTCTCGCGGAGCTGAGCGATGACGTCTTGAGCCGCACGGAGGAGCTGCTCGCATGGGTGGATGACGCCGCGCGCGTACGGGCCCGGTTCGTGGCGCTCTCCCGGGCCCTGGCGGATGTCGCGCAGAGCGTCGCCCGCGAGGCATCGCGGTCCATCGCGGCCGGGCCGGGCCTCGGCTTGCCGTCGCCCGGACCGCTCAGCCCGCCGCTCGCGCCTGACGCACCGAACCAGCGCGCCGGCGCCGAGACCAAGCAGGTGGTCGCCCCGGGGGCGGACCCAGAGCCCGATGGTGGCGCCGCATCCGGTCCCGTCGAGTCGACCCCGCCGCCGGCCGATCGCGCCGGCGTGGTCCGCATCCCGCGTGTCGGACGCCCCGCACCCGTTCCGGCCCCGGTCGAGGAGACCCGTTCGGCTCCGGAGCAGGAGCCGGACCCGGAAGCCGACCGCTTCGACGGCGCCAGGCTCGTAGCGCTCCAGATGGCGGTGGCCGGCAGCACCCGCTCCGAGGTGGAGCACCACCTGCGACGCTCGTTCGGACTCGCGGATCCGGCCGGTATCCTGGACGACGTATACGGGAAGGGCGCGCCTGAGGACAAGCGCCTGTCCCGGTCCGGTCCGCGCCGGCACGCGGGCTGATCTCGGAGGCCTCAGAGATGCCCGATCTCTCTCGCTCACATCAGCGCGCCGTTCGGTGGGCGCGCGGTCGGCGCTCACGATGAGTTTGCAGCGGCCCCGCGAATCAGGGGCGGACTTCGCGGCCGCCCGCCTCGCCGAGATCGGCGGCGCAGCCGTCGAGAACCTCACCCGGCCCTTGGCCGCGGGCGAGCGGCCCGAGGACCGCCTGCTCGAGCTCGGCCTCGTGTCCCCCCGCGATCTCGCGCTGCGTCTCGCCGAGCGCTCCGGACTCGACATGGTCGGCCTCCGCGGTTTCTCGCCAGATCCGCGCCTGTTCCGCTACGTCCCGCTCGACGTTTGTGATCGCGAGCGAGTCGTGCCGATCCATGCCGGCGCCGACCGCCTCACGGTTGCCACCGCGTTCCTCGAGCCGGACCTGGCGGTCGTAGAGCGTCGCTTTCCGAAGCTTTCGATCGAGCTTCAGGTCGCCCCGCACGGGGAGGTCCGCGAGGTGTTGCGCCTCGCCGCCGAGGCCCTTCGCCAGGGGCAGACCTCGTGAAGGCCCTGGACGGTCAGCGGGCGGAGAAGCTGTGCTCGCGGGCCGCGCCCGCAGGAAACGCCGTGATCTCGTCATCGCGGATCTCGCTCCGCCGAGCGTCTTCGAGCCCGTAGTGAGCGGCCAGCGCCAGGTCCTCGAAGCACGTGAGGGGCTCGCCTGGCGGGACCGCCGGGGCCGATTGCACCTGTCGGCGCTCGAACGGCACCCAGACATGACCCGCGCCCGCTACGGCGTCCTCCGTCGGCATCAGCGTGTGGCGATCGCCGAACCGCCCGAGGCGGACGAGGAGCCAGACCACGGCCCCGGACTCGGCGTCGACGTACGCATCCTCTATCTTCCCCACCCGGGCGCCATAGACGTCGTCGACGCGGTTCCCGATCCAGGTGAGAGCTTCATGAGTCTCGGGCATGTGGCTCCTATTCCCGGAATCGGCCGATCTGAGGCCTCGAAGAGCGCCGTCCGGCACAATCTCCTCCGTTCGCGACCCCCAAGGAGCTGACCCCGAACAGTGAGCCAAACCACCGTCCCCACGAAGAACCGGAAGCTCTTGGCCTGGGTCGAGGAGGTCGCGGAGCTCACCGAGCCGGACGCGATCCACTGGTGCACAGGCTCGGCCGAGGAGTACGACGCGCTCTGCAGTCTGCTCGTCGAGGCCGGGACGTTCGAGCGGCTCTCTGAGGCCAAGCGCCCCAACTCCTACCTCGCCTACTCCGATCCCGGCGACGTAGCGCGCGTCGAGGGCCGCACCTTCATCTGCTCCGAGCAGGAGGAGCAGGCCGGCCCGACCAACAACTGGCGCGATCCCGCCGAGATGCGGGAGACGCTGCGAGACCTCTTCAGCGGCTGCATGCGAGGCCGCACCCTCTACGTGGTGCCGTTCTCGATGGGGCCCCTCGGCTCGCCGATCGCCCACATCGGCGTGCAGCTCACCGACTCGGCCTACGTCGCCGTCTCGATGCGGATCATGACCCGAATGGGGGCCGGCGCTCTCGAGGCGCTCGGCGAAGACGGCGCTTTCGTGCCCTGCGTCCATTCGGTCGGAATGCCGATCACCTCCGCCGAGGAGGACGTGCCGTGGCCGTGCAACGCCGACAACAAGTACATCGTGCACTTCCCGGAGACGCGCGAGATCTGGTCGTTCGGCTCGGGCTACGGCGGCAACGCACTGCTCGGGAAGAAATGCTTCGCCCTGCGGATCGCCTCGGTGATGGCTCGCGACGAGGGCTGGCTCGCCGAGCACATGCTCATCCTGAAGATCACCTCGCCCGAGGGGGTGGTCAAGTACGTCACGGGCGCGTTCCCGTCGGCGTGCGGCAAGACGAACCTCGCCATGCTGATCCCGACGCTCGAGGGCTGGACCGTCGAGACCGTCGGCGACGACATCGCCTGGATGAAGTTCGGCGACGACGGGCGCCTCTATGCGGTGAACCCCGAGGCGGGCTTCTTCGGCGTCGCCCCGGGGACCGGCGAGTCAACGAACCCGAACGCGATGGCGACCGTCGCATCGAACTCGGTCTTCACGAACTGCGCACGGACCGACGAGGGCGACGTCTGGTGGGAGGGCATGACCGACGAGCCCCCCGCGCACGCGCTCGACTGGCACGGAAACGACTGGACGCCGGACTCGGACACGCCCGCGGCGCACCCGAACGCGCGCTTCACGACCCCGGCGGCGCAGTGCCCGTCGATCGCGCCGGAGTGGGACGACCCGACGGGGGTCCCGATCGACGCGATGCTCTTCGGCGGCCGCCGCTCAACCGTGGTGCCGCTCGTGACGGAGTCGCGCGGCTGGGAGCATGGCGTGTTCCTCGGCGCGACCATGGCGTCCGAGACCACGGCCGCCGCCGCCGGGCAGGTGGGCAGGCTCCGCTTCGACCCGTTCGCGATGCTCCCTTTCTGCGGCTACAACATGGCCGACTACTTCCAGCACTGGCTCGCGGTGGGGAATCGGGAGGGCGCGAAGCTCCCCCGGATCTTCTTCGTCAACTGGTTCCGCAAGGACGACGAGGGCAGGTTCCTCTGGCCGGGCTTCGGCGAGAACAGCCGCGTCCTCGCCTGGATCCACGGCCGCTGCGACGGCCGCGGCGATGCCGTCGAGTCCCCGCTGGGACTCGTGCCGGCGCCGGGCGAGATCGACCTGGAAGGCCTCGACCTGGACGAGTCGGACATGCGCCGCCTGCTCGAGGTCGACCCGGACGAGCTGCGGGCCCAGCTTCCCCAGATCCGCGAGCATCTCGCGAGCTTCGGCGAGCGCCTGCCCGCCGCGCTGCGCGAGCAGCTCGACGATCTGGAGCGCCGCCTCGGCTGAGTCTCACGGAACGGGCGGCGGCGGCGTTCTACGGGCGTGACGCTGCCGCCCTTCCAGTCGTTTCTGGACGAGCACGCGGATGCCGTGTACCGCTTCCTCGTGGCCACCGCCGGCCCTTCGGACGCCGACGACTGCTTTCAGGAAACCTTCCTCGCCGCCCTGCGCGCATACCCCCGGCTGCGGCCGGACTCGAACCCGCGCGCCTGGGTGATGACGATCGCCCACCGCAAGGGCCTCGATGCCCACCGGCGCCGCGCGCGCGGCGCCGTCCCGGTCGCCGAGATCCCGGACGTCGCGTTCTCACACCCCGACGGCACCGGCGAGGTCTGGCGGCACGTCGCCGCGCTCCCGCCCAAGCAGCGCGCCGCGGTCGCCCATCGCTACGTGGCCGACCTCGCCTACGGGCAGATCGCGGAGATCATCGGGTGCAGCGAGGACGCGGCTCGCCAGAACGTGAGCGAGGGCCTTCGCAGGCTCAGAGAGGCGGTGGAGGAATGAGCGCGGTCGAGGATCTCCTGCGCCGGAGCGCCTGCGCCGGAGCGCCGCCGCTCGAGCGCCTGCTCGAGCGCGCGGCGGACGACGGACTCGTGGATGTGGCCTACGCCGAGGTCGACTCGCCGCTCGGCCCGCTGCTCGTGGCGTCCACCCCGAAGGGGCTCGTCCGCGTCGCCTACCCGGACCAGAGCATCGACGACGTCCTCGGAGAACTCTCGCGGCTCGTCTCCCCGCGCGTGCTCGAGGCGCCCGCGCGCCTCGAGCGCGAGCGCAGGCAGCTCGATGACTACTTCGCCGGGCGGCGGACAGGCTTCAACATTCCGGTCGACTGGTCGCTCGAGCGGGGTTTCACCCTGCGCGTCCTCCGGGCCGCCGCCCGCATCCCCCCGGGCGAGACGATCTCCTACGGGGAGATCGCCACCCGCGCCGGCAGCCCCCGCGCTGCGCGAGCGGCCGGCAACGCGCTCGGTTCGAACCGCAAGCCGATCGTAGTGCCCTGCCACCGCGTGGTGCACGCGGGAGGCGGCCTTGGCGGCTACACGGGCGGCCTGCATCGCAAGGAGTTCCTGCTCGGACTCGAGGGCCTCGGCGGGCCCGGCGCTGAGGGCCGGTAACGGCGGCCGAAACCGCGGATCCTCCTGGCAGGCTGTGGCAGCCGGGTGATGCCGGTCAGTGGCCCTCGCCGCCACCGATCGAGGCGGGCGGCCGGGACTCCTCGGCGAGCGATGTGATCGTCAGCTCGCCGCGGGAGGCGTCCTCGAGAACCTCGGTCGCCTCCTGCATCGAGCGCGCGTACAGCTCGACGAGCATGTGGACCACGATGTCGTCGGCGTCGTGCTTGTGGAAGCGCACGTGCGTGAAGAACTCGCGCGTGCCGTGGTCGCCGAAGGCGGCAAACGCGAGGGCGTCGGCCGCCTCGGGACCGGAGCAGCTCTCGACCTGGTCGCCGTCCACCCTGACCGTGCAGGACGCGACCCACGGCGTGCCGGCGATCATCCGCTCCCAGCGGTCCTCGACGGCCTCGACGCGGCTGATGCGGCGCCCGTTCTCCTCATAGAGCGCCAGGCTGAGGTGCGGCTGGTCGTGGAGGCAGTCGAGACACTGGATGACGGCCTCCTGCACCTCCTCGATCGGGTCGATCGCCTCGGCAGTGACGGCATCCACCTTCAGGATGCCCTCGTAGTGGACCTGCGCCTCCAGGTTCTGCGACCAGCACCGGTAGCACCGGAGCCAGCTCGAGGCCGTGCCGGACTCTTCCCTGGGGGACCCCTCCATGGAAGTGATTATCGTGCACGCGTGTCCCGACTGCCCACGGCGGTCGCCTGCGCCCTCTGTGCGGCGGCGCTCGCGGCCTGCAACTCGCCCGAGAACGAGCGCGGGTCCGGAGCTGGCGAGCGCGGCCGTGAGGTGGCACGGACCGTCGAGTCCCTGGAGCGGGCGATCGCGCGGCGAGACTTCCGCGCGGTCTGCCGAGACCTCTTCACGCGCGCCGTGCGCGAGCAGGCCGGCGGCCGCGCGTGCCCCTCGATGCTCCGGCGCACGTCCCGCGGGCTCCGTCGGCCGCGCATCCGGATCCGGTCGGTGTCGCTTCGCGGCGAGCGCGCGGTCGCGGAGGTCACGACGCTGGCCGCGGGCCAAACGCCGGCGCGCGACACGATCCAGCTCGTGCGCGAGGGCGGGCGCTGGCGAGTCGCGGCGCTGGGCGGCTGACTGGGCGTGAAACAGTGCCAGGCACTGTTTCAGCAGGCGGCTGGGCGTGAAACAGTGCCAGGCACTGTTTCGGCGGGCGGCTGACTAGGCGGAGGCCGCGAGCGGCGCGAGCGCCTCGAGCGTGCCGTTGAAGTCGGTGCCCGGAACAGCGCCGATGCAGGGCGAGGTGGCACCCGCGTCCAGGTAGCGCCGCACGGTGGCGGTCGCCTGCTCGGCGCTGCCGACCGCCATCAGCGTCCGCATGAAGTCGTCCGAGGCGACACCCGCCTCGACGTCGGCGCTGAAGCCGGAGCGCTCGAGCATCGCGCGGTAGAAGGGGAGGTGGAAGTACGGGACGAGGTCGCCGCGCATCTTCTCGAAGGCCTCGCCCGGGGCGTCGGTGACCGCCGAGGGCACGGCGGCGACTATGTCGAAGCCGTCGAGGCTCTTGCCGGCGCGCTCGCGTCCCTGACGGACCGCCGGCACGACCACCTGCTCGACGTAGTCGGGGTTGCACAGCCAGAGCACGGTGCCGTCGGCCACCTCGCCGGCCAGTTGCAGCATCTTCGGCGACAGGCCGCTGACGTAGATCGGGAGGTCGGCGCGCGGCTCGTAGCCCATAAAGCGGAAGGCCGTCGGCCACTTTCCGCCCTGCGGGGGCTCCTCGCCCGCCAGCAGCGCGCGCAGGACTGACACGTACTCCCGCATCTCGGCGACCGGCTTGCCGATCTCCTGGCCGTACCAGTTCTCGACGGTGACGCGATGGGAGACGCCGATGCCCAGTGTCAGCCGCCCGCCCGACCATTCGTCGATCGTCGCGGCGGTCTGCGCCATGGCGACTGGCGTACGGTTGTAGATCGGGATGACGCCGGTCCCGAGCCGGATCCGCTCGGAGCGGGCGGCATACGCCGCGAGCACCGTGAGCGAGTCGCGCCCCGCGATGTGGGTGACGTAGGCGGACTCGTACCCGAGCTCCTCGGCTCGCTCCACGCGCTGAACCGCTGTCTCGAGCGAGCGGCCGACCGAGATGAAGGTTCCGACGCCCAAGGTGTGGCAGCATAGACCCGTGCGGCTCCGGGTTGCTCTCGCGTCATGGACGGCGCTCGCGGCCCTCGCGCCCGCCGCCCTCGCGGCGGCTCCCGTCTCGTTCGACCGCCATTCGCTTAGCGTCCGCGGCGAGCGCGTCTTCCTCAACGGGGGTGAGGTCCACCCCTACCGGATGCCCGCCCCCCGGGCCTGGCCCGTCGTGCTCGACCGGATGCGCGCGGCCGGCCTGAACGAGGTGTCGATCTACGTCCCCTGGCAGCTCCACGAGCCGCGCCCGGGCGAGTTCCGCTTCGATGGGCGCTTCGACATGGAGCGCTTCCTGCGTGACGCCCGCGACGCCGGCCTCTATGTCGTCGTGCGGCCCGGGCCCTACATCCAGTCCGAGATCGACGGCGGCGGCTTCCCCGCCTGGCTGCTCGGGAGCCCCGGCGTCCTGCGGACGGTGGACCCCGCCTACACCGCCGCCTGGAAGCGCTGGTTCGCCGAGGTTATGCCGCGGATCGCCCGCTGGGAGGTCGGGGGCCCGATGGACGGCACGGTCGTGGCGGTGCAGGTCGAGAACGAGTTCCCCGGGGACACCGAGGACGGCCGCGCCTACATGCGCGACCTGGTGGCGACCGCGAAGGCGAACGGCGTGACGGTCCCGATCACGCATAACGACGTCCAGTTGCTCGGCTCCCAGCTGTCGCGGGGCCTCTTCACCGACATCGTCGATGTCTTCGGCTTCGACAACTACCCCTACGGATTCACCTGCTGCCCGGAATGGAACGAGGCGACGTTCGCCCAGGTGGACCAGTTCGAGGACCACTACCGCTCGCGCGGCGTGACGCGCTCGCCGCTGTACACGGCGGAGATCCAGGGCGGCATCGCCCCGATCGCGGGCGACGACGGGCGCACGCTCGAGCAGCGCCACCGCGCGCTGTGGGACTACGAGGCCGTGCAGAGCGTGTCGCTGCTCGGCCAGGGCCTCACGTTCATCAACCGCTACATGACCTACGGCGGCACGAGTTGGGGCAACCTGCTGTTCCCGAACGACGGCACGAGCTACGACTACGCCGCGCCGATTCGGGAGTGGACCGGGCTCGGCCGGCGCTACGAGGACCTCCACCTGAACGCGATGCAGGTCAGGGCCGCGGGCGCGTCGATCGCCGCCACCGACCCGGTGACCGACCACGGCGTCGTCGCGGACCCGCCCGAGGCGCTCTACCGGGTGCGGCGCGAGGCGGGCAGCCGCACGCTTCACCTGTTCCTGCGGAACGCCGACCCGGCGCCCGCCCGCGACGTGGCGCTGACGATCGGAGGCCGCGCGGTCAAGCCCGTTTTCGTTCCGGGCCACGGCGCGCGATGGCTGCTCGTCGACGCCGAGCTGTCGGGCTGGAGGCTTGCCTTCTCGACGGCCGAGGTCCTCGCCGCGAACCGCCGCACGCTTGTGCTGTTCGGGGATCCCGGCCAGGTCTACGAAGCGGAGGTGGACGGGCGACGGATCGAGTTCGCGCCGTCGCGGCGCCCGCAGGTGGTGGCCTTCCCGGGCGGCCGCCGCGTGCTGATCCTGTCGCGGCGGGTGGCCGGGCGGACCTGGCTGCGCCGGGGCAGCGTGGTGGTCGGCCCGTACCTGGTCTCCGACCGCGTCGTCGAGACCTCGCGGCGGACCCGGGTCGTCGTCTATGGCCGCAGGGTCACGAAGACCACGCTTCCCGGCCCGCCGCCGGGCGGGGTGAAGCTGCCCGTGCTCCGCTCCTGGCGCACGCGCGACGGCACGCCCGAGCGCGAGCCGGGCTTCGACGACTCGGGTTGGACACGCGCGGATCGTCAGACCACCCACAACCAGATGCAGCCGCTGACCAGCCCGGTGCTGGGCTCCGACGACTACGGCATCCCGGGCAGCGGCTTCGTCTGGTACCGGGGGCGCTTCGACGGGAGCGCCGAGGGGGTGTGCATAGAGGGCCGTCACCGCTACCACCTCTGGCTGAACGGGCGGAGCCTGGGAACCGTCACGAGCGACGCGGAGGTCCCAGGGCCAAGCGGGCTCGGCGGGCTCGGTGCTTATCCGCCCGTGAACCAGCAGACGACCGTGCGGTTCCCCCAGGAAGCGCTCCGCCCCGAGGGCAACGTCCTCGCGGTGCTGGTCGAGAGCTGGGGTCACAACATGGACGCCGGGGCCGCCAACCAGGCGAAGCAGGTGCGCGGGCTGGTCTCGGCCTCGCTCGAGCGCCCCGGCTCGCCCGACTGCGGCTTCGCCCTGGGGGCCGGGGGCGAGACGACCGTCCCGTACGGGTCGGGGACGCCGCAGACCCTGCCCGCGGCGCCGAAGCCGAGCGGCGGCATCGACTGGCGGCTGCGCGGCGGCAGCCCGTTCGACTACCCCAACACGAGCGGACTCCACGGCGAGCTCGCGGGCTGGCACGAGGAACGCTTCGACGACTCGGCGTGGCAGGCGACGGAGCTGCCGGTGGCGGAGGCGGCGCCGCCGGGCCAGGTGACGTGGCTCCGGACGAGCTTCCGGCTCGCGGTCCCGCGAGACCTGCGCGCGCCGGTGGGGCTCGAGCTGGACCGCGGCTCGTTCCCTGCCGAGGTCTACCTCAACGGCGTGCATGTGGCGCGGGCGGGCCGCAGCCGCGAGGAGCGCTTCTACATGCCGGAGGGCGTGCTGCGCCGGCGAGGGCGCAACACGCTGGCGATCGCCCGCTGGAACGTCACGGGCGACCGCGGCATGGCGCGGCCTCGCCTGTTCGCCTACGAGGTCACGCGCACCCGACCGGCACGCAGACCGCTCGCGCCGCGCCGGTGATCGGGGCGCTGCTCGCCGGCGGTGCCGGCTTTCGCCTGGGAGGTGCCAAGCCCACCGCGATGCTGGGAGGGCGTGCGCTTGCCTCGTACCCGGCGGCGGCGCTGGGCGCGGCCTGCGACATCGTGGTGGTGGTGTGCAAGGCCGAGACCGAGCTGCCCGACCTGCCCGGCGTCGAGCGCTGGGATGAGCCCGCCGAGCCGCGTCACCCGCTCACCGGGATCGTCCACGCGCTCGAACGCGCCGGCGGGCCGGTGCTTGTGTGCGCGGCTGACATGCCGTTCGTGACGGCCGATGCCTGCCGGACCCTGATCGCGGCCGCGAGCGGCGGGGACGGGAGTCCCGCCGCGGTCGCCGTCGCCGCCGGCGTGCTGCAGCCGGTGTTCGGGGTCTTCGCCCCGTCCGCGCTCGGCCTGCTCCGCGAGGCGGCGGAGGGAGCGGCGCTCACCGCCACGGTCGAATCGCTCGACCCGGTCCGCGTGGCGCTGCCGCCGGCGCTCGTGCGGAGCGTCGACACGCCCGAGGACCTTGCGGCGGCCGAGGAGGAGCTCGGAGGCCAGGCGTGAGCTGATCGCCGGACTCCGACTTTTTCAGGACTTGTCCGATCGGTGGGTGGCGCGTACGCTGCCCCTTCCGTCCCAGTGGGGGCGGGAACAAGGGGACTCGTCAGGGGAGATGGAATGAGG
>DATMJO010000074.1:0-8678 GCA_035553855.1 Thermoleophilaceae bacterium | reverse complement strand
GCCGCACGTGGAGGTTCTGCTCGAAGTGGTGGCGCAGCGGGAAGTAGAGGAACGGCCGCTTGTTCGCGGTCAGCTCCATCGAGGTGGTCAGACCCCCCTGGACGACCGCCAGATCGCACGCCGCCAGGTGCCGGTACAGGTTGTGCACGTAGGCGACGACCTCGAGGCCGTCGTGTGCCGGCAGGGCGGCGGGGTCGATGCGCGGACCCGAGACGACGATCATCCGAAGGTCGGGAATGCGCTCCTTGGCCTCCGGGAACGCGGCGATCACGCGCTGGAGCAGATGCGCGCCGACGCCCGAGCCGCCGACGGTGACGATGCAGACGCGTTCGTCGTCGCCGTACCCCAGCTCGGCGCGCAGCTTCGCACGGTCCCCGAGCGCAGCGGGGTCGAAGCCGGTGACGTAGCCGGTGAAGTCGAAGTGGCGCTCGGTCCAGTCGCGCACGTACGGCAGGCCCGGACCCAGGCGGTGGGGGACGATGTCGTCGGGATTGCCGACGAAGAGCGCGAGGTCGCGGACGTCCGGGTGCCGGCCGATGTGGTCGACCATGTCGGCGTTGTAGTCGGCGGTCAGGTACTCCTCGTGCTCCCCGCCGTCGGCCATCGGGAGCCAGCCGACGAAGTCCGTGAGCCACGCGAACGGGACGCGCTTCTCGCTCGGGTTCTCGTGCAGGTAGTAATCGAGCTCCCAGGCCTCGTCGCCGATCCACAGGTCGTAGCGCTCGTCGCGCACCACGTCGTGGAACACCATGAAGTTCGCGGCGAGGATCTCGTCCATGCGGCGGAAGGCCTGGAAGCAATGCAGGTCGTGCTCGGCCGACTCGGACTCGATGTGCGCCGACTCGCTCGCCAGGTGGACGCTCGCGGGGTGGATCCGCTCGCCCTCCTGCTCGAGCACGCGAGTGACCGGGCTCTGCGCCAGCCAGTCGATCTCGAGATCGGGCACCTGCTCGCGCAGCTCGCGGGCGATCGCCACATCGCGCTGGGCGTGGCCGAGACCGATCGGCGAGGAGATGAAAAGCGCCCGGCGCCTGCCGTCGCCGCGATGCACGGTCGGGTCGCGGCCGGTCCGCGGCCGGTCGAAGGCCTCCTCAGCCACGTCCCGCAACGCAAGGTTGACCTGCACCGGCTTGCGCGCGTGCACGACGTGCCCACCGCCCTCGACGACCTCGAGGCCCGCCCCGGCGAGTCGTGCGAGGGCCCGCCCGTCACGCAAGGGGGCGATCTTGTCGTGCTCGCCCTGGATGACGACCGCCGGACACCGCAGCCGGCCCGCGAGGTCGCGCAGCGTGGCGCGATCGCGATGCATCTTGCCCTGGGCAGACGCGATCAGCGTCTCGGGATCGGTCTCCAGCCCCCACCCCACCGCGTCCTCGAAGGCCTTCGTCGAATGCGGCTCGGGCAGGCAGCGGCTGTGGAACCACTCCACGAACTCCACGTAGTCCTCGCGCCAGTGGTTGGCGTTCATGCGCCCCCACCAGCGGTAGGCCGGCATGCGGGTGAACAGTCGCTTCTGCATGGCCGGATGCAGGAGCAGTGTCCAGTGCGAGGGCATGTACGGGAACATCGGGCCGACGAACACGGCGCCGGCCACGCGGTCCGGATGGCTGGAGGCCATCTCGAGCAGCCACTGCGCGCCTCTCGAGAGACCGACGAGCACGGCGCGCTCGGTCTCCGTCGCGTCCATCACGGCCAGGCAATCCTCGGCGAAGGGGCCCACCGCGTAGCGCTCCGGATCGCGGCAGCGGTCGGACTTCCCGTTGCCCAGCCCGTCCATCGTGACGACCCGGAAGTGGCGGGCGAGGTACGGGACCTGCATCTTCCAGATCCGGGAGTGCACGATCGACCAGCTGGGCAGGAAGAAGATCGTCTCGTCGCCGCTGCCGTAGACCTCGTAGAAGAGCCGCTGGCCATCGCGCTCCGCGTATCCCTCGTGATCGGGATAGCGCGCGCGGCTCTGCTCGCCGGTCCGCCCCGTCGCGACGGTGCGCTTCGCCGTTTTCGTGATCGTCCTCATCCCCGCCGTCCCTTCCCGCGCTCGAGGTCCTCGAGCCAGTTGTCGATCCAGTCCAACAGCTCCCTGTGGCCCTCGCTCATCCCGGTGAGACGCTCGAGCAGCAGGCCGTTGTTGAAGGTCAGCACGAGCGTCACGAGCGCCTTCACCGGATAGCGGTCGCGATCCAGTCCGTACTCGTCGATCGCCCTCTCGAAGGCGTCGGTCAGCACCCCGCGCCACGCGTCCCACGCGTTTGCGGTCCGATCGCGCAGCTCGGGCCGATTCCAGGTGAGCGCCCACAGCTCGGCCAGGACCTTCGGATAGCCCGCCTCGAGGTCCTCATCGATGTAGCGCATCGCCGTGCGCCACTTCTCGAGGAAGGGAGCATCCGCTGCGTACATCGCGCGCTGGCGCTCCACGAGCCGCGCCGTGAAGCGCTCCAGGACCTGCAGCTCGACCTCCTCGACCGAGCCGAAGTAGTAATGGACCAGGCCGTGGTTCAGTCCGGCCTCGGCGGCGAGCCGGCGCGTGGTGACGGCCGCAGCCCCGGAGCTGATCAGCAGCCGCTCCGCGGCATCGAGGAAGAGCCCGATCGTCTCCTGCCTGGTGCGCCCCGACGCCGTAGCTGTCGCGGACCCTCTCGAAGCGCCTTGGTCGACTGCCTTAGTCATATGACTAAGACGAGAATACGCGCGCTTCTCCGCGATGTCAATCGCCGGGCCGGGACTTAGGCGGCCGCTTTTTGTAGCGGGTGATGTAGGCGGCGATCACCTCCCTGGCCTGGTCGAGCGTTTCGAACTCGTGGCGCCAGACGCAGCGCTCCTTCGCCGCAGGAACGGCCAAGGCCCCCCTCAAGTCCCACCCGGAGGCGTCGAGAGAGAACAAACCTTGCAGCCCCTCGGTGTTAGGCCACCGCCCACCGAAAGGCACACGCTGCTCGAACACGACCTATCGCTGCCCCCTAGAGACCGGACCGTAAGCCCCGATCCTGCGGAGGGACCGGACGCGGGGCCGTTGACGAATGACCAAGCGGCGGCCGAAGCCGACCAGACCAGCTTGGACGCTGACACCGCGAGCGCAGCTGCTGATGCGCTCGCGTCCGGTCGTGATGATGCCGCTGCGGATCACGAGATCGTTTCGAGGGCCCGAGACTCCGCTGCAACCGCGCGCGATCGAGCCGCCGAGGAGCGCGAGTTTTCTGAGGGACCGGGAGGGCCGGAATACGCAGCGGCAATCGAGCATGCTGCTGAAGTCCGAGCCTATGCCCTCGCTGATCGAAAGCTGGCAGCGGCCGACCGAGACCGGGCGACTCTCAACAGGGAGCAGGCCGAGGTCGACAGGGCGCGTGCGGCCAGCGACCGAAACCGCGCAGCGCTGGATCGTGAGCACGCTGAGATGGACCGCCGCCACGCTCACGCCGAGCTGGCGCGCGCGTATACCGACGATCTGACTGGCGCCTTTCGCCGCGCGGCTGGCGTGAACGCCCTCCAACATGAGCTGGACCGGGCACGGCGCTCTGGCGAGAGCCTCGTGCTCGCGTTCGTCGATGTTGACGACCTCAAGGCGACCAACGATCAGCTTGGGCACGCAGCGGGCGACGCTCGGCTCCGCGCTGTAGCCCATGCGATGCGCTCGAAGCTCCGAAGCTATGAGCCTGTCGTCCGTTACGGCGGGGACGAGTTCCTCTGCTCGCTCGCCGGAGTACGCCTCGCGTCCGCGAAGGTCCGCTTCGAGGAGATAGACCTCCTCCTGGAAGGTGGCAACCACCCTGGCTCGATGAGCGTCGGGCTCGCCGAACTCCGACCGGACGAAACCCTGACGGACCTGATCAACCGCGCCGATCAGGCGCTGATCGCCGCACGAAGCGATGACGCGGGGGAAGACCCGCCAGCTAAGGGGTGACTGGCGAGCTACGCCGGCTGGCCAGTTTGCCGGCTACTGCGGGGGCAGGCCTTTGGCGGCCTTGGCGGCATACATGTCGCGGGCGGCTCTGGGCACGGTTTCGTCGATGGTGTCGTGAGCTGCGGATCCGGCTCGTCGGAGGGCGTCGGCGAGTCGCCCAACCCCACAAACGAACAAAGCCCCCTGGCGAGAGGGGGCTCTGAACCTGCCCTCGTAGCTGTCGCTCCGAGGGACATAGCGGGGGCGGGATTCGAACCCGCGACCTTCGGGTTATGAGCCCGACGAGCTACCTGACTGCTCCACCCCGCGTCGCAGACACGAGTTTAACAGCCTTCGGCGGGCCGTCAACGGGGGTCCCGCAGGGTCGGCCCGGCTACCGGGGGGTACGCTGGGCGGCATGAGCCAGCGAATCGCCGCCGCCTTCGGCGCGAACCGCGGGATCATCACCTTCAGCCAGCGCATCCGCAACGGCGTGATCCTCTACCACCGCAACAACAACTCGGGCAACATCGACGACCTCGCCTCCTCGCCCGAGCGCCTCGACCAGGTCTACACCTCGGCCCGCGCCAACTTCGTCGCCTTCACCTCCACCGCGGGCGACTTCCTGCGCGACGGCAACGGCGCCGTCCCGGACGTCTTCATCAAGCACCTGATCGACGGTCAGCGCATCTGAGCCCGGCTTGCGTGTAGCGGCGCTCGACCTGGGCACGAACTCCACGCGCCTGCTGATCGCCGACGTCGAGGACGGCCGCCTGAGCGAGGTCGAGCGCCGCACCGAGGTCACGCGCCTCGGCGAGGGCGTGGACCGAAGCGGTGAGCTCTCGGCGGCGGCGATGGAACGCGTCCACACAGCACTCGCCTCTTACCGCGAGATGATCGACCGCCACGGCGCCGAGCGCATCGCGGCCGTGGCGACGAGCGCCGTCCGCGACGCGCGAAACGGCGAGGCCTTCCGCGCCTCGCTGCGCGAGCGCCACGGCATCGACGCGCGCACGATCCCCGGCGAGGAGGAGGCCCGGCTCACCTTCCTCGGCGCGACGACCGGCCGCGAGGACACCGATCCCGTGCTGGTGCTCGACATCGGCGGCGGCAGCACCGAGGTCGTGATCGGCGTCCCCGGCGAGGAGCCCGGCTTCCACGTCTCGACCCAGGCGGGCTCGGTCCGCCAGACCGAGCGCCACATCGAGAGCGACCCGCCCCGCGCCGGGGAGCTGCGGGCGCTCCGCGCGGAGGCGGCCCGGATCCTCCGCGAGGGCGTGCCCGAGCCTGAGCGCCGCCGCGCCCGAGCGGGCATCGCCGTCGCCGGCACCCCCACCTCGCTCGCCGCCATCGACCAGGGGCTCGACCCCTACGACCCCGACCGCGTCCACGGCTACGCCGTGACGCGCGACGCGGCCGAGCGCATCCTCGCCCGGCTCGCCTCCCTACCGCTCGCCGAGCGCCGCCGGATCCCCGGCCTCCATCCCGGTCGGGCGCCCACGATCGTTGGCGGCGCGGCCATTCTCTGCGAGGCGATGGAGGCCTTCGGCCTGGACCGGATGGAGGCGAGCGAGCGTGACATCCTGCACGGAGCGGCCCGGAGGGCAGCGTCCTGACGCGATCCGCCGATGGACGGATGTCCGATGTTCAACCGGCATACCCCGGGGGTACACTCGGCTCACCGGGTCAGGACAGTCGTGCGGTCTGGCCGTCTGGCTATACCGGCCCGGTCACATAGGCTCGAGCGTAGCCGCATCATACCGGCGCCTCCCGCCGCTCGAGCCGCTCTAAGGCCCTCTCAAGGCACGTACCCCTGCCCGTCCTGATGGGGCCGCTATAAAGGGACCGCCCGGGTTCGCCCGGGCGGTTTCTGTTTAAGGGGTCGCTGGCGCCTGAAACAGTGCCTGGCACTGTTTCACGGTCAGGCCAGGTTGGCCTTGCGCGGGTAGACGACCGAGGGGTCGGTCAGCACGTTCACGAGCGCCGGCTTGCCCGACGCGAACGCCCGCTCGAGCGCCGGGCGCAGCTCGCCGGGCGTCGAGACGAGCTCGCCATGTCCGCCGAGCGCCTCCACGACCTTGTCGTAGCGGCATTCCGGCTGCAGGTCGGCGGCGACCGAGTAGCCGTAGAGGAACTCCATCGGGTGCTTCTCGAGCGCCCAGATGCCGTTGTTGCCCATCACGGCCACCACCGGGATCCCGTGGCGCACCATCGAGTCGAACTCCATCCCGGCGAAGCCGAAGGCGCCGTCGCCCAGCAGCAGGCAGACCTGGCGGTCCGGACGGGCGAGCTTCGCCGCCATCGCGTAGCCCGGCCCGGCGCCGAGGCAGCCGTAGGGGCCCGGGTCCATCCAGCAGCCCGGCTCGTAGCTCTCGACGACGCGCCCCGCGTAGGAGACGAAATCGCCCCCGTCCCCCACCACGATCGCCCCGCGGTCGAGCACCTGCGCGAGCTCGTGGTAGAGCCGCATCGGATGGAGCGGCGCGCGCTCGTCGCCCAGCTCGGCCTGCTCGGCGGCGCGCTTCTCGTTCTCGACGCCCTGCAGGCGCTCGAGCCAGCCGGAGCGGTCCGGGCCGCCGGCGCCTGCCTCGCGCAGCGCGTCGAGCGTGGCGGCGACTCCGCCGCAGAGGTCGGCCGCCACCTCGCGCGGGTGCGGGCGCACCGGCGGGGCCTGGTCGATCACGATCAGCTTCGTGTCCTCGCCGAAGGAGCCGCCGAAGCCGAGCCGGAAGTCCATCGGCACGCCCACGACGAGCGCCACGTCGGCGTTCTTCAGCGCCTCGCCGCGCGCCCGCGAGAACGCGCAGCGGTGGTCGGCGGGCACGCAGCCGCGGCCGAGGCCGTTCATGAGCACCGGGATGTCGAGCTCGTCGCAGAGCCGGACGAGCGCCTCCTCGCCCCGCGCCCAGTAGAGGTTCGTCCCCGCCATCACCGCGGGGCGCTCGGCCGAGCGCAGCAGCTCCGCGGCGCGCTCCACGCCCTCGGCGGCCGGCAGCGACAGCGGATCGGGCAGCGCCTCCTCGCCGTTCGGGGCGGAGTCGGCCTCCATGAAGACGTGGTCGAGCGGGAAGTCCACGAACGTGGGCCCGCTCGGCGGCGCCATCGACGCGGCGAGCGCCTCGTCCACGAGGCCGGCGATCTCGGCCGTGGAGGCAGCGGTGCGCGCCGACTTCACGAGCGGCGCCACGAACGGCACGTGGTCGATCTCCTGCAGCGAACCGGCGCCCCAGCGGGCCTGCCCGGCCCGGCCGGCGAGCACGATCACGGGGGCGCCGTTGAACGACGCGGTGGCGATGGCGCTCATCCCGTTGGTCACGCCCGGTCCGGCGGTCAGCACGGCCACCCCCGGCCGGCGGGTCAGCTTGGCCATGCCCTCGGCCGCGAAGGTCGCCGTCTGCTCGTGGCGGACGTCGACGATGCGGACCCCGGCCTTCACCGCCGCGTCGTAGAAGGGGAAGATGTGGCCCCCCGACAGCGTGAAGAGCTCGTTGACCCCGTGCTGCTGCAGCGCGGCGAGCGCCAGCTCCCCGCCGTGTCCCTCGATCGTCACGGCTCCGAGGCTTGCAGGAATCCGCTCCCCGCGCCGCTCCCGGCCGCCCGGGGCCGACGGCGCCGCAACCACCCGCCTCCGGCGGGGGTGCCGGCCGTACACTTGCCGCGTGAGGAGGTCGTGGGCACTGCGGCTCAGGATCGTCGCCAGCGCGGCCATGCTGGCGATCCTCTTCCAGAAGGTCCACCTGTCGTCGCTGCTGCCGCAGTGGAACGCCCGGACCTTCGTGCTCCTGGCCGCCGGCCTGGTCGTGACCGCCGTCGGCATCGTGCTGTCGGCCCTCCGCTGGCAGACCGTCCTCGCCGCCATGGGCCTGCGAGCCCGGATCCGCACCCTGCTCAACCACTACCTCGCCGGGCTGTTCGTCGGGAACTTCCTCCCCTCCACCATCGGCGGCGACGTGCTGCGGGTCGCCCGCCAGGCGGCCGACAACGGCGACCGGCCCTCGACGTTCGCCTCGGTGGTGCTCGAGCGCCTCACCGGCTGGCTCGTGCTGCCGGTCATCACCCTCACCGCGCTCCTCATCAACCCCGGCCTGCGGGAGCTGGGCACCGCCACGGCACTGGCCTTCGGCCTGTCGGTCTCCACGCTCGTGCTGCTGATGGCACTCCTGTTCGCGGCCGCCCACCCCCGGGTCGGCGGGCGCCTCGCCACCTCCGAGGGCTGGCAGCGGTTCCTCGGCGCCGTCCACCTCGGCATCGACCGGTTCCGGCGACGCCCGGCGGCGGTGGTCAACGTGCTCCTCGTCGGCTTCGCCTACCAGCTGGTCGTGGTGCTCTCCGCGTTCCTCGCCGCCCGCGCCCTCGGGCTGAGCGAGGTCGGGCCCACCGCCATCCTCGCCTTCATGCCTGCGGTGGCCATCGCCCAGGTGCTCCCGATCTCACTCGGCGGACTCGGGGTGCGCGAAGGTGCCTTCGTGCTCTTCCTGCACCCCCTCGGCGTCGCCCGCGGCGAGGCGATCGCCCTCGGCCTGCTGTTCTACGGGATGAACCTGGCGGTGTCGCTCCTCGGCGCGCCGTCCTTCGCCGTGGGCGGCAAGCGGCGGCAACCCGTCGCGGCATGAGCGAGCGCGCGCGCGAGGACGCGCCCGGTCCGCGCCTGCGCTGGTGGCGCGAGGCCATCTACGTGCTCGCGTTCTACGCCGTCTACTCCGCCATCCGGAACCTGTTCGGGTCGGCGGCGGTGAGCCCCGAGCACGCCTACAACAACGCCGAGATCGTGCGCACCATCGAGCGGGCCCTCGGGTCGTAC
>DATMJO010000073.1:0-6997 GCA_035553855.1 Thermoleophilaceae bacterium | reverse complement strand
CCCGGCGACCTTGCCCGCGTCGAGCGCGCGCCCCAGGGCGTCGTGGTCGAGCAGCTCGCCACGGGCGCAGTTGACTACCCGGACGCCGTCCTTCATCAGGCCGAACGCCTCGTCGTCCAGCCAGTTCGCCGTGTCCGGCGTCTTCGGCAGGTGGATGGTGATGACGTCCGCCCGCGCGTAGAGCTCCGCCGAGGTCTCGGCCTTCTCCACGCCCAGCTCGCGGAAGCGCTCGGCCGCGACGAACGGGTCGAAGCCGACGACCTCCATGTCGAAGCCGCGGGCACGCTGGGCGACGAGCTGGCCGATCCGGCCGAAGCCGATCACGCCGAGCGTCTTGCCGTACACCTCGACCCCGCCGAACTTCGAGCGCTCCCACTTCCCGCTCGTGAGCGAGCCGTGCGCCTGCGGGATGTTGCGGCAGAGAGCGAGCATGAGCGCCACAGCGTGCTCGGCCGCGGCGACGGCGTTCGACTCGGGGGCGTTCGCGACGACGATCCCGCGCTTCGTCGCGGCCGGGACGTCGACGTTGTCGACGCCGGTGCCGGCGCGTCCGATCACCTTCAGGCGGGTCGCGCGCTCGATCAGCGGCGCGTCGAGCTTCGTGGCCGAGCGGATCAGGATCGCGTCGTACTCGCCGATCCGCGCTTCGAGCTCATCGCGCTCCCATGCCGTCCCGTCGTCCACCTCGAAGCGCTCGCGGAGGAGCGCCACGCCGGAATCGGCGATCTTCTCCTTGACGAGTACCTTCGCGCGCTCGCTCACGCGGGAGCGCCGGCCGGCACGCCGGCCTCCATGAAGACGCGCTGGGCGGCGCCGACCCCGGCGCCGAGCTCGACCTCGTGGCCGAGCTCGCGGAGGGTCATCTCGAGCCCGGCGATCGTGGTGACGATGTCGTAGGCGCCGAAGTAGCCGCAGTGCGCGATGCGGGCGATCTTGCCCTTGAGCTGAGACTGACCGCCCGCGATCGTGATGCCGTGGCGGTCGCGCATGAGCTTCGGGACCTTGGCGCCGTCGATCGCCTCGGGAAGGCGGATGGCGGTGACGACGTTCGCGCCCTCGTCCTCCGGCCCGTAGAGCTCGAGATCGAGCGCCCGCACGGCCTCGCGGGCGGCGCGGCCGAGCAGCGCATGGCGAGCGAAGACATGGTCGAGGCCCTCCTCGAGGATCATCGCCAGCGCGCGGTCGAGGCCCATGAAGACGCTCACGGCAGGTGTGAACGGGCTGTCGGGCGGCTCCTTGGCCTGGCCCTTGGCGGTCCGGGCCCAGTCGAAGTAGTAGCGGCCCTCCGGGTTCGCCTCCGCCCGCTCCATGGCCTTCTCGCCGGCGGCGGCGAACGCGAGGCCGGGCGGGCACATCAGCGCCTTCTGGGAGCCGGACACGACCACGTCGAGGCCCGCGCCGTCGGTGGCCACGGGGATGGCGCCGAGCGCCGAGACGGCGTCGACGGCGATGAGCGCGCCGTGGCGGTGCGCCACCTCGGCGAGGGCGCGAACGTCGTTCACGACTCCCGTCGAGGTCTCCGAGACGGTCGTGAAGACCACCTCCACCCCGGTGTTCTCAGCGAGCACGCGATCGAGATCGGCCGGCTCCACCCTGTTGCCCCAGCCGGCCTCGAAGTGGACGGTCTCAGCACCGAACGCGTCACACAGCTCCACCCAGCGCTCGCCGAACTTGCCGCAGGAGGCGACGAGCGCGGGCTCCCCGCGGCGCACGAGGTTGGCGACCGCCGACTCCATGGCCCCCGATCCCGACGCGGCGAAGGTCAGCACCTGCCGCTCGGTCTGGAACACGCTGCGGAGGTTCTCCAGGCAGCGCGCATAGACCTCGACGAAGCCCGGGGCGCGGTGGTAGAGCATCGGCTCCGCCATGGCCTGCGACACCGCAGGCGGCACCGGCGTTGGCCCCGCGGTCATGAGGTATTCCTTGATGTACGGATCGGCGGCCATGGAGGGTCCTTCTCGGGGTCGGCGGGCGGCCGAGGATAGCGAACGGCCCCTCGGCCCCCGCGGCGCGGGCGGGGTCAGCGGGGCGGCGTGGACGCGCCGGCCTCGGAGGCGATCACCGCGATCCAGAGGATCGCCGCCAGCACTCCCAGGACGGCCGTGACCGTGCCGATCGTGACGCCCGCGCGCGCCAGTCCCCCGTACACGCGGGTCTGCCCGGACTCGAAGCGCTCCCGGCCGCGCCTCGCGGCGGCGGCGCCCGCCATGCCGAGCCCGGCCGACAGGAGAGAGGAGAGGCCGATGCTGAAGATGAGAAACGCCGCGCCGGTGACCGACAGGATGAAGCCGGTCAGCGCTTGACCGTTGCCCGCGTCGCTGACCCGCGCCTGCGGAAGCGGCCGCTCCCGCTCCAGCCGGCGCGGGGAAGCGGGCGCCTGCGGCGGAGCGGGAACCGCGCGCACTCGCACACGGGCGGCCACGCCGGCGCGCGGCACGTCCGGGACGAGCACATCGGACATGGCTTCCACGATCTCCCCGGCGGGCGGGGGCGGCGGCGCCGCCGCCCCCGCGCCGAAGGTGGCCGGCGGCGCGAACAGGCCGGGCGCGAGCGGGCTGGCGGGCACCGGGACCGAGAGCGCCGAGATCCCACCGCCCGGCCCGGACGGCGGGCCGAAGATGCCCGGGTCGAACGGAAGCGGAGCGAACACGCCGATCGCCTCCGGGACGGCACTCACGCGTCGGCGGGCGGCGGCTTCAGGCTCGCGATCGTCCATCCCGTGCCGAGCGTACAGGCGGCGGGCGGCGCAAAGGCCGCCCGCCGTCCCGCCGTCAGGCCTCCACGCGGTGGACCGAGACTCCTGCCGCCTCGAGCGCCGAGGCGTCGGCGTCCGCAGTGACCACCGCGTCGGTCGCGGCCCAGTCGGTCGCGAGCTTCGCGAGGTCCTCGTTGGGCTCGGGCGTCTGGAACGACACGGCCTCGGCCTGGACCCCGGCGGCGGCCAGGCGGTCGGCCGCCGTGCCGAGCCAGCCGAGCGCGGCGGTGACGCTCCGCTGCTCCGCGCCGTCGACGACCGCCCCGACGTAGTCCCCGTTCTCCGCGAGGCCGGGCAGGTTCGCCACGAGGAACTGCGGCTCCGCGCCGCCCTTCCCGATGAACTGCTCGACGGCGGAGGCGACGGCGGCGCCGGCGTGCTCGGCTGACGCGGGCGCGATCACCACCCGGGGGCCGCCGGTCATGGCCGCAAGCCCCGCGATGGAGCCCTTGATCGACTTGTCGCGCTCCGCGTCGACGGCCTCCTTCGGCAGGAAGACGTCGACGAGGGGACCGGTCATCATCGTCGTGATGATCGCGCCGAGCGCGAACACGACACGCATCTCGGGCGTGATCCCGCCGAAGGTGCCGGCCACGATCGCCACGATCAGGATCATGAGGCCGCGGCAGTTCATGAGGACCCCGACCGTGTTGGCCTCCTTCCAGTTGAGACCGGCCATCCTGGCCACGGCCGCGCCGACGAACCACTTGCCGGCGATCATGAACCCGAGGAACACGAGGATCCCCGCGATCAGGTCGGTTTTGAGAACCGTGAAGTCGGTCTGCAGGCCGGCGACCGCCAGGAAGATCGGGATCATGAACACCACGACGAACTCGCCCATCCGGTCGATCACCGCCTTGCCGAGGCCCGTGATCTGCGGGACGGCGGCGCCGACGATGAACGCGCCGTTCAGGGCGTGAATCCCGATCCGGTCGCCCGCGAGGCCGCCGAGCAGGGCGGCGACCAGGAGAACCGCGAAGATCTCACCCGAGAGCGGCTTCTTCTCGTCGAAGTTCTTGAGCACGACGTTCTTCAGGAAAGGCCGGAAGACGAAGAACGCGAACGCGGCGAGCGCGAGCGCGAGCAGGAGGCGGGTGCCGATCGCGTTCAGCGCGCCCTGGCCCTTCGCCGATGCAGCCGCCCCGGCCAGGATCAGGAACATCAGCGGCGTGACGACAGCGGCGGCGCCCACGCCGATCGCCCCCATCGGAGTGGCGATCTGGCGCTTCTCCTGGAGGATCCGCGCCATGACCGGGAACGCGGTGACCGCCAGCGCCGCACCGAGGATGAGGCCCTGCGTGCCGTCGGAGATGCCCGCCGGCTTGTACTCGGGCCCCGAGTAGAGCTCGTTGAAGAGGAAGCCGAGCGCGACCGGCACGGCCACGACGGCGAGCGCCACGGCAAGGATCTGCGGGCCCTTCCCCTTCAGGAAGCGCTGCTGGACCTCGAGGCCGACGAGGAACATGAAGAAGACGAGCGTGAGCGTCCCGATCAGGTTGAGGAAGGCGAACGACTGGAGCGGGAACAGGTCGTTGATCAGGTCGTGACCGACGATCGCCTCGCTCTTGTCCGTCGTCTGCGTGACCTCCCCGCGGGCGAGGTGGCCGTTGATCGCGTCGCCGTTGGGAGCTGTGAAATCGTTGAAGCCCAGGAGCTTCCCGCCCAGGATCGTCGGGCCGATGAGGATTCCCGCGATGATCTCCCCGACCACGCGAGGCTGCTTCATCTTCACGAACAGCCCGCCGACGATCCGGGCGGCGATCAGGATGATCGCCAGGTCCGCCAGCAGGTAGGCGAACGCGTCCGGCGGCGGGATCGTCTCCGGCTTCGCTGACCCCTTCGGGCAGTTGGGAAGCGGAGTCAGGTCGCCCGGCATCGGGGCGGCCGGACAGGCGTCGCCCTTCAGCATCCCGTTCGGCAGATGGCCGACGGGGAACGTCAGGATGAAGTTCTGGAGGCCTGCGAGGAGATCGGTCATTGCGCGACCCTAACCAGGGATGCGGACTGCCCGCAAGTTGGTTACACGAACTTCACCCCGGCGGCCCGAGGCCGCCGGCTGCCTCAGCCGACGCTGTAGCCGAGCTCGGCGAGCTTGCCGATGGCCCTGCGCACGGCCGACTCGCCGTTCGTCGCGGCCCGACGCGAGCCGGCCGTAGGCCGAAGAGGTCTCCTGCAGCGCCTTCACGATCCCGGCGTTGGCCTCCTGCGCGGCCGGGCCGGGCTCGGCCCGGGAGAGGCTGCGTGCCGCGGTGCGGTAGGCGCCCTGGAGCTGGCCCGCCGCTCGCGACTGGCCGTCGGGCGTGCGCGCGGAGCGCAGCGTGCTCCGGGCGGCGGCTCGCTGCGAGTTGAGCGTGCCCACCGCGGCGTTCAGCGCGTCGGCGTATGCCTGGCTCGGGCCGAGCGGGACGGGCTCGACGTCTCGGAGCTCGAGCGAGGCCGCAATCGTGGCGCACCCGCTCTGGAAGGAGGCGGCCTCGGCGCCGGACGGGCCCACGCACGCGACCGTGGCGACGCCCCCGGCGTTAGGTACCGCATAGACGGTCGCCTCCCCGTCGAGGCCCTCGGGCTGGAGGCCCTCGTAGCGCAGCGCCTCGAGCTCGCCGAGCTTCACCGGGTCGCCCTCGCTCGGCCGGTCCGCCAGTCGCTCGAGCAGCGCCGACGGAAGCAGCAACGCGCCGGTGGCGGACGCCTGGCCCGCGATGAGGCCGCCCTCCCCCGCGCCCGCCGGCGAGAGCGCGATGGCGTCGCGCAGCTCGAGGCCGGGCACGGCGACCGGCTCGGCGGACTCCTCCCAGGAGTCCGGGTAGGAGAGCTTGACCGCTCCCGCGGAGGCCGAGTTGCTGCCGGCCGGCTCGTCGCTTCCCCCGCCCGAGCTACCGAGCACGAATCCGATCACGGCGAGCGCGACGACGCCGGCCGCGATTCCGGCGAGCGCGCCGCCCCCGGGCCGGGCCGCGGTGCGCGCGGGCGGCGCCGCGACGGCGCCGCCGCCGGCGGCTGTCCCGAGCCGGGTGGCGTCACCGGCGCCTCGGGCCTGCGTGGCGTCACCCGCGGTCCCGACCTTCGTGGGATCGGCCGCGCCGGCCAAGGCGGTCTCGCCCGCGGCCGTGGCGGCGACGTTGGTGGCCTCGACGCCGCCGAGCTTCGTGACGTCGGGCCCGCCGAGCCGCGTGGCTCCCTCACCGATGAGCTCGCCCGTGTCCCGGACCTTCGACTCGCGCGTGCGGACGTCGCCCTCGCCCTTGCGGATGCCGGCTTCCTCGGGCGAGTCGAGCGGGCCGGGTGGGCTGATCGCGGCGCGGAGGCGACGGTCGAACGCGAGCTCGGCGTCGCGGAGGAGCTCGCCGGCCGACGCGGGTCGCTCCTCCGGGTCCTTCGACATCGCCTTGGCGATGACGTCGTCGAGCTCTCCGGGAAGCTCCGGCCGGTGGTCGGTGACCTTCGGCGGCGGGTCCGACATGTGCGCGAACAGCACGGCCGCCTCCGAGTCCTTCGGGAACGGCACAACGCCGATGAGGCACTCGTACAGGACGGCGGCGAGAGCGTAGATGTCGCTCTTGGTGGTGGCCTTGAGACCGCGGATCTGCTCGGGCGAGATGTAGTCCAGCGTGCCGACGAACTGCCCGGTCTTCGTGAGGCTCTTCTCGCCGGGCGCCTTCGTGAGCCCGAAGTCGGCCAGGTACGCGTGGTCCCGGCCCGACACGAGGATGTTCTGCGGCTTGATGTCCCGGTGGATCAGGCCGGCCTCGTGGGCGGAGTCCAGCGCCTCGGCGATCGGCTTGAGGATCCGCAGCGCCCGCCCGGCGTCGAGCTGTCGGGCGATGATCATGTCCTTGAGGTTCGGCCCGCGCACCATGCGCATCGCCATGAAAAGGCCCTCGTCCGACTCGCCCGCCTCGAACACCGTGACGATGTGCGGGTGGTCGATGTTGGCCTGGATCAGCGCCTCGCGGCGGAAGCGCTCGCGGAAGAGCGCGTCCTCGCCGAGGTGGGTGGCCAGGAGCTTGAGCGCTACCCGGCGGTCCAGGGACAGCTGCGTGGCCTCGTAGACCACGCCCATGCCCCCCTGGCCGAGCACGCCGTCGATGCGGTAGCCCGCGAGGGTGGTGCCTTTGTCGAGCACTTCGGTGGCGAGTCTAGGTGTTGGCGGTGACGGCGTGCGGCCGAAACGTCGCTGTCAGGAGGGAGGCGGCCGGGCAGCCTACTCCTCGAAGCCGCCGCCTCCGCCGCCTCCCTCCTGAC
>DATMJO010000072.1:0-12487 GCA_035553855.1 Thermoleophilaceae bacterium | reverse complement strand
TCCCATCCGAGTGCGCGCCAGGCCTCGGCCTGGCCGCCGTCGATCGGGACGTCGAGTCGCTGCCAGTCCGTCTCCGGGCTCCGCTCGACGGGACGCACCTGCGGCGGTTGCAGCCTGGTCGAGAGCACCGGGGTGAGCTCGCCGACGCGCGCGCGGAGCTCCTCGTCGACCGGGCTCACCGCCCCGGCGGCGTCCGCGGCCGAGCCCGATACGCCGAGCATCTCCTCGAGCTGCGGGGGCGGCAGCTCGATGAGCGCCTGGGCCCGGCCGCCCCTCATCCGCTCGAGTGCCCGCCCGCTCCACGCCCCTTCGGGCATACGCGCGACGAGGACCGCTGCGTTGGCCTGCCAGGTCCGCTCGTCCTCCAGCGCCTCCGGGCCGGCGGTGGCGACGCCGAGGTATCCGTACTTCTCGAGGACGAGCGGGAGCGCCTGGGACCAGTAGCCGCGGCGCTCGCCCTCGAAGACCTGGCGTGCGAAGCCGACGCCCCCGGTGACGAGGAGGATGCTGCTCACCGCGCGCACCTTAGTGGCCGTGCCCGCAACGGGCCCGCGAGCTTCTAGCCTCTGCCCCAAGTGAACGACGAAACCATCTCGCGAATGGGCACGCTGGCCGCCTTGCGGGCGCTCGGTCCCCCGAAGCTCGCCGTGGTCGGGCGGTCGGGCTTCAGCGACGCGGAGATTGACGCCGCGGCCGAGGGGCGCTTCCGCGTCTATACGAGCATGGTCGAGCTCGAGCCCCCGATCGACTGGCTGCTCGACCCGGCCGGCAACCGCTCTTTCCGCTTCCAGCTCCACTCGCTCCAGTTCCTCGGCGTCCTCTACAGGCGCTACGAGCGTCTCGCGGACCGGGCGGCGCTCCGCAAGGCCGTCGAGATCGGGCTCGACTGGGCCCGCCAGAATCCGCTCGGCGGGGACGGTCTCAGCGAGCTCGCCTGGTACGACATGGGGGTGGGGCTTCGGGCGCCCTATCTCGCCTACGGCCTGCGCGCGGCCGCCGCCGAGGAGCTGATGGACGAGGACGAGGCGGGGGAGATGCTCGACAGCCTCCGTGAGCACGGCGAGTTCCTCGCCGACGACGAGAACTACGCGTTCGGCCACAACCACGGGCTGTTCCAGGACGAGGGGCTCCTCGTTCTGTGCGTGAAGCTCGACGGCGTCCTGCCGGAGGTGGCGCGCTGGCGTGAGGTCGCGACCCGCCGCGCTCGCGCGACGATCGAGGCGACGGTGAGCGCCGACGACGCCGTCCACCTCGAGCACTCCCCCGGCTATCACTTCGCCATGACCGACCTAATCAACCGGCTCGTCGAGCGCGGGCGCGTTCAGGACCCAGAGCTCGTGAGGCTCCGCCAGCGCATGATCGAGACCGCCGGCTGGCTCATCCTGCCCGACGGCATGCTCGCCCAGATCGGCGACACGAACCACGTCCGCGCTCCCCAGTGGTCGCTCGAGGCCGGCGAGCGGGCGCTGGGAACCGTCGCCTTCCGCCATGGGGGGTACGCGGTCGCCCGCCGACGGGAGAGCGCGCTCGTGATGACCGCCGGCTACTACAGCGCCGCGCACAAGCAGGCGGACGAGCTGTCCTTTGTCCTGTACGACCGCGGCCGACTCGTGCTGGGCGACGCCGGTATCTGGTCGTACGACGAGGACGACCCGTATCGGAGCTACGCGCGGTCGAGCTGGGCCCACAACGCGCTGATCGTCGACGGCGAGAGCTTCGACTGGCGCGGGCAGGAGCCCTACGGAAGCGGCATCCTCGCGGCCGGCGAGGGCGAAGGATGGCACGGCCTTCTCGGGCGCAACCCCCTGCTCGCACCGCGCGGATTGACCCACAACCGTCTCGTCCTCTGGCGGCCCGGCGTTGGCGCGATCGTTCTCGACCGTGTCGAGAGTCACACGGAGCACGGCTACACGCGCCTCTTCCATCTTGGCCCGGGCATGGAGGTCGACCGGTTTGCGGGCACGCTGCTGCTCGAGGCGCCCGGCTTCTCGGGCGAGCTGCGCGACTGGAGCGAAGTGCTCGTCGACACCGAGATCGTGCACGGCCGGGGGCTGCCTGACCCGCTCGGGTGGACGTTCCCCACCGATCAGGAGCGCGAGCCGGTGTGGGTCGTCGCCATGACCGCGCGGGCGCGCAGCGCCGTGCTCGTCAGCGTGCTCAGCCTCGACGCCGCGACGCCGCTGCGCGTGGCCGGGGCCGGGTTCTCACCGGCCGACGCGAGCGTCCGCCTTCTTCACGGCGACGATGCGCGGACGGTTCGCGTCGCGATCGGCGAGCGATCGCTGTCGATCGAGGAGGCCGCGTGGTGAACGGGGCCGGACATCCCGTCTTCGTTGGTGGGACGGGGCGTAGCGGCACGTCGATCCTCGGGAAGGTGCTCGGCAGGCACCCGCATTACGCGATGGTCGAGACGGAGCTCGTCTTCCACGCGGCGCCGGGCGGGATCCCGGATTTGCTCGAGGGCCATGTCAGGCTCGAGCGCTTCATCGAGAAGCTGCGCAACGCCTGGTGGTACAGCGAGCGCCCGGAGGGCGCGAAGTTCAGGGAGCGCGGGCTGCACCGTGTAATCCCGGAGGAGCGCTTCGAGGCCGCGCTCGAAGTGCTGTCGGGGGCCTTCGCCGACGATCCGGTGACCGCATGCCGTGAGTTCGTCGACGCCCTCGTGCAGCCGATCGCCGACGACGCGGGAAAGCCGTCGTGGATCGATACGACCCCGTACAACCCGTTCTACGGCCGTGCCCTCCTCGATCTCTACCCGGACATGAGACTGATCCATATCGTCCGCGACGGGCGTGACGTGGCGTCCTCGGTCGCGGGGATCTACTTCGGCCCCGAGACCCCGCTCGGGGCGCTTCGCTGGTGGGAGGAGCGGATGCGGCGAGCCGATGCCGGGTCGCGGGGCCTCCCGCCGGACCGCCTGCTCGTGATCTCGTTTGAGGATCTCGTCGTGAACGCGCGGGACGAGACCTACGGTCGCCTGCTCGAGTTCCTCGGGGTCGAGGACGCTCCGAGGCTGCGCCGCGCGTTCGACAACAGGCTGTCGCCGGACTCGGCGAACATCGGGCGCTGGCGCTCGCTTCCGCATCGGGACCGCACCGACCTGGACGCCTCCTATCGCGCGGTCCTTCTCAGAATGCGCCGTGACGGGATCGGATGCGCCCCGCCGTTCGACCCCGAATGGGGCGTCGACCCGGACCTGTCTTCCGCTACAGTCGCCCGCGAAATGGCCTTCCGCATCCACGTCCTGTACTCGGGCCCGCGGAGCGAGCACGAGGCGGTCAGCCCCGGGATGACCTACGAGGAGGCGCAGGGCGAGCTTCGAGCGATCAGGCGCCAGTGCGACGAGGGAGGCGAGGTCGTCAGGAGCTGGGCGTTCCTTCCAGCGAGCTCGATCGTGGCGGCCTACGTGAGCGAGGACTCGGGCACGGACTGACGGCGGTGGCAAGGCGGGCGGGCCCGACTATCCTGCCTCGAACCCATGGGCACGGCTCCATACGACGACGACGCGGCCGATAGGGACGAGCTCGCAGCGCTCGTCGAGGAGCGTGACGCGCTGGCTCGCGAGAACGGGGCGCTCAAGGGCAGGCGCGACGCGTTGCAGCGCCGTGTGCGCGATCTCAACGAGAAGCTCGATGCGCATTTGAGGCGCATCGCCGAGCTCGAGGCAGGCGCCGGCGCCGACGGCGAGTCCGCAAAGGTTCGCGCCGAGCGGGACGCTCTCGTCACCGAGCGCGACGACCTGGTACGGAAGCTCGGGGCGCACTCCGCCCGCTCGGCGGAGCTCGAGGAGCGCATGGGGGAGGTGCAGGCGCGCGCGCGCTCCCTCGTCACCGAGCGCGACGAGCTGCGCCGGCGAGTCGCCGCGATCGACGAGGAGCGCCTGGAGCTCGACCGCCTCGCGGAAGTTCACGAGCGCGATGTCGCGGCAGCGGCGCGGAAGATCGAACCTCTGGAGCGCCGCAACGCCGACCTCGACCAGCAGGTCCGTGAGCTGGCCGAGCGTGCCAAGCGCCTGTCGGCGGAGCGAGACCGGCTCCTCACCGAGCAGGCGGATAGCACGGGGTCCGAGGAGGTGGCACGCCTCCGGGCAGCGCACGAGAAGGCCCGGAAGGAGCTCCTGGTGACGAAGGCCGAGGCCGCCGAGCTGACGGTCCGCGTCGAGGAGCTCACGGATCAGGCGGCCTTCGACCAGCGCCACCTCGCGGTCCATTCGGCTGAGCGCCGGAAACTCTTCGAACGGGCGACGGCGGCGGAAGCGCGCGCATCCGAGGCAGAAGCGGCGCTCGGCGAGCACCAGCGGCTGCTGCAGGACCTGAGCGCCGAGCGGGAGGCATTGGTCGAGCAGGCGGAGCTGCAGGCCGGGCGCGTCAAGCAGCTCGAGGCGGTCGCCGCCCGCCGTCGCGATCGCATCGAGACCCTCGAGGAATCGCTCCGCGAGCACGAGGTGAGGCTCGCCGACGCCGGCGAGCAGATCGACACGCTCAACCGCGAGTTCGCCGACGAGGCGGACCGCGCGCGCCAGGCCGTCGCCCGGATCGAGGGCGAGGCACGCAGGCGCACCGAGCTCGAGACCGAGCGAGGGCATCTCGTCGCGCGTCTCGACCGGCTGGAGGACGCGAACGTCGAGCTCACCGTTGAGCGCGACGGGCTGGCCGAGGGCCGCCGGGAGATCACGGGCCAGCGCGACGCGCTTCTCGAGGAGCGCGATCGACTTGCCCGGGAACGCGCCGATCTCGCCGCGAGGATCCAGGCGAAGGAACGCGATCTCGCGGCGGCCGAGCACGATCGAGCCGAGGCGTGGGCGGCTGTCGAGGCCGGCGACCGTCTCGCGGCCGATGCAGAGGCCCGCCACAAGCGCGCGGTCGCGGACCTCGACAAGCAGCGGGCAGCCGCGGCGAAGCTGCAGGGGAAGCTGAAGGAGCTGGAGACGGGACTCGCGGAGCGCGAGACCGGGCTCGCCTCGCTGCGCTCGGAGCTCGAGGGAGTGAGGGCCCACGCGGAGGAGCTCCGCGCCACGATCGGGGCGGCCCGTGAGCGCGCCGACGCTGCCGACTCCTCGCTCGCGCGCGCCGCGGACGAGCGCCGGCTGCTGATCGCCGAGCTCGCACGTGCCCAGAACGAGGCCGCCGAGCGCGACGACCGGATCGACGAGCTGCTCTCCGGCCGCTGGTACGTGCTCGCATCCGCCAGCTGGCGCCTGCGCAAGCAGCGAAAGCGCCTGGCGGTCGTCGCGCTCGCGAGCCTCGGAGTCCTGACAGGGCTCGGCGTTGCCGCCGCCCTGGGCGTCGCCTGGCCGATCGTGGCCGGCGCCGCGATCGTCGCCCTCGCCACCGGAGCAGCCTTGGCCTGGCGTGCAGTCGGCGCCGCGGCGCGCAGGCCGGCGCGACCGCGGCGCCGCTCGGCCGTGCTTCCACTCGGGGAGGGGGAGACGGTCGCCGCGGTTGGCGCGCCCGACGAGACGACCGCCACCCCGGCGCAGCCGGCCCCGCAGGAGGACGCGCCCCGGATGCTCGTCACGAAGCTCGTGCCGGCTCCGACCGGCGCCGTGGCGATCGACCTCGAGCGCCAGAGCTTCCTGAGTGGCGCCGTCAAGGTCGACGTTCGCGACCTGCGGGTCGCCGGCATCCTCGACGAGATGTCGCGGGCCTGCTTCGCGCCCGAGTGCGATCTCTTCTGCGACTTCACGATGGAGGACTGGCGGGAGAAGCTCGAGGCCCATCCGCCTCACCTCCTGCTCGTTGAGTCAGCATGGTCGGGGAACTCGGGCGGCTGGCAGTACGGCGTGGGCTCCTACACCCACCCGCACTACGTCGGGCTGCCCAAGCTTCGTGCGCTGCTCGAGTGGTGCCGCGAGCGCTCGATCCCCACGGTCTTCTGGAACAAGGAGGACCCGGTC
Source organism: Thermoleophilaceae bacterium (assembly GCA_035553855.1). GTDB lineage: Bacteria > Actinomycetota > Thermoleophilia > Solirubrobacterales > Thermoleophilaceae > JBBDYQ01. The sequence goes on along the minus strand of DATMJO010000072.1, from coordinate 6,591 downwards.
CACTTCGACAAGTTCAAGGAGGCCGCAGCGCTCTTCGACCACATCCTCACGACCGACGAGAACTGCATCCCGGCCTACGGGGCGCTCGGCGGGCTGGACGTGAAGAGCGTCGGCGCGCTTCCTTTCGCTGCACAGCCACGGCTGCACAACCCGATCGCGATCGTCGACGAGCGGCGGTCGGAGCCCGTCTTCGCCGGAACCTACTACCGCACCCGCCATGTCGACAGGCGCAAGAGCCTCGAAACGATCCTGGATGCCGCGCGGCCGTTCGGGCTGATCATCTACGACCGCACGTTCGGCACCGAGAGCGAGGAGTACGGATTTCCGGAGCGCTTCCTGCCGCACGTCGCAGGGCGGCTCCCCTACGACAAGGTCATCGACGTCTACAAGAGCCACAGGCTCTTCGTGAACGTGAACTCGGTGGTCGACTCGCCCACGATGTTCTCGCGGCGGGTCTTCGAGCTGATGGCGTGCGGCACGGCCGTGGTCTCCACTGAGAGCGTGGGGATCGAGGCGATGTTCGGAGATCTCGTTCCCGTCGCGCACACGCTGGAGGACGCGACTGCCGCGATCGAGCGACTCCTGGGTGACGACGCCTACCACGCGGACCTGACGCTCCGTGCGCGGCGGCTCGTGCTCGCGGAGCACACCTACCGCCAGCGGCTCTGCACGATCGCGCGGACCGCGGGCTACGACGCGAGTGCCGGCCCGGGCGACGACGTGGCGGTGGTCGCGCTCGCCGACGACGCCGCCGACCTGCGGGCTCTCGCGCAGAAGCTCCTCGCCCAGAGCGTGAGCCCGCGGGAGGTGGTGATCGGCACCTCGAACGCGGGCGGCGTCGAAGGCGAGCTGGTCCGCCTCACGGAGCGGCTCGGCGACGACGCGGTGCGGCTCTCGTCGCAGGACGGCGAACTCCCGCGCGACGAGCGGTACAGGGAGCTTGGCGGGATCGTCTCGGCACCCTGGGTGGCCCCGATGAACGGGCGCGCCTCGTACGCGCCGGACCATCTGCGCGACCTCGCCGCCGTAACAGTCTTCGCCCACGCCGACGTGGTCGGCGCGCCGCTGCTCGGGCGCGGCGGGCGCGAGCACCGCTACGCCGAGGTGGTGGACCCGGCGGCCGCGCTCGCCTCGCGCGACGTCGTGGCGCGGCACGGGTGGGCCGAGGACGGCGGGAGCCTCGCGTCCTGGTTCGGGCGCGGCGTTCGCTTCTACGCCGGCGATCGGGTCGCCAGGGCGGTGCCGGCGGCGGTCGCCACGGACAACGGCGCACCGCGCGAGCGCGAGCGCCGGATACGGGTCCGCAAGCGGTGAGCCCCGGCAGGGTCCACGTCGCCGTCTACGGCGAGGTGAACATGAACCTGATCGACGGCTCGTCGATCTGGCTCCAGTCGGTGGCGACGATGCTCGCGTCGCTCCCGGGCGTCGAGGTGACCGTCCTGTTGCGCGCGCCCGAGGAACGCGATCTGATCACGGGCGCGCTTGCGGCCCATCCCCAGATCACCCTCGAGCCGCCCTCGACGGGGAGGGTCCTGAAGCCGCCCGATGCGGTCGCGCAACTCGTGGCCCTCGACGACCGCATCGGCTTCGACCTCGTGCTTCTGCGCGGCGCCGCCGTGACCGACGAGGCGATCGAGAACGGACGCTTCGACGGGCGGATCTGGTTCTATTACATACCTCCGCACTCGGCGCCGCCCGGCAGCGACGTCGCGCGTCTGGAGAGGCGGGGGGCGGCGGCCGACCGGATTCTCTGCCAGACGGAGACGATTCGCGCACGCGTCGAGGCGTCGGTGCCGCACTTCGGCTCCAAGCTCGTGTTGCTGCCGCCCATGATCCCCCCGATCGACCCAGGAGCAATCCAGCCGCCTGCCTCCGGCCCCGTACGCAAGCTGTTCTACGCCGGGAAGTTCTCTCCCGAGTACTTCTTCCTGGAGATGGTGAATCTGTTCCAGCGCCTTCACGCCGACGACCCCGGGCTCGAGTTCCACGTCGCGGGGGACAAGGTGCACAACCCGCCGGCCGACCCGGACTTCAGGCCGGCCGCGGAGCACGCCCTGCGCGAGACGCCCGGGCTCGTCTGGCACGGCGCCGTCGAGCGGCAGGCGGTGCGCCGCCTCCTCGGCGCATGCGACATCGCGCTCTCGATCCGGCACCCGTCGATGGATGCGAGCACCGAGCTCTCGACGAAGATCCTCGAGTACGGCTCGGCCGGCTCGGCCGTGCTCCTCAATCGCAACCCGATCCACGTGGGGCTGCTCGGGGCCGACTACCCGCTCCTCGTGCAGGGGATCGATGAGGCGGTCGAGGCGGTCAGGGCGGTGAGCGCCGACCCCTCGCTTCGCGCGGATGCGCAGCGCCGATGCCACGACGCGAGCCTCCGCCATACCTTCGAACGTGTCGCAGGCCAGCTGGCGCCGCACGTTCGCCCCCGCCGACATGGGTCGGCACGCGACACGGGCTCGCCGCGCGTCCTCATCGCCGGGCACGAGTTCAAGTTCTTCGAACGGATCGCCGAGCACGTCCTCGACTCGGGGGCCGCGCTTCGCGAGGACAGGTGGGCCAAGCACGTAGTCCACGACGAGGGGCAGAGCGCCCGAGCGCTCAAATGGGCAGAGACCGTGGTCTGCGAGTGGTGCCTTGGCAACGCGGCCTATTACAGCCGGAACAAGCGCCCCGGCCAGCGCCTGGTCGTGCGCTTCCACCGGATGGAGGTCGAGACCGATCATCCCGCCGCCGTCGATCTCGACAAGGTGGACGCCATGGTGTTCGTGGCGCGGCACGTGATGGAGATGGCATGCGAGAAGTACCGCTGGCGCCCGGACGACCGCTTCCACGTGGTCCCCAACGCCGTCGACCTGCACGCACTCGGCCGGCCCAAGCTTCCCGACGCCCAGTTCAGCCTCGGCTTCATAGGCTTCGTGCCGATGCTCAAGCGGATCGACCGGGCGATCGACATCCTCGAGCGGGTCCGCGGGCAAGACGACCGGTTCCGGCTCGTCGTGAAGGGGCATCCGCCGTGGGACTACAACTGGATGTTCACGCGAGACGCCGAGCGTCGGTTCTACGAGCGGGTGTACGACCGGCTGGAGCGCTCGCCCCTCCTGCGCTCGGCCGTGACCTTCGAGCCCTTCGGGCCGGACATCGCGCCCTTCCTCGAGAAGGTCGGCTACATCCTCTCGCTGAGCGACATCGAGGGTCACGCCGTGGCCCCGGCCGAGGGGATGGCCTCGGGCGCCGTACCCGTGATATACGACCGTCCGGGCGCCCGCGACCAGTATCCGCCCGAATGGGTCCACGAGTCGACGGACGCGGCCGCCACGGCGGTGCTCCGCGCGGTCGACAGCGGCTGGCGCGCGGAGTCGCAGCGTGCCCGCGAGTACGTGGAGCAGTGGGGCTGGGAGCAGCTCGCGCCGGCCTGGGACGGCCTGCTCGGCCTGCAGGCCGCCGCGCACGCGTAAGCCGATGGCGGCCTGCGAGATCTGCGGCGGCACGGAGTTCGACGCAGGCCCGCGCGGCCGTCTGGCCGCCACGGGGAAGCCTCCCCGCTGCGTCGGCTGCAGCTCGCTCGAGCGGCATCGCGCGCTCCGGGGGGCCTGTCTCGCCATCCCCACCGCGATGCTCGGCTGGCGGCGCGCCCTCCAGTTCTCGCCCGACATCTCCCTGCTGCCGGAGTGGTTCGGAGCATTTGAGCTCTCCGTCTACGACGGCGAGAACAGCATGGACGTGCAGGACGTCCCGCGGCCGGCCGGGAGCTACGACTTCGTCAGCATCAACCACGTGATCGAGTACGTGCCCGACGACCGTGGGGCGTTCGCCGAGCTTGTGCGCATAGGGAGCGAGTGCTCGATCATCCAGATCCTGTTCTCGTCCACTCTGACCGCGCCGGTGTCGGCGCACTACGACGAACCGCAAACGCTCAACCGCCACCACAACTACGGGCAGGACCTGCTTGAGTGGTTCAAGGTCGCAGAGTACGGAATCCACACGGTGGCCGCCGAGATCGTCGACAGCGTCACGGAGTATGCGCAGCCCGCTCACTTCTTCTGCAGGCAGCGCAACGACGCCGCCACGATCGCCACGGCCTTCCGGGCGGCGGGGATAGCGGTCGAGCACATCACGCCCGGTACGTGAGCGGGCGCCCGCCGTACCGCGGCTTCTTCGAGGAGCTCGCTCTCGACGAGCGGCGGCTCGCGGAGGTGGCAGAGCACCGCTACGTCGTGCGCGGGACCACCACGGAGCTTCGCCCGCCGGTCGACTGGCATATGGACGAGGGAAACAGCCTCGCCTGGCGGTTCTGGTTCCACACGTTCCAGTTCCTCGACATCCCGCTTCGGCTGTATGCGGAGCGCGGCGAGGTGGAGTACCTGCGGCGGGCGCTGGCGCTCGCCCTCGACTGGGTCCGCGCCAACCCGACGGGCGGCGCGAGCACAGCGGACCACGCCTGGTACGACATGGCCGTGGGCGTACGGGCCGCATTCTTTGCCTACCTGTGGGAGGCGTCGTGCCACGAGGGGGTCTTGGTCCCGGACGCGCACGGAGCGCTCCGCGCATCGCTCGAGACCCACGCCGCGTGGCTGTCGAAGCCAGGCAACTACCGCCCGCACAGCAACCACGGCCTCTATGAGGACGCCGGGCTGTTCGTGCTCGGAAGCCGCTGCAGGGAGCTGCCCGACAGCGAGGCATGGCGCGAGCTCGCCGAGCAGCGCTTCCTCGAGACGCTCGCGCGGCACGTCGACGCGGAGGAGGGGGTCCACCTCGAGCAGTCGCCCGCGTACCAGTTCTACATCCGGGAGCTGCTGGAGCGCCTCCACACGACGACGGGCATCGGAGGCTCGCGCCTCGCGCGGCTCATCGAGCGGATGGAGCGAGCAGCCGAGTGGATGGTCCTCCCGGACGGGTCGATCCTCCCCTTCGGCGACACGGACCGCATGGACATCCCGGCCTTCGCCAGACGCATCGGAAGCCCGGAAGGCATGGCGATCATGCGAAACGGCGGCTTCGCGGTCGTGCGCCACGGCGCGTCGTACCTGGCCGTGACCTCGTGCTTCCACGTGCACGCGCACAAGCACGCCGACGAGCTGAGCTGGGTGCTGTTCGAGCGCGGCGAGCTAGTCGTGGGCGAGGCGGGGCGGTACGGCTACCACTCGGAGGCCGATCCGCTGCGCGTCTACGCCAGGTCGTCGCACGCCCACAACACCCTGACCCTCGACGGTGAGAGCTTCCCGTGGCAGCAGTCGCATCCGTACGGCTCCGGCATCCTCGCTGCGGGCGCGGGCGGCGGCTGGTACGCGGTGCTCGGGGTGAACGCGCTCCTCGACCCGGCCTCGCACCATCGCCTGTTCTGCTACCGCCCGGCCGAGGCGCTGATCGTCGTCGACGACCTGACCTGCGAGGGCGTCGGGAGCGTGGCACGGCGGGTGCATGCGGGTGAGACGCTGTGCGCGCAGGCGACCGGACCGGCAAGCGCCACGCTCGCCGGCGACTCGGTGCAGGCCGTGCTGCGCGACTGGAGCGGCATCCCGGTCGCCATCGACGTCGTCCGCGGCGAGGAGGGCGAGCGCGCCGACGGCTGGACGTTCCCGCGGGACAGCCGGAAGGTGCCCGTCGACGTCGTCTCGCTCGGGAGCGCCGCGCGCAACGGCCTCCTCGTCCACTCGCTCGCGATCGACCCGACCGCGCTGGAGGACGTGAGCGCCGTGCGGGCGGACAGCGGGTATACGGTGTGCGCGACGATCGACGGCGCCCGGCACCGGCTCGGGCTCGAACTCGACGGAGGACGGATCAGGATCCGCCGTGAGCGCGACTGAGTCCAGGGCATGCAACATCTGCGACGGGAACTCGTTCGAGGCGGGTCCCGGCGGGCGCATGGCGCGCACCGGCCTGCCGCCGCGGTGCTCCGGATGCTGGTCGCTAGAGCGCCACCGCTCGCTTCGCAACGCGTTTCTCCAGATCCCACGGGAGGTCCTCGACGGACGCCGAGCGCTCCAGTTCGCGCCGGACGGCTCCCTCGATCCCGAGTGGTTCTCCTCCTACGAGAAGTCGATCTACGGCGGCGAGAACAGCATCGATCTCGAGAGCATCCCGCGCGAGGACGGAAGCTACGACTTCATCAGCCTGAGTCATGTCCTCGAGTTCGTGGCCGACGACCGCCGCGCGTTCGCCGAGCTCGTACGCGTCGGGTCCCCGAGCCTCGTCCTCCACGTGACCTTCGCGTCGGGGATGAGGGGGGAGTCGCGCCACTTCGACGAGCCGCAGCCGCCGTACGGCCGCTTCCACGACTACGGTGCGGACATGCCCGAATGGCTCGGAGTCGCAGGGCACGGCCTCGACGTCGTCGAGGGGCGCTTCACCGATCCCGTCACCGATGTCGCCGAGAGCGCTCACTTCTTCGTGAGGAGCGCGGCGGACGCCGAGGCGCTGCGCAGCGCGTTCGCCGCCGCCGGGAGCCCGGTGGGATGAGGGTGCTCTCGATGGTGGTGGGCGCTGCATGCCTCGCCTTGGCGGCGGGCTGCGGCGGCGGCGACGACGGGTCGCAGGCGGCGCCCTCGCGCGCCGAGACGACCATCGGCACCGATGCCACCCCGGCCCCCG
>DATMJO010000071.1:0-10695 GCA_035553855.1 Thermoleophilaceae bacterium | reverse complement strand
CCCATGCGGGCGGGTCCGGGCGGGCATCGACGCCGCCCGCCCGGACCCGCCCGCATGGGAACGCGCGCGCCCGCTCGCCGAGCGCTTCGACGCCGCCGTGTTCCCGCTGGCGTCGTTTGCGCCGCCGGGACTCGAGGGCGTTCGCGAGATACACCCGGCGATCGACCCGCTCGGGCCCCGCTGCCGCGATCTGCCGCTGAAGCTCGCCGGCGACAGCCTGCGCATGCTCGGCCTCGACCTCGAGCGGCCGCTCTGCTGCCAGGTCGGCGCGCTCGACCCCTGGCGCGACCCCCACGACACGATCGACGCGTTCCGGCTCGCCAAGGAGGAGGAGCCGTCCCTCCAACTCGTGCTGGCGGGCGCGCCCGCGGCCGGTGACGACGAGGGCTGGCGCGTCGCCGGTGAGGTCGCCGCCTACGCGGCCGGCACGCCCGATCTGCACGTCCTGACCGGCTACGCCGGAGTGGGGGAGACCGAGCTGAACGCGCTCCAGCGTCTCTCGCGCGCCGCGCTCGCGCGCTCGGTGCGCGAGGACTTCGCGATCTCGGCGTCGGAGGCGCTCTGGAAGGGGACGCCCGTGGTCGCCGCCCCGGACGGCGGGCTGCCGGAGCAGGTCGCCGACGGCGTGACGGGCCTGATCGCCCACACCGCGGAGGACACCGCGCGTGCCCTGGTCGAGCTCGTCCGCGATCCGGCTCTCTCGATCGTGCTCGGATCGGCGGGTCGCGAGCGCGTGCGGGAGCGCTTCCTCGTCACTCGCCTCGTGGCCGACGAGCTCGAGCTCATGGGCTCGCTTCTCCGCGCTACCGTCAGGCGCCCATGAAGGTCTCGCTTCCGGACGGAACGGAGCTTGAGCTCCAGGACGGCGCCACGGGCGCGGACGCCGCGCTCGCGATCGGGGAGGGTCTCGCCCGCGCCGCGCTCGCCGTGAAGCAGAACGGCGCCGTGCGGGACCTCTCGGCCCCGCTCGAGGACGGCAAGCCGATCGAGATCGTCACCAAGCGCAGCCCCGAGGCGCTCGACCTGCTCCGCCACGACACCGCGCATGTCCTCGCGACCGCGGTGATCGACCTCTGGCCCGGCACCAAGGTCTCGATCGGGCCGGCGATCGACGACGGCTTCTACTACGACTTCGAGTTCCCAGAGGGTGTCACGGTCTCCGACGCCGACTTCGGGCGCATCGAGCAGAAGATGCGCGAGCACGTGAAGGCGGACGAGCCGTTCGAGCGCTCGGACCTCGCCGCCGGCGAGGCGATCGAGCTCTTCCGCTCCGAGGACCAGCCCTACAAGGTCGAGCTGATCGAGGACCTCGTCCGCGACGAGGGCGTGGAGACCGTGTCGCTCTACCGCAACGGGCCGTTCCTCGACCTCTGCCGCGGCCCTCACGGCCCCACGACGAAGGGGATCAGGGCGTTCAAGCTCACGAGTGTCGCGGGGGCGTACTGGCGGGGCGACTCCGGCCGGCAGATGCTCACGCGGATCTACGGAACCGCCTTCTTCTCCAAGGAGGACCTCGCCGCCCACCTCGAGCGGCTGGAGCAGGCGCGGGCGCGCGACCACCGCAAGCTCGGCAGGGAGCTCGGCCTCTTCATGTTCTCGGAGCTCTCGCCCGGGTCGCCCTTCTGGCATCCGCGCGGGATGCGCGTCTGGAACGAGCTGCAGGAGCTCTGGCGCTCGGAGAACCGCACGCGCGGCTACGAGGAGGTCAAGACGCCGATCCTCTACGACGCCGAGCTCTGGAAGCAGTCCGGCCACTGGGACAAGTTCAGGGACAACATGTACTTCACCGAGGTCGAGGAGCGGCCCATGGGACTCAAGCCCATGAACTGCCCGGCTCACATCCAGCTCTTCAAGGACGACCGCCGCTCCTACCGGGACCTGCCGATCCGCTACTCGGAGGCGGGGCTAGTGCACCGCCACGAGCCGAGCGGCACCCTCCACGGGCTCCTCCGCGTCCGGCACATCACGCAGGACGACGCCCACATCTTCTGCACCGAGGATCAGATCGAGGACGAGGTGATCGGCTGCCTCGACTTCGGGTTCTTCCTCTACGAGATCTTCGGCTTCGAGCCCCGGCTCGAGCTCTCGACCCGGCCGGAGAACCGGATCGGCTCGGACGAGATGTGGGACGCGGCCGAGGGCGCGCTGTCGGCGGCGCTCGAGCGCAAGGGCCTCGGGTTCGACCTGAACCCGGGTGACGGCGCCTTCTACGGCCCGAAGATCGACCTGCACATGACCGACTCGATCGGGCGCTCGTGGCAGCTCGGGACCGTGCAGCTCGACTACTCGATGCCCGAGCGCTTCGAGCTGTCCTACACGGGCACCGACAACGCGGAGCACCGGCCGGTGATGATCCACCGCGCCCTGATGGGCTCCTTCGAGCGCTTCATGGGCATCCTGATCGAGCACTACGCGGGGGAGTTCCCGCTCTGGCTCGCGCCGGTGCAGGCGGCGGTGCTGCCGATCGCCGACCGCCACACGGCCTACGCCGCGGACGTGGCGGCGCGCCTCGCCGAGCACGGGCTGCGCGCCGAGGTGGACGGGCGCACCGAGTCGATCGGCAGGAAGATCCGCGATGCCGAGCTCGCGAAGGTCCCGTACATGCTCGTGGTGGGGGACGCCGAGGAGGAGAGCGGCGCGGTCTCCGTCCGCCGGCGCCACGAGGGAGACGCCGGCAGCGAGGATGTCGCCGCCCTCGGAGAGCGGCTCGCCGCCGAGGCCGCGGAGCGGCGCCCGCGTGACACCGCCGCCTAGAGCGCTCCCGGATCACCGCTATACTGCCCCGCGGATGAGGAGCACTCACACCACGCGCCGCGAGGACCGCTGACGCTTCGTGCCCTCCTCCCCTCTCGCCGCTCCCGCGCCGGAATACCGCCCTTGACGTCCAGCCGGATCCACGCGTAGTGCCGATTCCGCGCAGGTTCGACCGGACCCCGCCCGAGCGGGACACGACGCGCATCAACGAGCGCATCCGCGTCCCGCAGGTCCGCCTCATCGACGAGAACGGCAAGCAGGTCGGAGTCATCCAGCGCGACGAAGCGCTCCGCTACGCCCAGGAGCGCGACCTCGACCTCGTCGAGGTCGCCGCCGACGCGCGCCCGCCGGTCTGCCGCGTGCTCGACTACTCGAAGTACAAGTACGAGCAGGAGCAGAAGGCCAAGGCGGCGCGCAAGCACCAGCAGCAGGTCACGGTCCGCGAGATCAAGCTGCGGCCGAAGATCGCGCAGAACGACTACGAGACGAAGCGCGGCCACGTCCGCCGCTTCCTCGGGGCGAGCTCCAAGGTGAAGGTCACGATCATGTTCCGGGGGCGCGAGGTCTCCCACCCGGAGCGTGGCGAGATGCTCCTCAACCGCCTGGCCGAGGACGTGGCGGACCTCGGCACGGTCGAGCAGCGGCCGCAGCAGGACGGCCGCAACATGACGATGCTCCTCGGCCCCGTGAAGCAGAAGACCGAGGCGAAGGTGCCCGACGCCGGCCAGGGCCAGAAGGACCAGGGCAACGACCAGGGTCCGGAGGCCGGGCGGCCGAAGGCCGAGGAGGCGGAGGCCGAGAAGCCGAAGGCCGAGGAGGCGGAGGCCGGGCAGCCGGACGCCGCCGAGGCGGAGGCCGAGAAGCCGGCTGCCGAGCAGGATGGCTCCACGGGCGATGCCGCCCAGGAGCAGGCGGGCGAGCCCGCCGCCAAGGCCTGACCTGCTTCAATATCCGGCCCATGCCGAAGATGAAGAGCCATTCCGGCGCGAAGAAGCGCTTCAAGAAGACCGCCAAGGGCAAGCTCCGGGCGCGTCACGGGATGACCTCGCACATCCTCGAGAAGAAGAGCCCCAAGCGGAAGCGGCGCCTGTCGAACGACGCCGTGATCGCGAAGGCCGACGAGAAGCGCGTGCGGGAGTTGCTCGGCTGATGGCGCGCGTCAAGCGATCCGTCAACGCCCGCAAGAAGCGCCGCGCCACGCTCGAGCGCGCGAAGGGCTACCGCGGCGAGAAGCACTCGTCCTACAAGCGGGCGAAGGAGCAACTGCTCAAGTCCGGCACCTACGCCTACCGTGACCGCCGCAATCGCAAGCGCGACTTCCGCCGGCTCTGGATCACCCGCATCAACGCGGCCGCCCGCCGCGAGGGGATGAGCTACTCGACCTTCATGCACGGCCTCCGCCTGGCCGGGATCGACCTGGACCGGAAGGTCCTGGCCGACATCGCCGTCCGCGACCCCGAGACGTTCCGCCGATTCGCCGAGAAGGCCCGGGAGGCTGCCGCCGCCTGACGACACGGCGAACGCAGCTACGCACCTCCCGGGCGCCCAGCGAGGCGCCCTTTTTCGTTCCATGATCACCTCACCCGACAACGACAAGCTCAAGCTCATCCGCAAGCTGCGGCAGCGCAAGCACCGCGACCGGACCGGCCTGTGCGTGGCCGAGGGAGAGGACCTCGTCGCCGCGGCCCTGGCGCACACCGAGGTCTCCTTCGTGCTCACGGCGGACGACGTCGAGGCCGAGCTGCTCGCGGGCGTGAGCGAGCTGGGGTCCGGGACGCGGGCGATAGCCGTCTGCGAGCAGCGCTGGTCCGACGCCGGGGGCGAGGTCAGCGTGTACGCGCACGCCGTGTCCGACCCCGCGAACGTGGGTGCGCTGATCCGCTCGGCGCACGCTTTCTGCGACGGGCCGGTGGTGCTCGGGCCGGGCTCCGCCGACCCCTGGTCGGGCAAGGCCCTGCGCGCGGCGATGGGGTCCACGTTCGCCCGGCCCCCCGCGCGGTCGTCGTTCGGCGAGCTCGCGGGCACCAAGGTCGCCCTCGTTCCCCGCGGCGGCGAGCCGCTCCACCACTTCGAGGCCGAGCCCCCGATCGTCCTGTGCGTGGGCGCCGAGCGGGACGGCCTTCCTCCGGAGCTCGCTCCCGACCGGCGCGTGAGCATCGAGATGCGCGCGGACGGACCTGAGTCGCTCAACCTCGGCGTCGCGGCGGCGGTCGCCCTCCATAGGATGGCCCGGCATGGCTGACCTCGACGCCCTCCGCAGCGAAGCCGAGGCCGCCATCGAGGCGGCGGGCTCCGGCGCCGAGCTCGAGGACCTGCGGGTCCGCTACCTCGGGCGCAAGGCCGAGCTGACCCAGACGCTGCGCTCGATCGGCGAGCTGCCCCCGGAGGAGCGCGGGCCGGTCGGCAAGGCGGCGAACGCCGTCAGGGTGGCGCTCGAGGCCGTCCTCTCCGCCCGCGCCGCCGACCTCGAGGCGGCCGAGCTCGACCGCTCGCTCCATGAGGACCGGCTCGACGTGACCCTCCCCGGCGATCCGCTCTCGCCCGTGGGCAGCCTGCACCTGATCACGGAGACCCGGCGCGAGATCGAGGACGTCTTCATCGGCCTCGGCTTCTCCGTCGCCGAGGGGCCGGAGGTCGAGTACGACTACTACAACTTCACCTCGCTGAACCACCCGCCGGGCCACCCGGCGCGGATGCTGCAGGACACCTTCTACTTCTCGCCCGATGTGCTCCTGCGGACCCACACGAGCCCGATGCAGACCCGCGCGATGGAGGTGCAGGAGCCGCCGATCCACATCGTGATCCCCGGCAAGGTCTACCGGCGGGACTCCGACGCCACGCACACGCCGATGTTCCACCAGGTGGAGGGCCTGGCGATCGACGAGGACATCACGCTCGCGGACCTCCAGGGGGTACTACTCGAGTTCGCGCGGGCGATCTTCGGCCCTGACCGCGCCGTCCGCCTGCGCCCCCACTACTTCCCCTTCACCGAGCCCTCGGTCGAGGTGGACGTCTCCTGCTTCCGCTGCGGCGGCAGCGGCAAGCTCGCCGACGGCTCGAAGGACACCCTCTGCAAGGGCTCGGGCTGGATCGAGATCCTGGGCGCCGGGATGGTGGACCCGAACGTGCTCGGGTTCGTCAGCGAGACGGGCTACGACCCGGAGCGGGTGCAGGGCTTCGCGTTCGGGATGGGCATCGAGCGGATCGCGATGCTGCGCCACGGCGTCCCCGACCTGCGCATGTTCTTCGACAACGACGTGCGCTTCCTGGGGCAGTTCGGATGAGGGTCCCGGTCTCCTGGCTGCGGGCGTACTGCGATCCCGGCCTCTCGACGGAGGAGATCGTCGACCGCCTTGCGATGACCGGCACCGAGGCCGAGCGGGTCGAGCGGGTCGGCGTCCCCTCCACGGACGGCTTCGTGGTCGGGCGGGTCCTCACCGCTGAGCGCCATCCCGACGCCGACCGGCTCAGCGTCTGCACGGTGGACGACGGCTCCGGCGAGCCGCGCACGATCGTCTGCGGGGCGCCGAACGTGGCCGCGGGGCAGACAGTCGCGGTGGCGCTGCCCGGCGCCGTGCTGCCCGACGGGACCAAGCTCGGAAAGGCGACGCTCCGCGGCGTCGAGTCGAGCGGGATGATCCTCGCCGAGGACGAGGTCGGCGTGGGGGAGGGCCACAGCGGGATCATGGTGCTGGACGACGGCATCGAGCCCGGCTCCTCGCTCGCGGACCACCTCGCCATCGCCGACGAGGCGATCGAGTTCGAGATCACCCCGAACCGCCCCGACTGCCTGGGCGTCCACGGCGTGGCGCGGGAGCTGCACGCGGTCACCGGGGCGCCGCTCGCGCCGCTCGAGGCCCCACCCGCGGAGCCGGCCGCCGAGGTCTTCCCGATCGAGATCGACCCGGAGATCTGCCTGCGCTTCACCGCGCGCGTGTTCCGCGACGTGAAGGTCGGGCCGTCGCCCCTGTGGCTCAAGGCGCGCCTCACCGCCGCCGGGCAGCGCCCCATCTCCAACGTCGTCGACATCACGAACTACGTGATGCTGCTCACCGGGCAGCCTCTCCACGCGTTCGACCTCGACAAGGTCCGCGGCGGCCGCATCGTCGTGCGGCGGGCCGAGCAGGGCGAGTGGATGACCACGCTCGACGGCGCCGAGCGCGAGCTCGACCCCTCGATGGCGCTCGTCTGCGACGCCGAGGGACCGAGCGGGATCGCCGGCGTGATGGGTGGCCAGATCAGCGAGGTATCCGACGAGACGACCAGCGTCCTGCTCGAGGTCGCGACCTGGGTCGGGCGCAACATCCTCGAGACCTCCAAGGCGCTCGGCCTGCGCTCGGAGGCGAGTGCCCGCTTCGAGAAGCAGCTGCACCCCGACCAGGCCGTCGAGGCGCAGCGCGTCGCGGCCGCGCTCATGGCCGACCTCTGCGGCGCAACCCCCGAGCCCGGGATGGCCGACGTGTACCCGTCCCCGGCCGCCGCCCGCGTGATCCGCCTGCGGCACGCGCGGATCACCCGGCTCCTGGGCCGGGAGATCGAAGCGGAGGAGGTGCGCTCGATCCTGGAGCGCCTCGGCTTCACCCTGGGCGACGCCGACGACGGCTGGGACGTCACGGTCCCCGGCTTCCGCGACATGGACGTCCAGCGGGAGGCCGACCTCGTCGAGGAGGTCGTGCGGGTGTACGGGCTCGACAAGCTGCCAACGACCCTCCCCGCACGCGAGCGCGCGGTCGGGCGCCTCACGCCGGCCCAGCGCCTGCGCCGCCGCGCGGAGGACGCGCTCCGCGACCGTGGCCTCCACGAGATCGTCGGCTGGAGCTTCACCTCGCCGCGGGCGCTCGCGGACCTGCGGCTCGGGGAGATCCCGGCCCTGACCCTGACGAACCCGCTCAGCGAGGAGCAGTCGGTCATGCGGCCGCTCCTGCTTCCCGGCCTGCTCGACGCGGCGCGCCACAACGCGGCCCACGGCGCGCGGGGCCTGTCGCTCTTCGAGTCCGCGCACGTGTACCGGCCCTCGGGCCCGCTCGAGGTGCCCGAGGGGAGCCCGCGCGGCGCCGTGCCCTCGGCCGAGCGCCACCACCTCGCCGCGCTCCTCACGCCCGGGCGCGCCGGGACATGGCGCTCGCCCGCGCCGCCGGCCGACTTCTTCGCGGCGAAGGGCGTCCTCGAGGGCCTGCTCGGCTCACTCGGGGTCCCGTTCGAGCTGGAGCCGGGCGAGCGCCCGTTCCTGCATCCCGGGCGCTCCGCGAGCATCCTCGTCGGCGACGACCGCAAGGCCGGCTGGATCGGAGAGCTGCACCCGCTCGTCGCGCGCGCCTTCGAGCTGGAGGGCTGCGCCGCCTTCGAGGTCGACGCGGACCTGCTCGCCGAGGAGGCGCCCGGAGTGGCCGCCTTCCAGGCGCTCGCCGCGTTCCCGGCGGCGCTGGAGGACATCGCCGTCGTGGTCGCGGAGGACGTGCAGGCCGACGAGGTGCTCGCTGCCGTCCGCGACGGCGGTGGCGACCTGCTCGAGGCGGCTTCGGTGTTCGACGTCTATCGAGGCGAGCAGGTGGGCGAGGGCCGCAAGTCGCTCGCGCTGCGGCTGACCTTCCGCGCGCCCGACCGGACCCTCACCGACGAGGAGGTCGCGGTGGTGCGCGCCCGCATCGAGGAGCGCCTGGCCGACGCCGTCCAGGGGAGCCTCCGTGCCTGAGCGCGTGCCTGTCGCGGTGTGCGGCGCCGCCGGCTTCGCCGGGGCGCTCTGCGCCGCGCTCGTCGATCGCCACCCGGGCCTCGAGCTGGCCACGGTCACCGCGCGCTCCGACGCCGGGCGGCGCCTCGACGACGTGTACCCGCGCTACCGCGTCGCGCGCGAGCTGGAGGCCTTCGACGCCGACCGGGTGGCGGCCTCCGCCTCGGCCGCGCTCGTGGCCTACCCGCACAAGGCCGCCGCCCCGGTGGTGCGCGAACTGCGCGCCCGCGGGCTGAAGGTGGTCGACCTGTCGGCCGACTTCCGCCTCGACCGGGAGCGCTACGAGGCGCACTACCAGCCGCACGAGGCCCCGGAGCTGCTCGGGGAGGCCGTGTACGGGCTGACGGAGGTGCATCGCGAGGCCATCCGCGGCGCGGATCTCGTCGGGGCGCCCGGTTGCTACCCGACCGCGTCACTGCTCGCGCTGTGGCCGCTGCGGGAGCACATCGCGGACGCCGTCGTGGACGCCAAGTCGGGGGTGTCGGGCGCCGGGCGCGAGGCGAACGAGACGACCCACTTCGTGTCGGCCGCGGAGAACGTGCGGGCCTACGGCGTGGAGGGCCACCGCCACCGGGCCGAGCTGGAGCAGGAGCTTCCCGGGACCCGGATCACGTTCACCCCTCACCTCGTGCCGCTCGACCAGGGACTGCTCGCGAGCTGTTACGTCACGCCCGAGCGCGAGCTGGGCGCCGCGGAGGTGCGCGAGCTGTTCGCGGACGCCTACGAGGGCGAGCCGTTCATCGAGCTGGCGGCCTCGCCGCCCGGCGTGAGGGACGTCCGCGACACGAACATCTGCCGCATCCACGCGACGGTCGAGCCCGCCACAGGGCGCGTGCTCGTCTTCGCGGCGATCGACAACCTCTGGAAGGGCGCGGCGGGCCAGGCGATCCAGGACCTGAACCTCATGCTCGGCCTCGACGAGACGGCGGGCCTGGCATGAGCTTCTTCCGCTCGCGCTGGGTCGAGGCGCCCGCGGCCGCCGTCGAGCTCGCGGGAACGGAGCTGCCCGCCGGCTTCCGCGCCGCGGGGGTCGCCGCCGGGATCAAGCCCGAGGGCCTCGACGTGGGCGTGCTCGTCTCCGACGAGGACGCCACCGCCTCGGCCGCGCGCTTCACGACGAACGCGCGCCAGGGGGCGCCCGTCCTCGTGTCCCGCGACGCCGACCTCGGCCACCTGCGGGCGATCGTGGCGAACTCCGGGAACTCGAACACCGCCAACGGCGAGCGCGGCTACGAGACGGCGCTCGCCTCGCGGGACGCCGCCGCGGAGGCGCTCGGGATCGAGGCCTCGCGGATCGGCCTCGCCTCGACGGGGATCATCGGCCGCGAGCTGCCCCGCGACCGGCTCGTCGAGGGGGTCCGCTCTGCGGCCGGGGCGCTCGGCCCCGGGGGCGCCGCGTTCTCGGAGGCCATCCTCACGAGCGACTCCGGGCCGAAGCGCGCCTGCCTGGAGGTCACGCTCTCCGGCGGCACGGTGCGGCTGGCGGCGCAGGCGAAGGGCGCCGGGATGATCCAGCCACGCTTCGCGACGATGTTCTGCTTCGTCCAGACCGACGCGAACCTCGATCCGGACACGATCGAGCTGCTCACGGGCGTCACGGTCCGGCGCAGCTTCGACCGGATCTCGGTGGACGGCCAGCTCTCCACGAGCGACACCGTCTACGCGATCGCGAACGGGGCGAGCGGGGTGCGCGTCGAGCCCGAGAGCGAGGACGAGCTTGCGCTCGGCGAGGCGATGGACGCCCTGCTGCGCCAGCTCGCCATGGAGATCGTCTCCGACGGCGAGGGCTGCGAGCGCGTCGGCCGGATCCTGGTGCGGGGCGCGACCGAGTTCGTCGAGCCCGTCGCGCGGTCGGTCGCGAACTCGCCGCTCGTCAAGACCGCCCTCCACGGCGGCGATCCGAACTTCGGCCGGATCCTCCAGGCGGCGGGCCAGGCGATGCCGGGCGTGCCGTTCGTCGTGGACCTCTCGATCGAGGGGCGGCAGGTCGTCTCGGCAGGAGCGGAGGTGGCACTGGGCGAAAGTGACCTTGCGGACCTGGAGGAGGCCGTCCGCGGACCCGAGGTCGAGTTCGAGCTGACCCTCCCGGGCGCCGGCGGCGAGACCGAGGTGTTCTTCTCCGACCTCTCGGCGGCCTACGTCGAGTTCAACTCCGCCTACTCGACATGACACGCGACGTCGCAACCATCCTCGAGGCGCTCCCCTACATC
>DATMJO010000070.1:0-2326 GCA_035553855.1 Thermoleophilaceae bacterium | reverse complement strand
CGGAAGGATCCCGTGCAGACCCGACCCCTCGGCGCCACCGGCCTGCGCGTCTCCGCGCTGGCCTTCGGCACCATGACCTTCGGCGGCGGCCGCAGCGACTTCTTCCGCGCCATCGGGGACACGGGCGACGCCGAGGCGCGCCGGATGGTCGACATGTGCCTGGACGCCGGCGTGAACCTCTTCGACACGGCCGACGCCTACACCGACGGGAAGGCCGAGGAGATCCTGGGGCGGGCGCTCGCGCCGCGCCGGGAGGAGGCCCTGATCGCGACCAAGCTCCACGCGCGGACCGGCCCTGGCCCCAACGACCTGGGCGCCTCGCGGCACCACGTGATCGCGGCCTGCGAGGCGAGCCTGCGGCGGCTGGGGACCGACCGGATCGACCTCCTCCAGCTGCACGGCTTCGACGCCGCCACGCCCCTCGAGGAGACGCTGCGGGCCCTGGACGACCTCGTGCGCGCCGGCAAGGTCCGCTACATCGGCTGCTCCAACTACTCGGCCTGGCACGCGATGAAGGCGCTCGGGACCTCCGAGCGCGAGGGCCTGGAGCGCTTCGCCTGCATGCAGGCGTACTACAGCGCCGCCGCCCGCGACCTCGAATGGGAGCTCGTGCCGCTCGCCCTGGACCAGGGGCTCGGCGTGCTGGTCTACAGCCCGCTGTCGGGTGGACTGCTCACCGGCAAGTTCCGGCGCGGCGAGGCCGATCCGGAGGGCACCCGGCGCGCCCAGATGGGGCGCAGCCCGGGCATCTACGACCTCGAGCGGGCCTTCGACGTCGTCGAGGCCCTCGAGGCGGTGGCCGCCGAGCGCGGAGCGAGCGTCGCCCAGGCCGCGCTGGCGTGGCTGCTGCGCCGGCCGGCGGTGACATCGCTGATCCTGGGGGCGCGCACGCCCGAGCAGCTGGCGGACATCCTCGGCGCGGCCGACTGGGTCATGAGCGACGAGGACGTCGCCCGGGTCGAGCGGGCCGGCCGGGTGCCACCGCCTTACCCACAGTGGCACCAGCTCCTCTACAACACCGCCCGCATGTCGGAGCCCTGGATGGCCGAGGCCGCCGAGGGAGCCCGCCCGCCCGGCTGACGGGCGCCTATCGGGCGGCGGCCTCCACGGCCACGAGGCCGGCCCATTCGTCGGCCTTCACGCGGGCGACGCGGTGGCTCCGCCCCGCGTCGATCACCAGCACCGCGGCCTCTCCCTCGTCGAGCGGGGGCAGGTGCAGGGGCGGCAGCCGGTCCATGCTGTGGCCGACCAGCATCGTGTTCGTGCCCGTCCCGGTCGGCAGCCGGGCGATCAGGTCCGAGATCGCGCCGCCGCCGTCCTTCAGGGCCAGCGTCTCCTCGTCGACCCTCCCGAACGCGAGCCGGGCGGTGTCCTTGGTGCGGCAGTAGGGGCTCGCGATCACCGCTCCGACCGGGATGTCGAGCTCGCGGAAGGCGGCGCCGATCGCGCGGGCCTGCCGGCGGCCCTCGGCGTTCAGGTTCCGCTGGGTGGCGCAGGTGGTCAGGTCGTCGTCCGGCTGGCCCATGCGGGTCGTCGCGGCGTGGCGGAAGAAGAGGACGTAGCCGCCGCCGCGCAGGGCGTCGACCAGCCGGGTCCCCTCGAGCGGCGTGGTCGGCGTCGCCGCCGGACGGTCGTCGCCGCAGCCCGCGAGCGCCAGCAGCGCGGCGGCGAGGAGCGCGATCAGCAGCCTGGGCAACGGTGTCCGCCTCTCCGGCCGCGCTAGCCGAAACGCCCGGTGATGTAGTCGTGGGTCCGCGGGTCGGACGGCGCCGCGAAGATCTGCGCGGTCGGCCCGGCCTCGCAGAGGATCCCGTGGCGCTCCCCCTCCGCCGTGCCGGCGACGGTGAAGAAGGCCGTGCGGTCCGAGACGCGCGCGGCCTGCTGCATGTTGTGCGTCACGACCACGATCGCGTAGCGCTCGCAGAGGCCCCGCATCAGCTCCTCGATCGCCAGCGTGGCGATCGGGTCCAGGGCCGAGCAGGGCTCGTCCATCAGGATCACCTCGGGCTCGACGGCGATCGCGCGCGCGATGCAGAGCCGCTGCTGCTGGCCGCCCGACAGCGTCCAGGCGTCCTTGTTCAGCCGGTCCCTCACCTCGTCCCAGAGCGCGGCCGACCGCAGGGCCTGCTCGACCCGCTCGTCGGTCGGCTTGATCCCGTTCACCTTCATCCCGAACGTCAGGTTCTCCCGGATCGTCGCCCGGAACGGGTTCGGCTGCTGGAAGACCATCCCGATCCGCGCGCGCACCTTCGCCGGGTCGACGTCGCGCGCGTAGAGGTCGTGCCCCCGGAACAGGATCCGGCCCCCGTGCGACGTGCCCGAGATC
>DATMJO010000069.1:0-23637 GCA_035553855.1 Thermoleophilaceae bacterium | reverse complement strand
CCGCATCGCGGTGCACGGCACGTCCGCGCCCGGCACGATCGGCGCCGCCAGCACCGCGGGCTGCCTGCGGGCCCACGACGACGTGCTCACGCGGCTGATGACCGAGCTCCCGCTGGGAGCGCCGGTCCACATCCGCCCCTGAGGCGGCACGCTCCCACCGAACGACGAACGTCGCGGACTGGCCCCTATAGGGGGTAGTGCGCGACGTTCACGCCGGGGGCGCCGCGGCCGTCAGGCCTTGTGCCGCTGCAGCAGCTTCTTGCCGATGACCATCCGCTGGATCTCCGACGTGCCCTCGCCGATCAGCAGCAGCGGCGCGTCGCGGTACAGCCGCTCGATCTCGTACTCCTTCGAGTAGCCGTAGCCGCCGTGGATGCGGAAGGAGTCCTCCACGACCTCCTTGCCGGTCTCCGACGCGAACAGCTTGGCCATGCCGGCCTCCAGGTCGGAGCGCTCGCCGGCGTCCTTGAGCCGCGCGGCCTTGCGGGTGAGCAGTCGCGCGGCCTCGACCTTGGTGGCCATGTCGGCGAGCTTGAACTGGATGGCCTGGTGCTGGGCGATCTCCTTGCCGAACGTCTTGCGCTCCTGCGAGTAGCGCAGCGCCAGCTCCAGCGCGCGCTGGGCGATGCCCACGCCGCGGGCGGCCACGTTCACGCGGCCCACCTCCAGCGCGTCCATCATCTGGCGGAAGCCCTGGCCGATGCCGGCCTCCTCGCCGCCCAGGATCATCTCGGCCGGGCACTTGTAGCCGTCGTAGACGAGCTCCGTCGACTCGACGCCCTTGTAGCCCATCTTCTTGATCTGGGGCGGAACGGTGAGGCCGGCGAAGTCGCCCGAGTTCTCCGCGGCGCCCGGCTCCTTCTCCGTGATGAAGCAGGTCATGCCCTTGTATGCGGGGTCGGCCTTGGGGTCGGTCTTGACGAGCACGAACACGACCGCGGAGCGAAGGCCGTTGGTGACCCACATCTTCTGGCCGTTCAGCTCCCAGGCGCCGTCGTCGAGCTTCTTTGCGCTCGCCTTGATCCCCTGCACGTCGGAGCCGCATTCCGGCTCTGACAGCGAGAAGGCGGCGCGGATCTCGCCGGTGGCCATCTTCGGGAGCAGGCGCTCCTTCTGCTCGTCGGTGCCGAACTTCATCAGCAGGTAGGAGCCGATGAAGTGCGTGTTCACGACGCCGGAAATCGAGATCCAGCCTCGGGAGAGCTCCTCGACGATCATCGCGTAGGTCGTCAGGTCGAGGCCCATCCCGCCGTACTCCTCGGGGATGGTGACGCCGAACAGCCCGAGCTCCTTCATCTGCTCGACGATCGCCTCGGGGAACTCGTCCTCGTGGTCGAAGTGCTCGGCCTGGGGCAGGATCTCGTTGTCGACGAACTGCCGCACCATCTCGGTGATCGCGCGCTGCTCGTCGGTCTTCTCGGTGTAAGGGGTGGCGACGGCCAACCGGGGCCTCCTAGGGCAGGGATCGCGCCCCGTCTGGGGCGGCGGGATCGGACGTTGACTGGCGGGTCAGTCTACCGAGGGACCTTCGAGCCGACCTCGACCACCTGCTGGTAGGTCGGGCGGTTCTGCCAGGCGATCGGCGGGTGCGAGACGCCGCCCGTCGTGGTGAAGAAGATCGCGTCGGCGCACCACTGGCTCCCGGGCATGCCGATCCGCGCGCAGCGCGCGTCCTCGTACAGCTCGGCGGCGGGCACCGCGAGCGCCGCCTTCAGCGAGCGGCGGAGCGCGATCCGGCAGCGGCGGAGGCTTCCGCGCCCGCAGAAGGTGCGGGCGTAGCGTCCCTTCACGCGGCGGCCGAGGACCGTGCGGAGGTCCTTGTGGGCGTAGCCGTAGAAGCCGTTCTGGAAGGCCGATCCGTCGTGGTTGCGGCGGTGGGTGTCGTCGATCGGCCGCGCCGCGGTCACCTCGGCGTAGAGGTTCTCGCCGAGCGTGGGGCCGAACTGCGCCTCGATCCAGAGCGGCCACCAGGCGTCCATGATCTGGATGGCCTCGGCGTCGTCGTAGGCCTTGTCGCCGTCGCGATCGATCCGGTGCGCGCCGCTGCGGGACCACGCGCGCAGCTTCTCGACGGCCGCGGCGAGGTCGGGGTCGCGCGAGCGGCCGATCGCCCGGAGCGCCCAGGGCAGCACGTGCGTGCCGCGGAAGTCCGACGTCGCGGCCTCGGTCATCGCGTCCACCAGCTCGACCAGCGACATCTTCTCGGGTCCGCGAATGCCGCGGCGGATGTTGTCCTCGATCATCCGCGAGCGGTACAGCGAGGTCTTGTCGCCGAAGCCCGGCTGTCCGTAGCGGCTTCCCTGCTTGTTGTTCCAGTCGGCGATATAGGCCTGGTCGGTGACGTTCGGGTGCGACGACGGCGGCGTCTGGTCGAAGGTGTTGAGGTCGGGATCCCAGTTGCGCCACTCCGTCTCCGGCCGGGCCTCGAGCGGCAGATGCGGGTCCACACCGGGCGGGCGCACGGGGTTCGCGCCGCCGTTCTGGAAGGCGATGTGCTCGGCATCCACGTAGAACCAGTTGAACGTGTAGGCGATCTTGGCCGCGGCGCGCTTGAAGGCATCCGGCCCGGTGATCGCGTTCGGGTCGTTCAGCTCCACGAAGCCGAGCGCCGAGTCGAGCTCGTGGAAGTAGGTGGAGCGGAGCGCGACGTAGGCGACCGGCTTGCCGCCGCGCGTGGCGCGGGCCGTTACGAGGCCGAGCTTGGTGCGCTCGGCCACGAGCGACTCGCTCCCGGCCGGGGTCATGTCGGCGGCGCTCGGCTGCCACGCGTTTCGCCGCTCGACCACCTCGATCGGCAGGCAGGCGCCGCGGAAGCGGTAGTGCATCGAGGCCTTGGTCGGCGCCGAGCCGTCGGGCTCGCAGAGCTCGACGGCGTAGGTGTCGATCACGTCCTGTCCCGCGGATGTCGCGCTGAACGCGTAGTCGCGCCCGTGGCCCAGCTCCACGAACAGGTTGGTGCCGACGAAGGAGGTACCGCGCGCGTCGATCGCCGGACCGTCCGACGACGCCGGCGCGTGGATGTCGAGCTCCCAGAAGATGTTGGGCGACCAGTAGCCGGCCTGCGGCCCGGCGACCATCAGCGGCTTTCCGCTCTCGGACTCGCGCGCGGACACGAGCAAGGCGTTCGACATGGCATCCGGGAGACGCACGCCGTCCAGAAGACCCTCGCCGCTGCCGCCCGCTCGCGCAGCGGCGGCCGCCGAGCCGGTGCCGTTGCGGACGAGGTCGTGGTCCTCGACCGATCCGGCGTCGGGCAGGGCCGCCCAGCGCCTCCTTCGCGGCGTCTGGGTGTAGGAGAAGCGCCCCCGCTTGACCGTCAGCGGCGCCTCCGGGTCATCGACCGACTTCAGGTCACGGAAGAGCCGCTCGCCGAGGCGCCGGCCGAAGCGGTCGCGGAACGAGCGCAGGAGCTCGGCGTCCCGCACCTCGTCGCCTCCGCCCTTGCCCAGCACGCCGCCGATGAGCGACCCGATCGCGATCGGGTCGGTGACGGTCCACGGGTCCGGGCCCTGCGGTCGCGTGATGGCCGCGTACTCGCCCGGCATCTTCGACGGGTCGAGGCGGGCCTCGGCGATGTAGGCATTCACGCCCGCGGCGAGATTGACCAGATCGCGCTGGAGGACTGCGCCCTCGGCGCCGTAGAGATCATCCAGCCGGTCGTACTGGATCAGGAGCTCCTGCTCCGTGTAGGGCGCGACGGCCCACTGGCTCGCGTCGGTGCGGCGGTTGCCCGCGGCGCCGCCCGCGAACGACGAGAGCTGCGCCCTCCCGGCGTGGCGCAGCACGTCCATCGTGAACAGATGGTCCTCGGCCGAGGCATAGCCCGATCCGAAGAGCGCCCCGGCCCGCGTCGTGCCGTAGATGCTCGGGATGCCGTAGCGGGCGTCGCGCACGATCGTGACGTCGGAGCGCGGGCTGTAGGTGCGCGCCACGGAGCCGGGCTTCACTCCGAAGCGAGAGTCCTTGAAGAACTCTTCGACACGGGCCCTTTCGAGCCCGGGCGAGCCGCGCAGGAGGCCGTCGTAGAGCGGCGTCTGGTCGTTCGTGTGGGGCGGGCGCGTGCCGCCGGCCGTGAACGCTGCCAGAGCGGGGCCGTCCACGTGGCCGTTCTCGCCAGGCGGCACGACGTCCCAGAAGCCCTCGGCGGAGTTGGTCCCGTACGGCGCGGGCGCGGGCTGGGCGAGCGCGGAGGCGGGCAGCGCGAGCGCCAGCGCGAGAACCGCGAGTCCCGTCCGTGAGAGCCGCATGGGGCCGACGGTACTAGAGACCGGCCGGATGGCGCGCGACATAGCCGCGCGGCGAGCGCCGCCCGGCCCAGCGCGGGCCGGTGCCGGGGCGGCCCCGGCGGCGGGCGACGCGATCGCGCCCGCCGGTGTCGAAGCGCAGCCCGGCGATCACGACGTAGGCGTGGCCGGGGTTCGTATAGACCGTGATCCAGCGGCCCCTGCCGCGCTCTCCCCAGCGCATGAAGCTCGATGAGTCGAGCGGGGCGGTGAGCAGGCCGCCGCCGTGGAGCGCGTAGCTCACGGCGCCGGAGCAGTCGTATGCGCGATCGCGGAAGTCCAGGCGGTGGCCACCGCCGTAGCGATAGGGCTTGTCGGCGATCGCGTTCGCGGCGGCGATGACGCCGACCACCTCGGGCGGGGCGTCGGGTGGCGCGATCGCCTTGCCGTCGGCGCCGAGCACCGCCTTGCCCGGCGGTCGCAGCGCGGGATCCTCGGGCGAGGCGCCGCCGCTTCCGGCGCCTTCCTGGGCGAGCGCGGGAGCCGGAGCCGCCAGGGCCAGCGCGCAGAGCGCGAGCGTGACGGGGAACGGGCTGTGTCGGCGGCGTTCGGGCACGATCTCTTTCGCACGCCTGCGGGGTTAGCTGACGGGCTCGCGCTGAAAGAGCTTGCGCGCCTCCCTGGGGAGGTTCGCCCCTGAATCCCTTCTGGGTCCCCCGCCCCGCGCCTGCGCGCGGGTTCGGCGTGGGCGGAAACTACCAGAGGGCCAGGCGACGGAAGCGGCCGCTCCGTCGAAATTCGTACGATCCGGCCGCTCCCACCGTGAACTTCACGCGAGACATCGTCGACGCCGCCCCGCCCGACAGCCTCGCGCTCGTCGCGCTCGCGCGCGACGGCTCGCGCTCCGAGATCCGCTTCGGTGAGGTCCAGGAGCGCTCCGCGCGGCTGGCGGGGGTGCTGGCGGGGCGCGGTGTGGGGCGCGGCGACGTCGTCATGACCGTCGTCGGCAACCGCCCGGAGTGGGTCTACGCGCTCACCGCCTGCTGGCGCATCGGAGCGGTCGCCCTTCCCTGCGCCGAGCAGTTGCGCCCCGCCGACCTCGCGACGCGGATCGACGCCGTGGGCCCGCGCCTCGTCGTCGCGGACGAGCGCGACCTCGACTCGATCGGGGAGGCCGGTTTCGACGGCCCGCTGCTGGCGATCCCGGACGCCGATCTCTACGGCTCGGAGCCCGCGCCGGCGGTCGACCTCGAGCCGGACGACCCGGCCCTGATCGTTTTCACGTCCGGCACTTCGGGCGAGCCGAAGCCGATCAGGCACGGCCAGCGCTACCTGGCGGGACAGGCCGCGCAGGCCGAGCACTGGTTCGGCGCGCGGCCCGGGGAGCTGTGCTGGTGCACCGCGGCGAGCGGATGGTCCAAGTCCGCGCGCAACTCGTTCATCGCGCCGTGGCTCAGGGGCGCCGCCGCGCTGCTCCACGACGCCCGTTTCGACCCGGACGAGCGGCTCGACATCCTCGAGCGCGAGCGGGTCCAGGTGCTCTGCATGGCGCCCACCGAGTACCGCGCGCTCGCGAAGCGGACTCGTCTGCGAGCCCTCCCCTCCCTGCGCCACGCGGTCGCGGCCGGCGAGCCCCTCAACCCGGAGATCGTCGGCGTCTTCGAGCAGGAAACGGGCGTGGCGATCCACGACGGCTACGGGCAGACCGAGACGGGCGCGCTGACCGGGATGCCGATCGGCCCGCCGGTTCGCCCGGGCTCGATGGGGCTGCCGCTCCCCGGCTTCCGGCTGTGGATCGAGGACGGCGAGCTGTGCGCCGATCCCGCGACCGTGCCCACGTTCTTCATCGACGGGCCATCCGGGGCCTGGCGGACTGGCGACCGCGTCCGAGAGGACGAGGACGGCTACCTCTGGTTCGAGGGGCGCGCCGACGACGTGATCATCTCGGCGGGCTACCGGATCGGGCCCTTCGAGGTCGAGTCCGCTCTCGTCTCCCACCCGGCCGTGGCAGAGGCGGCGGCCGTGGCCGCTCCGGACGAGATCCGCGGCCAGGTCGTGCGCGCGGTCGTGGTCCTGCGCGACGGCCACGATCCGGGCGAGGGGCTCGGCCGCGAGCTGCAGGAGCACGTCAAGCGGGCAACGGCGCCCTACAAGTACCCGCGGATCGTGGAGTTCGCGGAGTCGCTGCCGAAGACGCCCAGCGGCAAGATCAAGCGAGCGGAGCTGCGCGGCGGCCCACCGCCGCGCTGAGGCGAGCGGTGAAACAGTGCCTGGCACTGTTTCACCGGCCGCGCCGGAGGAACGCCGGGGCCGACGGCGAAGCCGCCATCCATGAACAGAGGCTTCCTCTCCTCCCTCTTCGACATCTCCTTCCGCAACCTGATCACGCCGCGAATCATCAGGTTCCTCTACGTGCTCGTGATCATCGGCATCGGGATCGGCGCGCTGATCGGCGTTATCGCGGGGCTCGTCAGCCTCGCCGAGGAGCCCCTCGCCGGCGTCGTGATCCTCGTCGCCGTGCCGGTCGCATCGCTCATGTACCTGATCTACGCGCGCGTCGGGCTCGAGATCGTGATCGCGCTCTTCCACGTCATGCAGAACACGAGCGAGCTCGTGCGCGTCGGCGGCGGCCGTCCCGCGACGTCGGGCACGTTCGTCGCGCCGTCGGTCGCAACAGGACCGCCTGCCGCGGCGTCCGCTCCCCCCTCGGCCGGCGGCCAGCCCGGCGAGCCGGGCTGGCACCCCGATCCGCAGGGGAAGGCACGCCTGCGCTACTGGGACGGCTCGGCCTGGACCGAGCACACCTCGGACTGAGGCGGACCCGCGGGCTAGCCTCACGGGGATGCCCAACCAGCTCGCCGCCGAGACCTCGCCGTACCTGCTCCAGCACAAGGACAACCCGGTGGACTGGCACCCCTGGGGCGAGGCCGCTCTCGCCCGGGCGCGCGATGAGGACAAGCCGCTGCTCGTCTCGATCGGCTACTCGGCCTGCCACTGGTGCCACGTCATGGAGCGCGAGTCGTTCGAGGACGCGGCGACGGCCGCCTACATGAACGAGCACTTCGTCTGCGTGAAGGTGGACCGCGAGGAGCGCCCGGACGTCGACGCGATCTACATGGAGGCATGTCAGGCCATGACCGGCCACGGCGGCTGGCCCCTCAACGCGTTCTGCACCCCCGAGCAGGTCCCGTTCTTCACCGGCACCTACTTCCCCCCGGAGCCTCGCATGGGGATGCCGAGCTGGCGCCAGGTGCTCGGCGCCGTCGTGGACGCCTGGGAGAAGCGCCGGAGCGAGATCGAGGCGGACGTCCCGCGACTCGCCGCGCGGCTCAGCGGAGGCGCGCTGCTCCGCCCGTCCGACGAGCCGATGGCCGCGACGCTCCTCGACGACGCCGCCGAGGCCATGCGCTCAGCGCACGACCGGATCCACGGCGGCTTCGGCAGCGCCCCGAAGTTCCCGCCGGCCTCCGCGATCGAGTTCCTGCTGCGCAGCGGCGACACGGAGGTCTCGGCCCACACCCTCCACGCGATGGCGGCCGGCGGCATCTACGACCAGATCGGCGGAGGGTTCGCGCGCTACTCGGTGGACGAGCGCTGGCTCGTCCCCCACTTCGAGAAGATGCTCTACGACAACGCCCTCCTTGCCCGCGCCTACCTGCACGGCTTTCAGGTCACAGGTGAGGCGCTGTTCGAGCAGATCTGCCGCGAGACGCTGGACTGGGCGATCCGAGAGCTCCGCGGCGGGGAGGGCGGTTTCATGTCGGCGCTCGACGCCGACTCCGAGGGGGTCGAGGGCAAGTTCTACGTCTGGACGCTCGACGAGTTGCGCGAGGCCGGAGGCGACGACGCGGTCGAGGCCTTCGGCGCGACCGCGCGCGGGAACTTCGAGGGCCGGAACATCCTCGTTCGCGCCGGGGCCGCCTCGCCCGACTTGAAGCGCCGTCTGTACGAGATCCGCTCGAAGCGCGTATGGCCCGGCCTTGACGACAAGCGCCTCACGTCCTGGAACGCCCTGATGATCTCGGCGCTGGCGGAGGCGGGAGCCGTGCTGGGCGAGCAGCCTTACCTCGACGCGGCCCGGGACTGCGCCTCGTTCGTGCTCACCGAGATGCGCGACCCCGGTGGGCGCCTCCTTCGGACGTGGAAGGACGGCGACGCCCGCCTCAATGCCTACCTGGAGGATCACGCCTTCCTGCTGGAGGCCCTGCTCACCCTCTACGAGTGCTCGTTCGAGCCGCGCTGGTTCGAGGCCGCCCGCGCGCTGGCGGACACCACGATCGAGCGCTTCGCCGACGATGACCGCGGGGGCTTCTTCGAGACATCGGCCGATCACGAGCGGCTCGCCGCGCGCCGCAAGGACCTCGAGGACAGCCCGATCCCCTCCGGCAACGCGAGCATGGCGTACGGCCTGCTGCGGCTCGCGGCGCTCACGGGCGAGGGCGAATACCACTCGCGGGCGCTGTCGGTGTTCCGGCTCCTGCACCCGCTCGCCGCCCGTCATCCCCAG
The DNA here is from genome assembly GCA_035553855.1 of Thermoleophilaceae bacterium. Taxonomy (GTDB): domain Bacteria; phylum Actinomycetota; class Thermoleophilia; order Solirubrobacterales; family Thermoleophilaceae; genus JBBDYQ01. The sequence goes on along the minus strand of DATMJO010000069.1, from coordinate 14,907 downwards.
GCATTCGCCCACCTGCTCCAGGCGCTGGACTTCCACTTCGCGCCGGTCAAGGAGGTCGCGCTGGCCGGACCCGACACCTCCGCCCTGGAGCGCACCGTGCGCTCGCGCTTTCGCCCCCACATCGTGCTCGCGGGCGGCGAACCCGACGGCGTCCCGCTGCTCGAGGGCCGCGGCGCCGTCGACGGCCGCGGGGCCGCCTACGTGTGCGAGCGCTTCAGCTGCCTCCGGCCCGTGACCGAGCCGGAGGCGCTGGAAGAGCTTCTGTCCTGAGCGGGCCTAGAGGACGGCCATGTAGCGATCGAGCTCCCACTGCGTGACCTGCACTCGGTAGTCCTCCCACTCCTGCCGCTTGATCTCGACGAAGCGGTTGAACATGTGCTCCCCGAAGGTGCGGAGCACGAGCTCCGACTCGGCCGTGAGCTCGATCGCCTCGCCGAGGGTCTCCGGGAGCTGCTCGATGCCGAGCCGCTTCCGGTCGTCCGGCGAGAGGTGGTACAGGTTCTTCTCCATCGGCTCGGGCAGCTCGTAGCCCTTCTCGATCCCCTCGAGCCCGGCCTGGAGCAGCACCGCGAACGTGAGGTAGGGGTTGCACGCGGGGTCCGGGCAGCGGAGCTCCATGCGCGTGGCCTGCTCCTTGCCGGGGTGGTACAGCGGCACGCGCACGAGCGCGGAGCGGTTGCGCCGCGACCACGCGCAGTACACGGGCGCCTCGTAGCCGGGCACGAGCCGCTTGTACGAGTTCACCCACTGGGCGAAGACCGACGAGATCTCGCGGGCGTGGCGGAGCTGGCCGGCGATGTAGGCCTTGCCCACGTCCGAGAGGAAGTACTGGTCGTTCTCGTCGTAGAACGCGTTCCTGCCGCCCTTGAAGAGCGACTGGTGGGTGTGCATGCCCGACCCGTTCTCGCCGAAGAGCGGCTTCGGCATGAACGTGGCATGCCAGCCGTACTTCATGGCGTACTCCTTGACCGTGATGCGGTAGGTCATGCAGTCGTCGGCCATCTTGAGCGCGTCGGCGTAGCGCATGTCGATCTCGTGCTGCGACGGGCCGACCTCGTGGTGGGTGTACTCGACGTGGATGCCGAGCTGCTCGAGCGCGAGCACCGTCTCGCGGCGCACGTCCGAGCCGGCGTCGAGCGTGGTGAGGTCGAAGTAGCCGCCCTCGTCGAGGATCTCCGGCACGCCGTTCTCCGGCCGCGCGTTGCGGAAGTAGAAGAACTCGAGCTCCGGGCCCACGTTGAAGGTGTCGAAGCCCATTCCCTCCATGCGCTCGAGCGCCCGGCGCAGGACGTGGCGAGGATCGCCCTCGTACGGCTGGCGGTCCGGTGTGACCACGTCGCAGAACATGCGTGCGACGCCCTTGTCCTCCGGGCGCCAGGGGAGTATGGCGAAGGTGGAGGGATCGGGCATGGCGATCATGTCCGACTCCTCGATGGCGTTGAAGCCCGTGATCGAGGATCCGTCGAAGCCCATGCCGCCCTCGAAGGCATCGGCGAGCTCCGCCTTGTTGACCGAGAAGCTCTTGAGCTGTCCCAGTACGTCGGTGAACCAGAGGCGGATGAAGCGAATGTCCTTGTCCTGGACGATCGCCTCGACGTCCGCGGCTGTCTTCGGCTGGTCGGCCATGAGTCTCCTTCTGCGTTCGGCGGCAAGCTGCGAAGGCGGCAGCCTACCGAGAGCCGCCCGCCCGGCGCATGCTCAGGAGATGTAGGTGCGTGCCCAGCTCTTGAGCGCCCGGACGGCCGGCTCGAGCGCGCGGCCCTTGTCCGTGAGCGCGTACTCGACCCGGACCGCGCCTTCGCCGTCGACATGACGCTCGACGATGCCCTCGGCCTCGAGCTCCTTCATCCGCTCGGACAGCAGGCGATCCGAGAGGTCAGGCACGGCCTGGCCGACCTCGGAGAAGCGGAGCGAGCCCTGCTCGAGCAGCACGAGCAGGATCGCGCCCGTCCAGCGCTTGCCGATCAGCTCGACGGCTCGGTGGTAGCGGGCGCAGCAGAGTCCCTCCTGCCGCGGCGGCTCCGCCACCTTCACCTGTACGCGGGCGGCCATGCCCTGCGAATCGTAGCTGGGCCGGCTAAGCCGCCTGGAGGACCCGCCCCTCCTCCTGGGACCCGTCGACCGGGATGTCGCCGGCTTTGGTGATCAGGTTGCCGAACGTGTTGGCCGCGACGTGGGCGACGGCCTCGATGATCTGGTCATCGGACCAGCCGGACTCGCGGGCCTCCTCGACCGAGACCGCCGGGGGCGGGCCCTCGCTCTCGAGCAGCAGCCTGACGAAGCGCAGAAGCGCCGCCTCGCGCTCGTCAGAGGACTCGAAGCGCCGGGCTGCGGCGATCTCGTCGATCCCGACGCCCGCATCGCGCGCCGTCCGCTCGAGCGACGCGAGCGCGTACTCGCTCCCCTGGTGCTGCGCGACGCCGAGCGCGAGCCGCTGCTGTGTGCGGAGCGGCAGGCTGCCATGCCTGAGCTCCGAGCGGAAGCGCGCGTAGGCGCGCAGCGCGGCCGGCGAGCCGGCCAGCACGCCGATGAAGTTCGGGAGCTGGCCACCCGTGGAGAGCGCGCCCTTCAGGACGGGCAGGCTGCGCTCGGGAGCGGTGAGCTCGTCGTGGACCTGGAACCGGCTCTCCTTGGTCTTCATGGCGCTTCACTTTCTGCCGTAGCTTACGGCGCGTAAGTATATACCGGCGGGCGGGCGCCGTGCGGCTGTCACGTATTCGGGCGCGTGGCCGCAGCGGATCAACGCCGCAGGCGCCCGCGAAAGCGCGGTGATGTCCTGTCCCGTGGTCGTCGTGCCACCACCGGATGTGACGGTTCGAGTGGGAAGGCGCTCGCTAGGGCCCGGCGCGCGTGTACGAGACCTCTTCCGCCCCGGCGGAGCGGCGGGCGAGCTTCGATCCGTCAGCGGACAGGTGCCAGCGGCTCCGGGCGGGATCGCCCTCGGCACAGCCGGGGGGCGGCAGAAACGTGCGGGTGGTGCCGTCGTAGCGGTCGGGAGCGAGCGGGCGCAGCCGCCAGATGACCTCGCCCGCCGCAATCGTGCAGCCGTTGGCGATCAGGAACGAGTCGCGCGCGCGACCGACGTAGCGGCGCCCCGCGCGACGCACGACGACCCCGAGGCCGTTGCGCTCCCACTCGCCGAGCACGGGATCGCCGTCGCGCGGGCGCGGGCGGATGCGGCGCAGGCCGCGCTCGCGCTCGCGACCGCCCCGGCGTGAGACCTCGGTCATGCGGGCGTCGCTCGCAGCCTCCAGGCGGGACCGTGTCGCGCGCCGACGGCAGCCCCCGGCCGGCAGCACGACCATCCCGCGCCAGATGTCGAGGGCCCCGTCCCGCTCGCGGAAGCGGAAACCGCGGAAGACGGCGCTGCCCCGGCGCACGCGGCAGCGGCCGACGCGAAAGCTCCGTAGGGCCCGCCCCTCGGCTGCGCCCCGGCGCACGCTGAAGCGCAGGCGGGCGTCTTGACCGAGGCGCCAGTCGCCGAGCACCTGGTGGCGCGCATCCTCGCTCTGCGCGGCCCGTATGGACGAGCGGTCGTCACCGGAGCCGGTCGAGGCGACGGCGGCGAAGATCACCCCTGAGAGGGCGATCGCGGCGAATGTCCTTGCGACGCGCATGATCACGGCCGCCGCGCGTCCCTCCTGGCCGCGGGGCGCCCTCTGCCACTAACAGGCGGCCTGCGCGTTAGTCGCGGTGCAAAGGAGCGCCGCTAATGGGTGACGACGGCCATCAGCACGAGCAGGAGCCCGAGCAGGAAGGCGTACATCGCTACGCGATCGGGCCGGGCAGACGCCCGAGCGACCGCGCGCGTGGGGCGCGGCCGGGGTGCGACCTGGCCGCGGATCGTGACGGTGCGGCGGCCCGTGACGGGGTCCCGCTCCGGGGGCGCCCAGTCGACGAGTTCCAGCCTTCTCTCGCGAGGCGCAGGGCGAACAGGCTCCCTGTGAGGAGCGGCATCGTCCTGTCGGCGTGCGTGAGCTGCGCTCATCGTCCCTCTTTCGTCGGCCTACGGGGTTAGCTGACGGGCTCGCGCTGAAAGAGTCGCGCTACGCCGCATCCTGCGGCGATTCGCCCCTGGCCGTCTGGTGGCCTCTGGATCCCCCGTGCACCGGCCCACAACCGGCGCTTCGGCGTATTGATCTCGGCATGGTATCAGCGCCCGTGGACGCCGGAGCGGATGCGCGCTACTCGCCCGCGACGCGGGCCACGTACTCGGCCACGAGCTTCGCGTTCTCGCCGTCGAGCAGGGCGGCGGGCATCAGGTCCTGGCCCGTGCCGCCGTTCTTGATCGCCCCGAGCACGCGCGCCGGGGTCATCTCGCCGATGTCGTCGAGGTCCGGCCCGGAAACGCCGCGCGCGTTCACGGCGTCGAGGTTGTGGCAGCTCGCGCAGGTGTCGCGGAAGAGCTGCTTGCCGCGCTCGTCCTTGGACGAGATCTCCGACGCGGCGAGCGCCTCGGTGGCGCCCTCCGCCTCGCCCCGGTTGGCGATCACGAGCGCGGGGACCGCGATCCCGGTGGCGATGTAGACGAGCGGGATCGCGATGCGGAACGCCCGGTTGCCGCCGGTCAGGTAGCGATCGCGCGCCGCTCCGGGACCGCCCGACAGCGAGACGTAGATCACGCCGACGCCGATCAGCACCCAGGGGACTAGGAAGAGGATGACCTCCATGGGCGCGGGATGCTATTGGACCCGCCGGGCGGCGGGCAGCCTGATCGCGGTCAGGCGGCGAGTGCCTGGAGCTCGCGCTCCTCGGCGAGCCGGCGAAGCGCGCGGCGTTCGAGCTTCCGCACGCCCTCCGGCGAGAGACCGACCCGTTTCGCGACCTCGCGGAGGGGCAGCGGCTCGGCCTCGCCGAGCCCGAACCTGAGCTCGATCACGCGCCGCTGGTTCGGCTCGAGGCGGGCAAGCGCCCGGCGGATCGACTCCCCCTCGAGGGCGGTCGCGACGTCGTCGTGCGGAGACGGGCCGTCGAAGGGCAGCAGCTCTCCGAGCTCCGTCCCGTTCTCCTCGCCCACGGGCGTCTCGAGGCTCACGGGCACGCGCTCGGAGGCGCGCAGCTCCTCGAGCTGCTCGACCGACTTCCCGAGGCGGGCGGCGAGCTCTGCGGGCGAGGGGTCGCGCCCCAGCTCGGTCGCGAGCTTGCGCTCGGTCGTGCGGATCTTCTGGAGCTCCTGGGCCACGTGGACCGGCACGCGGATCGTGCGCGACTGGTGCTGGATGCCGCGCTGCATCGCCTGGCGGATCCACCACGTGGCGTAGGTGGAGAACTTGAAGCCCTTGCGGTGGTCGAACTTCTCGACCGCGCGAATGAGACCCAGGATGCCCTCCTGGATGAGGTCGAGGAACGGGAGGCCGAGTCCGCGGTAGCGCTTGGCGTTCGCCACGACGAGCCTCAGGTTCGCCTCGATCATGCGGTTCTTCGCGTCCTGGTCGCCGCGCTCGATGCGCTTGGCGAGAGCGACCTCCTCGGCCGCGCTCAGGAGCGCGTGCTGAGAGATGTCGCGCAGGAACAGCTGAAGCGAGTCGCTCGCGGTGTCGTCGGCGACGAGCGCGCGGGGCGGCTCTGACGGTTCCGCGCCCTCGACGATCTCCACGCCGCGGCGCTCCGCCTCGGCCCGCAGCTCCTCCACGCCGGTGGCGTCGAGCCCGAGCTCGGCGATCTCTGCGAGCTCGATGTAGCCCGTCTCCTCGGCCTTCGTGAAAAGTCTCTCCATTGGTCTCTCGTCTCTCGTGCGCGTCCGGGCGTTCAGGGATCAAACACCGCAGATGCCGACTAGGATCGGCGCGTGCGGCAAGGAAGCTCTCGTTGCTCCGCCAGACTCGCTCTCGCTGTGCTCGTCACGTTCGTGCTCTGCTCGTCGGCCCCTGCCGCGACACGCCGGGCTGAAACGGTGCTTCCACCCGGTCAGAGCGATTTCATTCCCGCCTCCGGTCTTGCCTCTGGGACCGGATCGCCGCATCTGGACGATCAGGTCGATCTATTCCTCTCTTTCGGCCGAAAGCCCGCGACCTTTAGCCAGGCGGGCAGCGAAACGCGTCCGCGACCAGACGTGCGGATCGTCCGAGACGCCTTTGGCGTCCCGGCCGTGCACGGCGATTCGGCCGCTGCGGCTTGGTTCGGAGCGGGATACGCCATCGCGCAGGACCGCCTGTTCCAGCTCGAGATCTTCCGCCGCGCGACCACTGGACGGCTGGCGGAGGTGCTCGGCCGCTCCTTTGTGAACCGCGACATGGCGACGCGGCGCGACTTCTACACCGAGACGGAGCTGCTCGAGCAGTTCGGCCGCCTCCCCGGCACCCTCCAGGACCGCTACCACAGCTATGTGGCGGGCGTGAACGCCTGGATCGCAGAGACCCGCAGGGACCCGTCGAAGCTGAACGGCGAGTTCGCCGCGATCGGCATCGCCCCCTCCGACCTGGGGCTGACCGAAGCGCTCGCGATAGGCGTGTACCTCGCGCGCACGACGCCCGACGACGGCTCGGGCGAGTACCGCAACGCCCGCGCACTGCAGGAGCTGGGTCCGGTTCTCTTCGACAAGCTGTTGCCGCTGCGCCCGCGCGGCACGCGGACCACCATCCCGCGCTCGGAGGGGATCTTCCGGCGCGACCCGGGCCGCTCACGCCGTCACGAGAGGGCGGCGTTCAAGCGCTCGGTCGCCTACGTGCTCGACCTGCCGGTACCAAGCCAGGAACCGGTGTATCCCGTCTCGGCGACGCGCTTTCCGGAGCAGCCCGCGCCGAAGGAGCAGGCCGGCGCGGCCGCGCTCCGCCGCCTCTCGGTCGGTCTCGGCCACGGGGGCTCGAACCTCTGGGCCGTCCGGGGCGCCGACGGGACCGCGTCCCTCTTCAACGGCCCGCAGGTCGACTGGGACATCCCCTCCCAACTCGTCGAGCTGGAGGTCCACGCCCCGGGCCTCGACGTGCGCGGCTTCACCGCGGTCGGAGCCCCCGTCATCGCCGCCGGCCACAACGGCCGCGTTGCATGGGGGATCACCACGGGCGCCTCGGACCAGGACGATCTCTACGCGGAGCAGATGGTGGGCGACGAGGGCTACCGCTTCAGGGGCGAGGTCGAGGCGATGGAGTGCCGTGACGAGCGGATTCCCTACAGCTCGCCGCCGTCCGACCTGATCCCAGGGTCGGAGCCTCCCCCCGCGCCGGAGCGCGGGGCCGAGACGGCGCGCCTGTGCCGCACCCGCCACGGGCCCGTCGAGATGCGCTCGAACGGCATCGCGTATGCCCGCCGCTATGCCCTCTGGGGGCGCGAGGTGGAGACGCTGCTCGGTCTGGCGGCCGTCAACGAGGCCCAGTCCATCCAGGACGTGGACCGCGCGGCGGACCTGCTCACCTGGAACGAGAACCTGATGGCGGTCGACGACCAGGGCAACATCGGCTACTGGCACCCCGGCCTGCTTCCCCTGCGCTCACGCCGCTACGACGAGCGGCTGCCCCTGCCGGGCACCGGCGAGGCCGAGTGGCGCGGCATGCTGCCGCCCGACCGCCGGCCGCAGGTGATCAATCCCAGGCAGCGCTATCTCACCAACTGGAACAACTCGCCGGCGTCCGGCTGGACCTTCGCCGACGCCGGGACGCGCACGATCCTGAACGGCGCCTTCAACCGCAACGCGATCCTCGACCGCGCCGTACGCTCCGCCACGCGCAGGGGCGGCGGCTTCGACGCCACGGTCGCCGTGGACGAGTTCGTCAGCGGCGTCGCCCAGGGTCGCCCGCCCGCAGCCCGCAGGCTGCGACTCGCCCACCGCGGCTCGCGCGGAAACGCCCGCCGCGTGCTCGGGGTCCTGAGGAGCTGGGACGGCGATTACACCCGCACCGACGGCGAAGGGAGGGTCGAGCCGGGGGTCGCCACCTGGGACGCGTTCCGCAAGGAGGCCGTCGGTCTCGCGCTCGGCCGCTTCGGCGACGCGGTCGCCCTCGTGGACGGCGGGCGCACTGCCCAGCACGCGTTCGACACGCGAAACTCCGAGGCCTACGCGCTGCGGGTGCTCTCCGCGAGGGGCTACCGGCTCGCCGCAGAGCGTGCCTTCGAGCGGCTCGAGCGCCGCTTCAAGAGCGCCGACCCGGCGAAGTGGCGCGAGGCCCGGCTGGTCTACACGCCGGGCTCGACCGGCGCGGGGACGTTCGCGCCGTTCCCGTTCCGCGACCGCGGGACGCTCGAGTTCGCAGCAGAGATGGGCCCGTGAGGCGGCTCGTCGCCGCCGTCGCGATCCTGGCCGCCGCTCCCGCCGCAGCGCCGGCCGCGCCGGTCCCGTCCGAGCGCGATGGCGCGCTCGTGCTCGACGGGAAGCCCCGCTACCTGTTCTCCGGCGACTATCCCTACTACCGCGACGATGCCGCGAACTGGGAGCGGCGACTGCTCCAGATGAAGGCGGCCGGGATGCGGTACGTGAGCTTCTACATCCCGTGGCGCCACCACCAGCCGCGCGAGTCGGAGGCGCCCGACTTCACCGGGCGGACCGCGCCGGAGCGGAACGTCGTGGGCTTCATGGAGCTGATCCGCCGCCACGGGCTGCTCGCGATCGCCAAGCCCGGCCCGTTCATCCACGCCGAGCTTCAGTACGGCGGGCTGCCGGACTTCGTCAATCCGGCCGTGAACCCGCGCATAGAGGCCGCCCAGACCGGCGCCTTCGCGCCCTTCCCGTGGGTGCTCGATCCGGAGACGAACGGAATTCCCAGCACCCTCCCCGCGCCCGGCGATCCCGTGTGGGAGGACTACGTGCGCGCGTGGATGCTGGCGGTCGCCGCCGAGATCGCGCCGTTCGCGGCCCCCGCCGGGCCGATCGTCGCGCTCCAGGTGGCCAACGAGGGCATCTACTCCGACTCCGGCGCGAACTGGATCAACTCGTACGACTACTCGCGGGCGAACGCCGCCGCGTACCGCCGGTGGCTCGAGAGCCGCTACGGCGGCATCGGCGCCTACAACGGCGCCCACGACTCGGCCCACGCCTCCTACGCGCAGGTCGAGCCCCCGCGCACCCACAACGCGGCCCCCTCGCCGCAGGCGGCGCTCGCGTTCCTCGACTGGTCGGAGTACCAGGCGGAGTGGCTCGGTCGCACCATCGAGCGCTGGACGGGCTATCTCGTGGACGGGACCTCGCTCCGGGGCCTCCCCGTGTTCGCCAACCTGAACTTCAACGGCTTCACGTTCACGACCACCGACCAGCACGGGACCAACGACGGGCTCCTGTCGCGGGCTGACCCCACGGCTCTGCGGCCGACGGCCTGGGGCTACACGAACTGGCTCGGGGTGCTGCCCAGGGAGCAGCGCGTGTACGAGCAGTACGTCCTCGCCGGGACCATCGCGCGCGGGGCGAACCTCGAGGAGGACTGGGGCTTCTCGGCGATCTACGACCCCGCCTACGAGTTCACCCAGCCGAGCCTCTTCCAGTCGATGCTCTTCACCGCCAACGGCGCGACGGGCATCAACGTGTACACCGCCGTCGGCACGACCCACTGGCAGGCGGACCCGCAGCTCGACGACGGGCGGAGCCCGGCCACGAAGGTGGCCGAGCGGGCCGGGAAGCCGTACCCGGCCAGTGCGCCGATCGGGCCCGACGGCGCGGTTCTGCCCAAGTACTACACGGTCCAGCAGCTGGGGCGCCTGTATTCGGCGATCGGCTCCGGGCTCGCCGGAGGGAGGTTGGCGGGCGGGATCGGCTGGGCGACCTACCGCCCCTACGCCCACGCCGGAGCGTGGACCCACACGCCGTCCGGCGATGCCGCGTCGTGGAGGGAGTCCGGGCTGTCCGAGGCGCCCACCGTCACGCTCGGGGGGATGGACGGCGCGATCCGCAGCGCGCTCGACGCGGACGTCCAGTTCGGCCAGGCCGACCTGAGCACCGCTCCCGTCGCCGAGTTGCTGAGGCACCCGGTCATCGCGATCCGGACCTTCGACTACATGGGACTGGCCGAGCAGGAGAAGCTGCGCGAGTACGCGCGCCGCGGCGGCATGCTGCTCGTCACCGGCGCGGTCCCGTCGCGCGACGGCCGCCTCGCCCCGGCGGCCGGTGCGCTGGCGGACTTGTTCCCCCACGTCTCGGAGACGGTCGAGGCCGGCGAGGAGCCCACCCGCATCGCGGTAGAGGCGCGCGGGATCACCCGCGAGGCGCTGGCGCGCGGGCACCGGCGGCTGCGCGATCTCCCGGGGGACGCCCTCGTCGTGGCCCGCGCGGGCGAGGAGACGGTGGGCTACATACGGGAGATCGGCCGCGGCCGCGCCGTGTACCTCGGCTTCTCGCCCTGGGCGGACGACGATCCGGAGCCGAACGGCGACCCGGTGCTCGCAGCGGCCAACTCGGGGCTCGCGGAGTTCCTCGGCTTCCGGCTCGGCAAGCTGCGCCGCCAGGCCTGGACCGATGCGCGCGCCGATGCCGACGCGTTCGTCACGCTGGACGGGCGGGTTCGCGGGCGGCGGCACGTCGTCGTGCTCACCCGCGCCACCGAGCCCCGCCGTTACGACCTGCGCGTCAGGCTCGCGGGAGGGCGCGTGAAGCGCTTCCCGCTCGACCTGCCCGCGGGCGGCGTCGCGCATCTCGTGCTCGAGCGGACCGGCCGGGTCGCCGCGCTGTACGTGCGGGGCCTCGACGATCTCTCCCGCGCGGGCGACGTCCGCCCGCGTGTGCGCGGCTGGTCGCTCTCGGGGCCCGGCGACCTGATGGTGGTGGCCGGGCGCCGGCGCTCGGTCGTGGCGGTGGGCGGCGACGGGGGATCGCGCGTGCGCGTGCCCTTCCGCGCCCGTCGCGTCGTGGCGGTATCCCAGCCGTTCGACCTCGCGGGGCAGCCGGCTGGGGGTCGGCCCGCTCGGGTCGCGGTGCGGCGCGCGCGCCGGTCGACCTCCTTCGATGCGGCGCCCCAGCACGAGGTGAGCCACTACCTGGTCAGCCGCTAGCGCACCCACAGCCCGCCTCGACGAACCGCACGCGCATGAAACAGTGCCAGGCACTGTTTCAGTGAAATGAAACAGTGCCTGGCACTGTTTCAGGGAGGCGGTCGGTGCCGCGGGGTCAGCTCCGCTCTGCGGCGCCGCCGTCCGCGCGCAGGCCCGCCGTCCGCAGGCGCAGGTCGGCCTGGCGCGGGCCGAGGCCGAGGGCCGGGTCCGGGGCCTCGCCGGACAACCAGTCCGCCATCCGCTCGGCGAGCGCGGGCCCGTGCTTGAAGCCGTGGCCGGAGCCGCCTCCGTAGATCCACACCGTCGGATGCTCGGGGTGGGGCGCGGCGATGAAGCGCGTGTCGGGCGTCAACTCGTACTGGCACACGTCGACGCCGGCAGCGGCGGCGCCCGCGAGCGCCGGGAAGCGGCGGGCGAGGTACTCGCGGGCGCGGTCGGTCGCGTCGGGCGCCGGCTCGCGCGGATCTGATTCCGGGTCGAAGGCCGGGCCCTCCGCGTCGCTTGCGACCTTGACGCGTCCCGCACCGGTCACGTCGCCTGTCCCGTGCGCGGCGAGGTCGTAGTCGACCCAGGCGGGCGCGCCGTGCCATTCGGGTCCCGCCTCGAAGTAGGGGACGTCCTGCCGGGTCACCCTGATGCGGACGAGGCCCGGGAAAAGCGCGGGGAGCCAGGGTCCACACGCCCACACGACGGCGTCGCCTTCGAGTCGCCCGGCGCCCTCCACATCGACGGCCTCACCCGCTGGCCTCGCGCGGCCGCGAACTAGCCTCGCCCCGCCCTCGGCGGCGGCGGCCGCGAGCGCAGCCGTCGCGCGCGCCGCGAAGAGCACGCCCGCCTCGGGCTCGAGCAGCACCCACGCGAGATCCCCGGTGGCGAGGCTCGGGTACAGGCGTGCCGCCTCGTCCGGTGCGAGCCGCTCGCAGGCGATTCCCTCCGCCGCCAGCACCGCCTCGCTCCTTGTCTCCCAGCCCGAGCCACCGTGGGCGAACCAGGCCAGTCCGCACTCCTGGAGGAGTCCGTCGCCGAGGTCGCGCCAGATCTCGCGGGCGCGGCGCGCCGAACGGGCGTGCAGGACGTCCGATCCGTGGGCACAGCGCAGAAGCCGGGTCTCGCCGCCGGAGCTCGCGGCCGGGTGGCCGGGCGGCTCGGGATCGACGAGGGTCACGTCCCAGCCGCGCCCGGCCGTCTCGCGGGCCAGCGCCGCGCCGAACACCCCTGCTCCCACGATGACAACGGCAGGCATGAGCCGACGCTACCCTGACCCGGCCGTGACCGCTTCCGCGACAGCCGTCGTCTCCTCGATCGTCGGCGGCAGCGCGCGGAGCGACGCGCCGGGCGGATCGGTGACCTCCACGAACCCCGCGCGCCTCGACGAGGTGGTCTGCGAAGCACAGCTCGGCGACGCGGCCACCTTCACCGACGCCTGCCGCGCCGCGCGCGCGGCACAACCCGCGTGGGCCGCGGTGCCGGCGCCGGTGCGCGGCCGTGCGATCCAGGTGATCGGGCGCGTCGTCGAGGAGAACAAGGAGGCGCTCGCGCGGCTGGTGACCCGCGAGATAGGCAAGCCGTATCCCGAGGCGCTGGGCGAGGTCCAGGAGATCGTGGACACCTGCGACTTCTTCGCGGGCGAGGGGCGCCGGCTCTACGGCCAGACCGTCCCGAGCGAGATGCCCGACAAGGATCTCTTCACCTTCCGGCGGCCCGTCGGAGTGGCCGCGATCGTCACCGCCGGGAACTTCCCGGTCGCGGTCCCCGCCTGGTACCTCGTGCCCGCCCTCCTCTGCGGCAACACGGTCGTGTGGAAGCCCGCGGAGTACGCGCCGGCGCTCGGCGAGGCCCTCGCGCGGCTGTTCATCGCCGGCGGGCTGCCGGACGGCGTCCTGAACGTCGTCCAGGCCGACGGCCCCCAGACCTTCGAAGGGCTGGAGCGCGCGCTCGGCGAGGGCCTCGTCGACAAGGTCGGCTTCACCGGGTCGAGCGCGGTCGGGGTGAGAATCGGCGAGCTGTGCGGACGACATCTCCAGTCCCCCTGCCTCGAGCTCGGCGGCAAGAACCCGCTCGTGGTGATGCCGGATGCCGATCTCGACCTGGCGGTGGAGGGCGCTCTCTTCAGCGGCTTCGGCACGGCGGGACAGCGCTGCACGTCGCTCGGGACCGCGATCGTCCACGAGTCGGTGCACGACGAGTTTCTCGCGCGCTTCACGAAGGCCGTCGAGGCCGCCCCGGTGGGCGACCCGATGCAGGACGTGCTCTACGGGCCGATGATCCACGAGCGCTTCCACGAGCGGTTCGTCGGATGGCTGGAGCTCGTGCGCGACCACCACTCCGTGTCGGGCTCGAGCGCCGTCGGCCGGATCGGGGCGGATGCGCCGCGGGCGGGATTCGTCGGCGATCCGGACGCAGGCCTCTTCTGCCACCCGACGATCGTCGCCGGCGTGCTGCCTGAGGACGAGCTCTTCTCGACCGAGACCTTCGGGCCGCTCGTGGGCCTCGCGAGCTTCGCGACGCTCGACGAGGCGATCGAGATGGCAAACCTCCCGGGCTACGGGCTCTCGTCCTCGATCTACACGACCGACCCCAAGGCGGCCTTCCGCTTCCGCCAGGGAATCTCGGCCGGGATGCTGTCGGTGAACAACTCGACCTCGGGCGCGGAGGCGCACCTGCCCTTCGGCGGCAACGGGAAGTCCGGCAACGGGAGCAGGCTCTCCGGGATCTGGGTCGTGGACCAGTTCACCCGCTGGCAGTCCATGAACTGGGACTGGTCGGGGAAGCTCCAGAAGGCCCAGATGGACGTCGCCGAACTGCCCGCGGACCCGGGCTACAAGCTGCCGTAGCCGGGTGCCCGACCCCTACGAGCGGCTCGGGAGAGGCTATGCGGGGGTGCGACGCCCCGATCCGCGTATCGCGGCGGCCATCCGCGGGGCACTGGGGGCACTGGGGGCTTCGCGTCGCATGGCGTGCTTTTCTGCATAGTCGCCCGAAGGGGCCGGGCGGCCGGCGCGACGGCCGGCGCGGCGGCCGGCGCCGCTCAGCCCGTCCGGTACCAGCGCGGCGAGGTCGTCGGCGGGGGCTCCAGGGCGGCGTCCGCCACGAGCACGCTCGGAGCGGGGTCCGCGATGTGGCGGCACAGGGCGGCGCCGAAGCCGGCGCCCAGGCCCGCCACGCGCTCGGCCTCGACTCCGAACGAGCGCGCGAGGGCCACGAAGTCCGGTGTGTCCAGGTCGATCCCCTGCTGCCCGGGCTCGCCCGCCTGGTCGTAGCGGAGCATCCCGTAGCCGCCGTCGTCGACGATCACCGCCGTCAGCGGGATCTTCTCCTGCGCGACCGTGGCCAGCTCGCCGCACGCGAACAGGAAGCCGCCGTCGCCGGAGATGCTCACCACGCTCGAAGCGCCGGACAGCGCTGCGCCGATCGCCGCCGGGAACGCATAGCCGAGGGTGCCCCAGCCCATCGGGTACTGGAGCCCGCGCGGGCGGTGGACCGGCAGGAACCCGGCCAGCCAGTAGCCGGGGATGCACATGTCGCAGATGACGACGCCGTCGCTCGGGAGCACCCGCTCGCAGACCCGCACGAACTCCACCTCCTGCGGATGCTCGGAGGCGAGGCGGTCCCAGGCGCGCCGCCGGAGGGGCTCGAGGTCCGGCGCGGGGCGGCCTTCGCCCAGGCGCTCCACGAGCGCGCCGCAGACGAGCGCCGCGTCCCCGCTCAGCATGAGGTTGGGCCCGTAGGACTTCGCGGCATCGCCCTCGTCCACGTTCACCGCGATCAGGAAGGAGGGCTTCGGCATGCGCCAGTTCTGGGTCATCATCCCGTCGAGATCCGAGCCGACCGCGAGCACGACGTCGGCCTCGTCCCAGAGCGCGCCGGCCTCGGGGACGTGCGGCGGGAGGCCCACCAGGCAGGGATGGCCGGGCGGGATCAGCCCCCGCGCGCTGTAGGTCGTGATGACCGGCGCGCTCTGGGACGAGGCCGACGTCGTGCTCGCGGTCGGCTCGGATC
>DATMJO010000068.1:0-6253 GCA_035553855.1 Thermoleophilaceae bacterium | reverse complement strand
GTCCCGAGACGATCCTGGAAACGGCAGCGTCAGTCGAGAACCTCGGCGCCGCCGCCTACCTGGGCCAAGCGGGCCGCATCAAGGACAAGGAGATCCTCGCCGCGGCACTCGCGATCCACACTGTCGAGGGTCGTCACGCCGCCGCGCTCAACACGCTGGTGGGCAAGTCGGTCGTCCCGGACGGCCCCTTCGCGAAGCCGGCGACGATGGACGAGGTACTGGAAGCCGTCAAGCCATTCATCGCCGCCTAGGCGACGAGCAGAAAGGAACAGACATGCCCAATCCCAAGCTCGCCGCCCCTGAAGTGGCGGCAATCGAAATCACAGGCACCACGCGCCAGGTGTTCATCATGCGCAGCGCGCTCGCAGCAGGCACGGTCTACGGACTCGCCTCCGTGGGCCCGTTCGTCAGCAGGGCGATGGCCCAGGAGGGCGGCGGCGACGTCGAGATCCTCAACTTCGCCCTCACCCTCGAGTACCTCGAGGCGGCCTACTACAAGCAGGCACTCGCGGAGACAAAGCTGGCGTCCGAGGTCAAGTCACTCGCGACGGAGATCCAGGAGAACGAGGAAGCTCACGTTGAGGCGCTCATTGTGACGATCCGCGACCTGGGCGGCGAGCCCGTGAAGGCGCCGGGAGTCGATTTCGGCAAGGCCTTCGCAAACGAGGCCAGCTTCCTGGAGCTCGCCCAGACCCTCGAGGACACCGGCGTTTCCGCCTACAACGGCGCCGC
This sequence comes from Thermoleophilaceae bacterium, assembly GCA_035553855.1. Taxonomy (GTDB): domain Bacteria; phylum Actinomycetota; class Thermoleophilia; order Solirubrobacterales; family Thermoleophilaceae; genus JBBDYQ01. Next base: position 5,521 of record DATMJO010000068.1, on the reverse strand, counting down.
TCCGGCGATCGAGTCGACGGAGGTCCTCGCGGCCGCCGGCAGCATCGTCCAGATCGAGGCCCGTCACGCTGCCGCGATCAGGCTGCTGCGCGACGAGAACCCCGCGCCGGTGGGCTTCGACGAAGCCCTCTCGACCGACGAGGTCCTGGAGGCTGTCATGCCTTTCGTCAAGGCCTAGCCGGAAGACCGACGAGCCTCCCCATCCACCGGCATCAGATCGCCAAGGCCGCGCCCGACACGGGCGCGGCCTGATCTGCCGCCACCGAAAGGAACCCATATGCCGAGCGTCGGACCAATGGAACTTGTGATCGTCATGATCGTCGCCCTCCTCATTCTCGGGCCCAAGCGGCTACCCGAGATGGGACGCTCGGTCGGGCAGGGAATGCGCTCGTTCAAGAACGCCGTCACCGGCGGCGACGACGAACCTGAGAAGGAGCTTCCCGAGAAGGCCGCCGCCGTTCGGCAATAGCCGACGCGGCGCGGCCCGGCGCCCGTACGCGCCTCGCCACCCTCACCGGCTCCCCTGCTGCCTGGAAGTCGCGACTTGCGCCACGCAACCGCGCGGCGCGTTAGAGTCCGCACGATGGAAGCCTCAGGCGTCGTAATCACCCATCCGAACCGCGACAAGGCCGAGTCCAAGGCGACGAAGGCCGCCGTGGTCCTCCTGCTCCTCACGAGCGCGGGCCTCATCGCCGTCATCACCGCCGGGGGCTGGGAGGCGCTGCAGGGCGCTCAGATCGTGGCCATCGGCTGGGCATTCGTCTACGGCATGTCGGCCTTCTACGTCGCCCGCTGGAACCGCGGCATCCTGCCCGTCGCCGCCGCGCTCGCGATCATCTTCGCCGTCATCGCCGCGGTCGCCGGGCCCGCGTGGTTCGAGCGCGACAAGGAGGGCTTCAACGACCCCGCGCTACCGCCCGGGATCCTCGGCCTCCTGACCCTGATCGTCGTCCCCGTGCAGGTGCTGCTCATCGCTTTCGCGATGCGCGGGTTCCGCCAGGAGTGGAACGTCGAGGTCGAGGTCAAGCGCGACGAGCACCACGTCGCCTGAGCAGCGGCCCGGGCGCACCACACGCCATGCCCTGATAGCGACGCGCCGGCCGCACGGCGACAATGAGCTCATGCGAACCGTGAGCCTCTCCTCCGCCGAGTTCACCTACGACGAGACCGACCCGCCCGGCTTCCGCTCGGGCATGGCCCGCTTCGGGCCCGCGCTCGGCGCCAGGCATACGGGCGCCACCCTCTACGAACTGCCTGCGGGGGAGGCGCTCTGCCCGTACCACTACGAGTACGGCGAGGAGGAGTGGCTCTTCGTCGTGGCCGGCACGCCCACGGTCCGCCACCCCGGCGGCTCCGACACCCTCGCCCCGGGCGACCTCGCGTTCTTCCCCACGGGCCCGGAGGGCGCTCACCGGGTGCAGAACGACAGCGCCGAGACCGTCCGTGTCCTCATGTGGTCGGATGTCGTCCTTCCCACCGGCACCGCCTATCCGGACAGCGGCAAGGTGGCTTTGTGGACCGGCGACCGGGACGAGGACGTGATCGTGCGCCGCGGCAGCGCCGTCGCCTACTTCGACGGCGAGGAATAGGCCGGGCGGGACTCGAACCCGCAAGCCCGCCGTTTTGAGCGGCGGAGGTATGCCAATTCCCTTCACCGGCCCGCCGCGCACGTTAGCGCCCCGCCCGGCGTGCGATAGCCGCTAGCTTCCCGCGCCGTGGACACGCGCAAGGAGATCGATGACCTCGTCGCATTCCCGGGCCGCGCGCCCGGGTCCGACGCCGAGCGCCGAGCGGCCCGCCACCTGGAGGAGCGCTTCGAGGAGATCGGCCGGGAGGCCGAGACCCAGCCGGTCCAGGTCTTCCCCAACTGGCCACTCACGCACGCCCTGCACGCGCTCGCCGGCATCGCGGGCAGCGTCATCGCCGTCTCCTCCCCCTTCATCGGCACCCTGATCGTGCTCGTGGCCGCCATGTCGGCCTTCGGCGACATCGGCGGCTCCTATCTCGCCGTCCGCCGCCTCACGGGCCGGCGCGCCTCCCAGAACGTGGTCTCGGGCGAGGAGAGCGACCGCCCGGGCACGCTCGTGCTGGTCGCCAACTACGACGCGGGGCGCACCGGAATCCTCCACGGCCGCCGCCTGAACGAGCGCCGCGCGCGCATCGGTCGCCTGCTGCGGCGCCCGCTCGGCCAGTACGAGCCGTTCTTCTGGTCCCTCGTGCTCGTGCTCGTCTGCTGCCTCGCCCGGCTCGCGGGCGAGGACTCGACAGCGCTCACGATCGTCCAGTTCGTCCCGACAGTGATCCTCATCCTCTACGTCCCGCTGTTCACCGATGCCGGCCTCTCCGGGGTGGTTCCCGCCGCCAACGACAACGCGGCCGGCGTCGCGGGCGTGCTCGAGCTGGCCGAGCGTCTGGACGGCGACCTGGAGCATTTCGACCTCTGGATCCTGCTCGCCGGCTCGGGCACCGGCCTGGGCCTCGGGGTGCGCGCCTGGATCCGCGAGTTCCGCCGCGAGCTCGATCGCGAGCGCACCGTCTTTGTCGAGCTGCGCGGCCCGGGCCGCGGCGAGCTGGCCTACGCGCGCCGCGAGGGCCCGCTCGTCGGGGCCTCCTACCACCCCCTGCTGGTCGAGCTGTGCGAGGAGCTGGGGCTCCCGAGCGTGTCGTCGCGCGACATCACGGGCGCCCACATCGCCCGCCTGCGCAGCTTCCCGGCCCTGTCGCTCTCCGGCCGCGACGAGCATGGCCTCGTGCCCGACTCGAACCTGCCGTCGGACGCTCCTGCCCGAATAGACGACGAGGCGCTCGCTGATGCCATCGACACCTGCGAGCGCCTCGTGCGCCTCATCGACGAGCGCGTCGGCCCCCGTCTCGACTGACGGCGGCCACGCGCCCGCAGATCAGCAGCCGGCCACCATGTTCCGGCACTCGACGCCGTCGAGGTGGTACGCCGAGGCGTACTTCTTCGACAGGCCGTGGCCGGGCGACTCAACCGACTCGTGGTTCTCCTTCAGACGGGCCGTGGCGCTCTTGCCGTCCCGGACGTGGTCGGCCGCAAGGTAGCGGTCGAACCAGGCGAGGGCGTAGTGGAGCGCGATCTCCTCGGACCACGTGGACGTGTACGACCACGTCACGTGCGACCAGGCGAGATGCGAGCCCGACTCGATCACGATCTCCTGCGTGTCGATGCCGCGCGCCTTCTGGGCGTCGTACCCGCGGAGCTTGCCCTCGGACGACGAGTTGGGCGTCGGCGTCGGCGGCAGGATCCACGATTCGTAGTCGGCGCCCTGGCCCTGGATCGGGGCGCTGCCCGAGTACGACGACCCGAGGTCCGACCAGGCAGAGATGGCCTTCACCCGCCCGCCGTAGTCACCGAGCGACTGGACCGCCGACGCGCCGGCCGAGTGGCCGGCCGTCCCGATCCGGTCGACGTCGAGCTGCGAGCGCAGCGGGTTCTGGTTCGAGGTGAAGAAGTCCACCGCGGTCTTCAGCGCGGCCTCGCCGCAGCTGCCGCTCTCCGACGAGCCCTGGCCGGGCGTGTCGAAGGTGAGCACCATGTAGCCGGCCTCCGCGAGCCCCTGCGCCGCCCAGTAGTACATCGGCTGCGTGCCCATGAAGCCCTCGTTGATGACGACGCCGGGCAGCGGCGCGCTGAACCCGCTCGCGGCGAGCATCGCCGCGTTGGGCGCCCAGACGGTGCCGTCGAGCTTGATGCCCGACGGGCAGGCGAACTCGAGCGGGATCTTCTGGCCGGCCCAGGTCGCCCGGTCGGGATCGCCCGCGAACGGCCAGGTGTGGTGCTGGTAGACGGGGTTGCGGCTTGCGAGTTTGTCCGGCTCCTGGAGGCTTCGGGCGAGGTTTTCCGCCGACAGCGCGACGACGCCCGTGGTCTCCTCGGGATCGGTCCAGTCCTTCTGCGTCTGCCCGTACGCGCCGAGCCAGTTGCGTGTCTCGTCGTACTCCTGCGCCGAAGCGCCCGAAGCCGCCACGAGCGATATCGCCGCAGCGGCGATCCATGCCTTCCTCATCGTTCCTCCCGTATGCCGTCGAGTAGCGCGTCGACCGTGCGGTCGACGAGGTCCTTCACCGCGAAGCCCACGAAGCGCTCGGGATCCTGGCGCGCGGCCAGCCCGAGGATCCCGTGGATCGCTCCCCAGATCACGTGCGTCAGCTCCCAGGAATCCCCCGCCCGAAAGGTCCCCTCCCGCGAGCCCCTGTCCACGACATCGCGGAGCAGCGTCAGGCACTCGAGCGCGCGGCGGTCGTACTCCGCCACCAGCTCGCCCGGCACCTTCGCCCGCGCCGCCCGGTCGAGCCCCGCCATCAGCATGCGAAAGCCCTGGGGCCGGTCGCGGTAGAAGCTCCAGTAGGCATCGACCATGCGGCGGACGGCCGCGTCGGCGGGCCCCTCCGCTCCGAGCGCCAGGCGCATGCGCGCCTCGAGCTCGCCGATCTCGAGGAACGTCGCGATGAAGAGCAGCTCCTCGCGGCTGCCGAAGTAGGTGTAGAGCGAGGCCGGGGAGATCCCCGCCGCCCGCGCCACGTCCCCCACGGACGTCTCCGCGAAGCCCTGCCGTGCGAACACGGATGCGGCCGCGCGAGCGATGTGCTCGCGCTTCTCCACGCGGTGCTGCTCCTTGAGACTCGCGAAATCGCTCGCCTCCGACGTCATCGGCCCTCCCGGTCGAATGCCGTTCGGGACAGTAACGGCCGTTCGGGGCTGTGCCAAGCAGGATCGTCCGAATCACCTACCCCAAGGGATGAAACAGTGCCTGGCACTGTTTCGCCGGGATCCGCCACCCGTTAGGTTGCGCGCGGTATGGCAGACGCACCCCCCGTCCTCTGGAGGCCGAGCGCCGAGCGCGTCGAGCGCGCGACGATGACGCGCTTCATGCGCGCACAGGGCCACGGCGACTACGACTCGCTCTGGCGCTGGTCGGTGGAGGACGTCGAGGGCTTCTGGGCGGCGATCTGGGACTTCTTCGGGCTCGGCGGCTCGGCGCCGTACGAGCGCGTGCTCGGAAGCCGAGAGATGCCCGGCGCCGAGTGGTTCCTTGGCGCCGAGCTCTCCTATGCCGAGCACATCTTCCGCGGCAAGGACGACGCGGACGTCGCCATCCGCCACTCCTCGGAGCTGCGCGATCTCAACGCGGTGAGCTGGGGCGAGCTGCGCGAGCAGGCGGGCCGCATCGCCTCCGGCCTGCGGGCGCTGGGCGTGGGCCCGGGCGACCGCGTCGCGGCCTACATGCCGAACATCCCCGAGACCATTGCCGCCTTCCTCGCCTGCGCGTCGATCGGCGCCGTCTGGTCCTCGGCCGCGCCCGAGTTCGGCGCCCGCTCGGTCGTCGACCGCTTCCAGCAGATCGAGCCGAAGGTCCTGCTCGCGATCGACGGCTACCGATACGGCGGCAAGGACTTCGACCGCTCGGAGGCGGTGGCCGGCATCGGCCGGGAGATCGGAGCGCGGGTCGTGCGCTTCGGCTACCTCGACGGCTCAGGCTGGGAGGACGGCTTCCTCGGC
>DATMJO010000067.1:0-25292 GCA_035553855.1 Thermoleophilaceae bacterium | reverse complement strand
GGATGTCGTCGGCCTCGGGCAAGGACGACGGCCTGCTCCGCGAGAACGAGATCGACCCGAGCGACGAGGAAGCGGTCCGCGAGTTCTACGACCGCCGCAACGACACCACCCGCGGGGCGCGCTTCTACCTGTTCGGCAAGGACGGCATCCCGCTCACGAAGGAGACCGTCGGCAAGTCCCCGCTCGAGAAGCGCTCGGTCGCGATCATCCCCGGCAATACCTGCGAGGAGCTGCTCGGCGACTTCGAGGAGGCCGCGCCGCCTCCCGCCCAGCGCGGTGGGGCGCCCGAGTTCGCGGAGGAGACGGCCTGCAAGGAGGACCTCGAGGCCCTCGGGGACGCCGGCCCGCCGGAGGGCAGCCGCATCGTGGAGGTCCCCCGCGGGATCATCGTGCTCGAGGCCGAGCGCGCCCCGACCGCCCCGCCGACCGCGCCCCGCAGCTACTGGGTGCTCGAGGACGACTCGGAGCTCTCGGGCTCCGACATCGAGAACCCCGAGCAGAACTTCGACCCGACCACCAACGCACCGGTGGTCTCGATGGAGTTCACCGACGCCGGGCGCCGCGCCTTCGCCCGCGTCACCGGCCGCATCGCCCAGCGCGGCGCGCAGGTGATCCTTCCGCCCGGCTCCGACGTCGAGAACGCCTTCCAGCGCTTCGCGATCTCGCTCGACAACCGGATCATCTCGCTCGCGACGATCAACTTCCGCACCGATCCGGAGGGGATCGACGGCCGCACCGGCGCGCAGATCACCAACATCGGCAACGTCGAGGAGACCCAGGACCTCGCGAACCAGCTGCGCATCGGCGCCCTCCCGATCGAGCTGAAGCTCGTCTCGCAGACCCAGGTCTCGGCCACGCTCGGCCAGCAGGCCCTCGACCAGGGCCTCATCGCGGGCGGCGCGGGCCTCCTGCTGGTCCTGCTCTTCCTGATCGTCTTCTACCGCGTCCTCGGGGTGATCGCGGGCATGGCGCTCCTGACCTACGCGATCTTCCTGTTCGCGCTGGTGAAGCTGATCCCGGTCACGCTGACCCTGCCGGGAATCGCGGGCTTGATCCTGACGCTCGGCGTCGCGGCCGACGCGAACATCGTCATCTTCGAGCGCATCAAGGAGGAGGCACGCGCCGGGAGATCGATACCCGCCTCCATCTCGCAGGGCTATGCGAAGGCCCTGCGCACGATCATCGACGCGAACGTCGTCACGATCGGCGTGGCGTTCATCCTGTTCATGCTGGCCACGGCCGGCGTCAAGGGCTTCGCCTTCACCCTCGGGGTCGGAACGCTCGTCTCGCTGTTCACGGCCGTGCTCGCCACCTCGGCGATCCTCGGCGCGATGGCGCGCACGCGCCTGCTGGGGTCGCGCTTCGCCCTCGGCGCCGGTGAGCAGCGCATCCGCACGCGGATCAACTTCACCGGGCTCTCGCGCTGGTTCTTCTCGATCTCCGGGCTGATCCTCGTGGCCGGCGCGCTGGCGATCGCGGGGCTCGGGATCAACTTCGGCATCGACTTCGAGTCGGGCACGCGGATCAAGACGCCGATCGAGCGCCCCGCCGAAGTCGCGGACGTGCGCGAGGCGCTCGCGCCGCTCGGCCTCTCGGAGGCCAAGATCCAGGAGGTCGACGACCCCGACCTCGGCCAGAACGTGTTCCAGATCGCCACACCGACGCTCGAGCCGGACCGCGTGCAGGCGCTGCGCGACCGCCTCGACGAGGCCTTCGGCGTGCGCCAGGCCGACTTCACCAGCGAGTCGATCGGCCCGACGTTCGGGGAGCAGATCGCGCGCACGGCGCTGATCGCAGTCATCGCGTCGCTGTTCCTGATCTCGATCTACATCGGGCTGCGGTTCGAGTTCAAGTACGCCGTACCGGTGCTGATCGCCCTGTCGCACGACATCCTCATCACAGCGGGCGTGTACGCCCTGACGGACAGGGAGGTGTCGACCGCCACCGTCGCGGCCCTGCTCACCATCTTGGGCTACTCGCTCTACGACACGATCATCGTGTTCGACCGGGTCCGCGAGAACGTGCCGCGGATGCCGCGCGCGACCTTCTCCCAGATCGTGAACCGCTCGATGTCGGAGGTCGTGGTGCGCTCGCTCGCGACCTCGTTCTCGACGCTCATGCCCGTCACGGCGCTGCTCCTCTTCGGAGGGGAGACGCTGAAGGACTTCGCGTTCGCGCTGCTGGTGGGCATCGCCTCGGGCACCTATTCGTCGATCTTCATCGCGACGCCCGTCCTCTGGCACTGGAAGGAACGCGAGCCCGTCTGGGTCCGCAGGCGCCTGATCGTCATGGACGACCACGGCGGTGTCGTGCCCGCGTACGCGGAGGCCCAACTCGGCGAGGACGAGGAGATGGCGACCACGGCGCGCCCCGCCGCGGCGGGGCCGCGAGCGCGCAGGGCGGCCGGCCGCGCGGGGCGCGAGCGAGCCGCCGGTCCGCGCGCGTCGGCGGAGGGACGCCGCGAGACGCCGCCGCCCGACTCGCTGGAGGAGCTCGACCGTGCCCAGGCGCCGCCCGATCCCGAGCCGGAGCCGGAGGCCCCGGCGGAGGAGACCGTGCAGCGCTCGGTCCTCACAGACCCGCCCGCCGGAGCGGGCCTGCCCGGCCAGGCGGCCGAGCCGGAGCCGCCGAAGCCCAAGCGGCAGCCGAAGAGCGGCACGCGCTCGCGGCGGAAGAAGCACGGGAGGCGATGACGCGATGAGCATGCTCGTCTGGGTCATGATGGGAATCGCGATCTGGCACTTCACGGTGTTCGTCCCGGACCGCTTCTACGGCGGCATCGTGGGGGCGTTCCTCGCCGCGATCGCCGGGTCCGCCGTGATCGGCTTCCTGCTCTCCGGGCTCACGATTCCGGGCCGCAACGACACCGACCTGCTGCAGGCGCTCGTGGCCGTGCCGGGCTCGATCGCCGGACTCGCGCTCTGCTACTGGTGGGGGATCCGCAAGGACCCGGCCGTCCGCCCCCACATCTGAGCGGTTCCGCGGGTTCCGTCCCCGCCGCCCGCCACCATCGACGGGTGGCACCCAGACCCCTCAGATGGGCAGTCGATCCCCTGGAGCACGCCTCCGCGCGGGCACTCGCCGCCGAGCTCGGCGTCTCGCTCGTCACCGCGTCCGTGCTGGCGCGGCGCGGCCACCGCACGGCGGCCCAGGCACGCCGCTTCCTGCAGGCGGACGAGCGGCACGACCCGTTCCTGTTCGCGGGCATGGACACGGCCTGCGACCTGCTGCTCGACCACGTCCGCCGGGGGTCCCGGATCGTCGTGCACGGCGACTACGACGTGGACGGCATCTGCTCCACGGCGGTCCTCGTCCGGGCGCTCCGGCGCCTCGGGGCGGAGGCCGGCTGGCACCTGCCGAGCCGGGCCGACGGGTACGGCCTGTCGGTCGCGACGGTCGAGCATCTCGCTGCGGCCGGTCCCGGCCTCCTCGTCACCGTGGACTGCGGGGTCGGCTCGGTCACGGAGATCGCCCGCGCCCGCGAGCTCGGCATGGACGCCCTCGTCTTGGACCACCACCTCCCCGGCGCCACGCTTCCGGACTGTCCCGTGATCCACCCGACGGTGTGCGGCTACCCGTTCGGGGAGCTGTGCGCCGCCGGAGTCGCGCACAAGCTCGTGGAGGCGCTGCTCGCCCGCGCGGGAGAGGACCCCGCAGAAGCCGCCGAGGACCTCGACCTCGTCGCGCTCGCGACGGTCTGTGACGTGGTGCCGCTGGTCGACGAGAACCGCCGCCTCGTCCGAGAGGGCGTCAGGGCGCTCGCCCGCACCCGCAAGGCCGGGCTGCGGGCCCTCATGGAGGTGGCCGCGCTCGACCCGGGGGCCGTCGACGCCCATTCCCTCGGGTTCCGGCTCGGCCCGCGCCTGAACGCCGCCGGCCGCCTCGGACGCCCCGATCCCGCGTTTGAGCTGCTCATGACCGACGACGGCGAGCGGGCCGCCCAGATCGCAGCCGAGCTGGATCTGCTGAACCGCGAGCGCCGCGACGTCGAGACTCGCATCTCGTTCGAGGCAGAGGCGCTGCGCGCGGAGCAGGACGCCCAGGCGGCGTTCGTGCTCGCCGGGGACGGCTGGCACCCCGGGGTGATCGGGATCGTGGCCTCTCGCATCGTGGAGCGGCACGGCCGCCCGTGCGTCATGGTGGCGCTCGGGCCGGAGGGGGGGAGGGGCTCCGGGCGGAGCATCCCCGCCTACGACCTCCACGCCGGGCTCGCGGCTTGCGGCTCGCTGCTTCGCCGCCACGGTGGCCATGCGATGGCCGCCGGGCTCGAGATCGACCCCGAGCGGGTGCGGGAGTTCCGGCTGGCCTTCGCCGCGCACGCCGCCGCGGCGCTCACGCCGGCGGACCTCGTCCGGCGTGTGCGAATCGACGCGGTGGCCGCCGTGCCCTCGCTGTCCTTGTCGCTGGCCGAGGAACTCGGTCGCCTCGCCCCGTTCGGTCAGGCCAACCCCTCGCCGACCCTGCTCGTTCCCGCTGCCCGCGTCGGCGACGTGCGCCCGATGGGGGAGGACGGCGACCACGCGCGCTTCGCCCTCCAGGGCGGGGGTCGACGGGCCCGCGCCGTGGCCTTCCGCACGCCGCCCGGATCGCTCAAGGCCCTTGGCGACGCGCCGCAGGAGGTGGCCATCAGGCTCGAGCGCAACGAGTGGAACGGGGCGGTCGAGGCGCGCCTCGTACTGCGCGAGCTGAAGGCGGCCGAGCCCGGAGACGTGGCCGAGCCGGCCGCGCGGCGCGAGTTCCTCGACGCGGTGGCGCTCCACATGGAGCGCGCGGCTCCCGCGCCGGGCGCGCCGCGGCGGGAGCTCTGCGACGCCCGTGAGGAGGGCTTCGCCCCGCTCGCCTGCTCGCTGCTGTCGGGTGGCGAGGACGTGCTGGTGGTCTGCGCCGACGTCGCCCGCCGCCGCGAGGGGCTCCGGCTCGTCGCGGGGGGTGTGGCCGCCGCGTTCGGCGTCACGCTCGCCGCCGTCCGCTGGGACGACCTCGCGGCCGACCCGGGGCTTGCCGCCGTCTTCCCGCACGTGGTCGCGCTCGACCCACATGTGGGGGCCGGCCAGGAGGATCTGCTCCGTGCCCTGCCCGGACCGCCCGGAGGGCTCGCCCACTCGGCGCACGGCGCCGCCGAGGCCGTCTTCGCCCTGGGCGTCGCCGAGGCCGAGCTCGGCCTGCGGCAAGTCCTCGCGGATCTGTTTCGCGCCCTGAGGGACGCCGGAGAGTGCGAGGGCGAGGCGCTCGCGGCGCTCCTGCGGGGGCCCGGCCGCCACCCGCGCGCGCCGGGCCACTGCGCGCGCCTGCTGACCGTCCTCTCGGAGCTCGGGCTCGCCGAGGTCGCGCCAGGCGCGCGCTCGTGCCGGGTGCCGGACGCTCCCAGGACGGACCTCGAGCGCTCGGCCACCTACCGCGCCGCCACCGCGCTGCTGGCGGAGGTGCGGCAGCGGCTCGACCCCGCCGCCGGGCGAGTCGTGGCCTGAAGCGGGGACATGCGGGACTAGACTCAGGAACGTGGCAAAGACGCCGAAGTCCCCTCCGGACCCGAAGGCCGCGGGCTCCCGCGGACGCAAGCCCAAGTCCGCGAACGGCGACCGCAAGAGGGCCGCCGCGGTCTCGACCGCCGAGCCCGACTTCCGCCACCGCCCCGTGGACGCCGCGACGGTCCCCAGGGAGCCGGCCGGCCCCTCGGCCCGCCTCAACGCGATCGAGCGGGAGCTGCTCGGCGATCTCTTCGCCGTGGTCGAGGAGCACGCCGCGGACGCCGTCGAGGCGATCGACCGGGACGTGCTGGAGCGCGCGTTCGTGTTCGCCTGCGACCACCATGCCGACCAGCGTCGCCGCTCGGGCGAGGACTTCATCACGCACCCGGTCGGCGTGTCGAAGATCTGCGCCGGCCTCCGGCTCGACACGGCCACGCTCGCCGCCGCGCTGTTGCACGACACCGTCGAGGACACGAGCGCCTCGCTGGACGAGGTGCGCGAGTCGTTCGGCGAGGAGGTCGCGCTGCTCGTGGACGGCGTCACGAAGCTCACCGGGATCACCTTCCAGAGCCGCGACGACAGGCAGGCCGAGAACTACCGCAAGATGATGATCGCGATGGCCCAGGACATCCGGGTCATCCTGGTGAAGCTCGCCGACCGTCTCCACAACATGCGCACGCTGGAGGGGCTGCCGAAGCAGAAGCAGCACGAGAAGGCGAAGGAGACGCTGGAGATCTTCGCGCCGCTCGCGCACCGGCTCGGCATCCACGCGATCAAGTGGGAGCTGGAGGACCTCGCCTTCGCGGCGCTCCACCCGCGCAAGTACACCGAGATCAAGCAGCTGGTGAACCAGCAGCGCAACGAGCGCGAGCAGTACGTGGCGCGTGCCGGGCGCTACCTCGAGCAGGAGCTCGACGCGGTCGGCATCGACGCCGAGATCTCCGGCCGCGCCAAGCACTTCTATTCGATCTACGTGAAGATGGCCAAGAAGGGGCGCGAGTTCAACGAGATCTACGACCTCACTGCGATGCGGGTGCTGGTCGGCTCCGTGAAGGACTGCTACGGCGCGATCGGGATCATCCACTCGCTCTGGAAGCCGCTCCCCGGCCGCTTCAAGGACTTCGTCGCGATGCCGAAGTTCAACGGCTACCAGGCGCTCCACACCACGGTGATCGGGCCCGAGGGCCGACCGCTCGAGATCCAGATCCGCACGAGCGAGATGCACCGGATGGCCGAGTACGGCGTTGCCGCCCACTGGATGTACAAGGGCGACGGCTACGGCACGGGCGCTCCCGCCGGCCGCGCGATGGAGGACAAGGTCGAGTGGCTCCGCCACCTCATGGACTGGCAGGACGAGCTCAAGGACCCGCAGGAGTTCGCGGAGAACCTGAAGGCCGACCTTTTCGAGGAGGACGTCTACGTCTTCACTCCCAAGGGCGAGGTCAAGTCGCTGCGGGCGGGCGCCACCCCGCTCGACTTCGCCTACTCGGTCCACACCGACGTCGGCCACCGCTGCGTCGGGGCGAAGGTGAACGGCAAGATCGTCCCGCTCTCCTACGAGCTGCAGTCCGGCGACATCGTCGAGGTGCTCACCTCGAAGAAGGAACGCGGCCCCTCGCGCGACTGGCTGGCCGTGGTGAAGACCCCGCGGGCGCAGTCGAAGATCCGCGCCTGGTTCAAGCGCGAGCGCCGCGAGGACTCCGAGCGCACCGGCCGCGACCTGCTCCAGGAGAACCTGAAGCGAGCGGGCCTGCCCGCGCAGAAGATCGCCGGCTCGCCGCTGCTGGCCGACGTGATCCGCGAGATGGGCTTCCGCAAGGGCGAGGACTTCTACGTCGGGCTGGGGCAGGCGAAGATCTCGGCGAAGGTCGTCGTCAACAAGCTGATGCAGCGCCTCAAGGAGGGCGAGTCGGCGGTGGAGCAGGAGGGCGCCGCCGCCGACCTCCTCAAGCGCACCGACGGGGACCGCAAGACGACCGCGTCCTCCTCCTACGGGATCAAGGTCGAGGGCATCGACGACGTGATGGTGCGGCTCGCGAAATGCTGCCGCCCGGTCCCCGGCGACGAGATCGTCGGCTACATCTCTCTCGGCAAGGGCATCACGATCCACCGCGAGGATTGCCCGAACGCCCGGCACCTCAAGCGGAGCCCGGAGCGCTTCACGCCGGTCGCCTGGGAGGGCGACGTCGCCGCCGCCTTCCGTGTGGAGCTGCAGGTGGACGGCTGGGACCGCACCGGCCTCCTGGAGGACCTCTCGCGGGCGTTCTCGGAGACGGGGATGAACATCCTCGAGGCGCGCTGCACCGTGATGCACCCGATGGTCAAGAACCGCTTCGTGGTCGAGGTGGCCGACACCCACGCCCTCAAGGCCTGCGTCCAGCGCATCCGCCAGATCGAGTCGGTCTTCGACGCCTACCGCGTCACGCCGAGCAGCTGAGCCGCCGGCTCAGGAGACCACGAGCAGTGAGCGGCGGGCGACGCCGTACTCGACCGATTCGAAGTCGCCGACGTAGTCGCCGTCCATCTGCAGCGGGAACGGCTTTCCGAGGGCCGTGACGGTGGCCCGGTCGATCGCGGCGAAGCCCTCCACCTGGCGCGCCCGCTGCATCCGCTCGCTGCTCGCGGAGAAGATCCGGGGGAGAAGCCCCATCTCGAGCGGGGATGCCCGCTTCAGGACCGTGAGCCCGAAGGTGCCGTCGTCGATCTCGGACGGCTCGCAGATCCGCAGCGGCCGGCGCCCGAAGTAGGTGAAGGGGTCGGTCGTCTGGATGATCGCGGTGACGCCCTCCACGACGCGCCCGCCGGCCTCGACCCGGATCCGGGGCGGGTTGACGAGGTAGCGGCGGTTGAACGTCGAGAGAGCCGCCCAGGTGAAGTACCAGTAGTTGAGGCGCCGCTTCAGCGTGGGGTGGCGATCGACCCGCTCCACGACGCTCGCGTCGAGCCCGATCCCGGAGGCGAAGGTGAAGTGGCGGCCGTTCACGGTGCCCGTGTCCACCCGGCGGGGGCGGAAGTCGTCGGCGATCCGCAGCAGGTGCTCGGTCGCGTCCACGACGTCGTTCGGGATCCCCAGGATGCGGCAGAAGACGTTGGTCGCCCCGCCGGGGAGGCAGGTGAGGGGGGTCTCGCAGCCGATCAGGCCGTTGGCCGCCTCGTTGATGGTGCCGTCGCCGCCGAAGGCCACGACGACGTCGTAGCCCTCGTGCGCCGCCTCGCGGCAGAGCTCGGTGGCGTGGCTCTTCGCCTCGGTGTCGATCGCCTCGACCTCGTAACGCGCCTGGAGCGCGTAGACGACGAGGTTCTTGAGGCGGTCCGAGACGGTGCTCGCGTACGGGTTGACGATCACGAGCATGCGCTGCTTCGGCGTGCGCGACGGCAGGATCCTCTCCGCGAGGTCCTCCGCGCGCTCCAGGACGCTTCCCTCGAGAGCGGGCATGGTTGCTGCTAAACCGTCCCCGGCGCGGCGTTACTGAGATGTCGCATTCGCGCGTGGCGCCGTGACGCTGGGGCGTCGCACGATCGGCGCATGGCCTGGGTCACGCCGCCTCGAAGCGCGCGACGCCGTCCTCCTCGACCTCCCGGACGCGCCCCTCGTTCGTGAGGATGTCCGTGTGGCCGAGGATCTCGGACAGGGTCAGGTAGGCCTGGGTCACCGCGATGTTGCCCCACAGCGCCTGAGCCAGCTCGTACGCGGTGCGCGAGCGCTCGGACACCAGCCGGTGGATCTTCTCGGCGCGGCGGGTGTGCAGCTCGAAGCGCTGGTCGATCAGCGAGCGGTGGTCGGTGATCGGGTCCCCGTGACCGGGCAGCACGAGATCGAGGTCCATCTCCCGCGTCGCCGCCAGCGACTCGAGATAGGTCACGAGCGACTGGGGCCGGTCCCGCGGGTCGAGCGAGGCGCCGGCCGGGCGCGCGATGAGCGGGTTCGACGATATGTGGGCGAGCAGGTGGTCGGCGGCGAGCAGGTGGCGCCGCTCGCGGTCGTGGAAGACGGTGTCGGTGGGGCTGTGGCCGGGGCGGTGGTGCACGACGTATGAGCGGTCGCGCAGCTCGAGCGGCTCCCTGTCATGGAGCACGCGCGTGACCTTCGTGCGCGAGCCCCACGCGCGGAAGGCGTTCGAGACCGAGCGCAGGGCGCTCACGACGTCCTCGGCGATCCCGTGCCGCAGCATGATCGCCGCCGCGTACTCGTCGTCCTCCGCCGCCTTGTCGGCGTAGCCCTCCACGAACGGCACGAGCGCGTCGAGCGCGGCGACATCCGCGCCGGAGCGGGTCGCGACGATGTCCACTAGGCCGATGTGGTCGATGTGCTGGTGGGTTATGACGACCAAGCCGATGTCCTCCAGCCGGTGGCCGAGGCCGCGCACCTGCGTCTCGAGCTCGTCGAGCGAGCTGCCGGAGTTCGGCCCGGCGTCCACGAGCGTGAGTGGCTCGTCCTCGATCAGGTAGCAGTTGACCCGGCCGACGGCGAAGGGGGTCGGGATCGCCAGGCGGTGGACCCCGCTCTCGCGGGCGGGCGCGAACGGGTCGGGGGGAGCGGCCTCGGTCGTCACGAGCGGATGAAGGACAGGACCTCGTCGCGCCTGGCCGCCATGTCGTCCTCGGAGACGAGCGACTCGAGGTTCAGCCGCAGCAGCGGCTCGGTGTTCGATGGCCGCACGTTGAAGTGCCAGTCCGGGTAGTCGACCGAGATGCCGTCGAGCCGGGTGATCTCGCCGTCGGACCAGCGCTCTGCGATGGCCTCCATCTTGGCCTCCTGGTCCTCGACCTCCGAGTTGATCTCGCCCGAGATGAAGTAGCGCTCGCGCAGCGGCGCCAGCAGCTCGCTCAGCCGCTTGCCCTTCTCCGAGAGCAGCTCGAGGATGAGCAGCGCCGGGATCGTGCCGGAGTCCGCGCAGTAGAAGTCGCGGAAGTAGTAGTGGCCGGAGACCTCGCCCCCGAAGGCGGCGCCCTCGTCACGCATGCGCGTCTTGAAGAAGGCGTGGCCGACGCGGTTCAGGTGCGCGGTTCCGCCGCAGCGCTCGACGGTGTCCGCGACCGCCCGCGATGCGCGCACGTCGTAGAGGATCGAGGCGCCCGGCTGCTTCGCGAGCACGGACTCGGCGAGCAGCGCGGTCAGGAAGTCGCCGTCCACGAACTTGCCGGTGTCGTCGATGAAGAAGCAGCGGTCGGCGTCGCCGTCCCAGGCGATGCCCAGCTCGGCGCCCTCCGAGAGCACCTTCTCGATGACGAAGCGGCGGTTCTCCGGGAGGAGCGGGTTGGGCTCGTGGTCGGGGAACTCGCCGTCGGGGACCCAGTAGGTCGGGACCTGCTCGATCGGGAGGCCGTCCAGGATCGGCCCGACCATCGGGCCGGCCATGCCGTTGCCGCCGTCGAGGACGACCTTCATCGGGCGGATTGCCGACGTGTCGACGAACGCGAGCGCCGCCTTGCGGAACTCCTCGCTGACGTCCTCCTCATAGTGGATCCCGCGCGCCGCGCGGGGCTCGTCGGGCAGCCCGGCCGTGACGAGCGCCTTCAGCTCGCCGATGCCGGAGTCGCCCGAGAGCGCGATCGCGCCTCGGCGCACGAGCTTTGCGCCCGTGTAGGCCTTCGGGTTGTGCGAGGCGGTGCACATCAGCCCGCCGTCGAGTTCCCGCGAGCCGACGGCGAAATAGAGCATCTCCGTGCCGACCATCCCCACGTCGATGACGTCGGCGCCCTCGTCCTGGATGCCCTCGACGTAGCGCTCGGTGAGCGCCGGCGCCGACAGGCGCATGTCACGCCCGACGCCGATCCGCAGGTCACCCGTGTCGGTGCCGTACTCGTCCGCCAGCACCCGCGCGAAGGCGCGCCCGACCTGGTGGGCGACGTCGCCGTCGATCTGGTCGGGATGGATCCCGCGGACGTCGTAGGCCTTGAAGATCGAGGGGTCGACGGTCAAGTGCCGGCCTCCTTGGGGGTCGCGTGGCGGACGGGGACGACGCGGGACTCTAGAGCCAGCCGCGCCGACGGAAGATCGTCAGCATTCCCACGAGCATCACGGCCATCACGCCGAGGATGATCCAGAACGCCGTCAGGTCGCCCTCGCCGGGGACGCTCACGTTCATCCCGAAGACGCTCGCCACGAGCGTGAGCGGCAGCAGCATCACGCTCACGCCCGTCAGCACGCGCAGGACGCCGTTGACGCGATGGGAGATCACCGACTCGTTGGTGTCCTCGAGCGCCTCCACGACCTCCTTGTAGTTCTCGAGCATGTCCCAGATCCGCTCGGAGGCGTCGACGATGTCGTCGAAGTAGACCTCCAGGTCGTCGGCGAGGAAGCGCTGCTTCGTGCGCTCGAGGTCGCGCAGGACGGTCCGCTGCGGGCGGATGATCTTGCGGAAGTTGATGATCTCCTGCTTGACGTTCGAGATGTCGCGCACGACCTCCTCGGAGCGGCCCTCGAAGATGTCCTGCTCGACCCGGTCGAGCTTGTTGCCCATCTTGGCCAGCATCGGAAAGCAGTAGTCGAAGCAGGCGTCGACGAGCTTGTAGAGCAGATAGCCCGATCCCTTCGAGGAGAGCAGGGCGTCGCGGACCTCCTCGTTGGTGCGGCAGCGCTCGAACAGGTACTCGATCGGCTGGAGGTGCGTGTTCGGGATCGTGATCAGGTAGTCCGGCCCGATGAAGATGTCCAGCTCCCCGGAGTTAAGTCTTCCCACGGTCCTGTCGAAGACGGGGAAATGCAGCACGATGAACAGGTAGTCGTCGTACTCGTCGATCTTCGGCCGCTGGTTGCGTGAGCGGACGTCCTCGTGGTCGAGCGGATGGAATTCGAAGTGCTCCTCCAGCCACGCGTGGTCGACGCCGCCGGGGCTCTCGATGTTGATCCAGCGGAGGCCGCCGTGCTCGACGGACTGGACGCGCGGCTCAGTCTGAGCCTGGGGCGCGTGCGGCTCGACGCGCCTGCGGGGCGTTCTCCTCAGTCGTGGCTTGGGAAGGTTCGGCATGGCGACTGAGGGGGTCGTCCGACACGGGGGGCATGGCCTTGATTCTACGGGGGCGGCCGACCTACCTGCTAGAAGCGCGGACATGGTGGGGCCGATGCGGGTGTCGATAGTGCTGCCTGCTCACGACGAGGAGGCGAACATCCGCGAGTCGATCGAGCAGGCTACGCGGACGGCCGAGCGCCTGCTGGCCGAGCACGAGATCGTCGTCGTGGACGACGGCTCGGCGGACCGGACGGCGGCGATCGTCCGCGAGATCGCAGACCGCGACCCCCGTGTGCGGCTCGTGCGCCACGAGGAGAACCGCGGCTACGGCGAGGCGCTCCGCTCGGGATTCCTGGCCGCGGAGATGGACTACATCTTCCTGACCGACGCCGACCTCCAGTTCGACATGGACGAGCTGGAGCTGCTTCTGCCCTACGTCGGCACCGTGGACGTGATCGCGGGCTACCGCAAGCATCGCCAGGATCCGTTCGTGCGCAAGCTCTGCGCCTGGGGCTGGAACCTGATCGTGCGCGTGCTCTTCTGGGTGCCGGTGCGCGACATCGATTGCGCGTTCAAGCTGTTCGAGCGCCGCATCCTCGACGACATCCGGATCGGGTCGGTGGGCAACATGGTCAGCACCGAGCTGATGGTGCGGGTCGGGCGGCGCGGGGCGAGCGTGGTCGAGGTGCCCGTCACGCACAAGCCGCGGCGGGCGGGGCGCTCGCAGGGGGCGACGCCGAAGGTGATCGCCCGGGCGCTGGTCGAGCTCGTGCGCATGCGGCGCGAGCTGGCCTCGCTCGACGGCGCGCCGCGATGACCCCGCGGCGGGTGGCCGTGATCGGGGCCGGCGTGGCGGGCCTCGCGGCCGCCCACCGCCTGACGGCGGAGGGGGTCGCGTGTGACGTGTACGAACGCTGGCCGGGGCTCGGCGGCCAGGCGGCCACGCTCGACACCGGCGGGGGAGTGCTGCTCGAGCGCTACTACCACCACCTGTTCGAGACCGACCGGCACATGCGCTCGCTGTGCGACGAGCTCGGGCTCGCCATCGACTTCCTGCCGTCGTCGGTGGCGGTCTTCAGCGGCGGGCGGAGCCATCCCTTCACGACCCCGCTCGACCTGCTGCGGTTCGAGCCACTGCCGCTCTCGGCCCGGCTGCGGATGGGCGCGGCCGTGCTGCGGGTGCGCCGCTCGTCCGAGCTCGCGCCGTTCGAGCGGGTCACCGCGTGCGAGTGGATCACGCGGCATATGGGCGCTCCCTCCTGGGAGGTGGTCTGGGGGCCGCTGCTGCGGGGCAAGTTCGGCGACCGCGCCGAGGAGGTCTCGATGGCGTGGATCTGGAGCAAGCTGCGGATCCGCCGCGGCGGCTCGCGCACCGAGGTGCTGGGCTACCCCCGCGGCGGCTTCGAGCCGCTCTTCGGGGCGCTGCGGGAGCGGATCGAGGGCGGGGGAGGGCGCGTCCTGATCGACCGCCCCGCCGTGTCGGTCGCCCGCGACGGGGACGGGACGCTCGCGGTCACCCCGGGCGCTCCGGACTCGTTCCGGCGAGGCCATGATCCGCGCGCCTTCGAGGCGGCCGGCGAGGCCGAGCGCTACGACGCGGTCGTCGCCACGGTCCCCAACGACGTCTTCGCCTCCCTGCTCGACCCCGCGCTCGCGGCCGAGCTCGCGCCCGGCTATCTCGACCGCCTGGAGGCGATCGAGTACCACGCCACGGTCTGCCTCGTGCTGGAGCTGGACCGCCGCTTCAGCCCCTACTACTGGACGAACGTGGCCGACCCGCGGCTGCCGTTCGTGGGCCTGATCGAGCAGACGAACCTCGTGCCGCCGGACGAGTACGCGGGGCGCCGCTTCCTCTATGTCGCCAACTACGTCGAGCGCTCGGACCCGCTGTATTCGATGGGCCTCGACGAGGTCCTGGAGGCCTACGACGCCGGCCTGCGGCTCGCCAACCCGGACTGGGACCGCGCCTGGATCCGCAACGCCTGGCTCTTCCGCGAGCCCGACGCCCAGCCGGTCGTCACGGTCGGCTACGACCGGCTCGTGCCGCCGCTGGAGACGGGCGCCGCCGGCCTCCTCCTCGCCAACACGACGCAGGTCTATCCCGAGGACCGGGGCACGAACTACGCGGTGCGGCTGGGGGAGGAGGCCGCGGGCGCCGTCGCGGCGCGCCTCGCGAGCTGACCCCCGCCCGCCCTCTCCGCGCTTGCGGAGCCCTCTAGGTGAAACAGTGCCAGGCACTGTTTCACCCGCGCGCGCAGTCGCAGCGGGAGCGGCCGGGGGCTCGGGTAGCCTCGCCGCCGATGCTCCCGCGCAACACGGAGAAGATGCTGGCCGAGCTTCGCGACGACGAGGTCGTGCTCGACGTGGGCGCCTGGGGCGCGCCGTTCAACCGCGCCGACTGGGTGCTCGACGCGATGCCGTACGAGACGCGCGGGCCGATGGGGAGCTACGGGCCGGGGCCCGAGCGCTTCAACGAGGAGCGCTGGGTCATCCGCGACTTCTGCGACCGCGAGCCCTGGCCCTGGCCGGACGACTTCTTCGACTTCTCGCTCTGCGTCACGACGCTCGAGGACATCCGCGACCCGGTTTGGGTCTGCAGCGAGCTCTCGCGCGTCTCGAAGCGCGGCTACATCGAGGTCCCGACGCTCATCTCGGAGCTGGCCTACGGGGGGCAGGGGCCGTGGTGCGGCTTCGAGCATCACCGCTGGCTCTGCTGGGTGCGCGACGGCGGCATCGAGTTCATGCACAAGCCGCACTCGATCCACTCGGACTGGCGGGTGCGCGTCCCGCCGCGCCACGCCGCGAAGATGACCGAGGAGGACCACCTCCAGCCGCTCTTCTGGGAGGGTGAGCTGCCCGCGCACGAACGGGTCGTCGTCGGGCCCTACCCGCTCGGCGAGCTCGAGGAGCAGGTGCGGGCGGTGCTGCAGCCCTCCGCGCTCGAGATCAGGGCGAAGGAGGCGCGCGACCGCTTGTGGGACGCGCGCAACAGCGCGATGAAGCCGGTCCGCTCGGCGCGCGACGCGCTGCTGCGGAGGCTCGCCAGGAAATGAGCGCGCTAGCGAGGCGGGTCCTCTGGGCCATGCTCCTCGCCGGTCTGTGCGCGCGGGTCGGCCTGGCGTTCGGGTCGCGCGGCGTCTCCTACGACATCGACTCCTGGCAGATCGTCCGCGACGCGCTGCTCTCGGGCAGCGGTCTCGGCCTCTACGGCGACGTCAACGCCGACCAGCTCCGCTTCCCCTACCCGCCCGGCTTCCTCCCTTTCATCCTGCTGGGGCAGGCGCTCGCGAAGGCGACGGGCCTCGCCTTCCACGGCTTCGTCCAGATCGGCCCGATCGCCGCCGATCTGGCGATCGCCTGGGTGGTCCAGGACGTGCTCGGGCGCGCGGGCGCCTCGCAGGGGCGGCGCCTCGCGGCGGCCGGGCTGGTCGCCCTCGGGCCGTCCTTCGGGCTGATCTCGGGCGTTCACGGCCAGATGGACTCGCTGGTCGCCCTGCCGGCCCTGCTGGGCTACCTCGCGTGGACGCGCTCGGGCTCGGAGCGGCGCTGGCTCTTCGCGGGCGCCCTGATCGGGCTCGGCGCCTGCTTCAAGACCACGCCGCTGCTCGTGGCGCTGGCGCTGCTGCCGTCGGCGCGGTCCTGGCGCGAGGGGCTGAAGCTGGCGCTCACCGCCGGCGCCGTGCCGCTCGCGGCGCTCGCGCCGTTCCTCGCCGCCGACTTCGCCGGGACCCGCCACAGCTTCGAGTACAACGGCGTCGCGGGCTTCGGGGGGATCAGCATGCTCGTCCAGCCCTCGCTGGCCGACGCGTGGATGACGCTGCGCCTGGAGGGCCTCGAGCTGAACGCCGCGAGCCGCGCCCTGATCGACGCGGGCTCCGCGCCGGCGCTCCTCGCCCTCGCCGTCATCGCCGGGCTGCTCCTCTGGCTGCGCCCGGCGCCCGCTCATGCGGTGACGATCGCCTGGCTCACGCTCTACGTGCTGGCCCCGAACTTCGCCTTCCAGTACGTGGTGTGGGGCCTCCCGTTCTTCATCCTGGCCGGCCACCTCGGCTGGGTGGCGGCCTTTCAGGCGCTCCTGTTCGTGCCGGGGGTGCTGATCTACACGGTGCCGCACGGCGACTGGGCGGTCTATGCCTACTTCCCGCTCATGGCGCTCGCGTGGGCCGGAGCGCTGCTTGCCCTGGTCCTTGCGGTGCGCTCGGCTGCGCGCTCGCTTCCCGTCCGTCCGCCGGGTATGTATCCTTCGCCTTCGACATAGCCGTTCGCATCGAGAGGGGTGGAGGGAAATGGCCCTGTGAAACCCCGGCAACCAACTGGAAGGCGCTCGCGCCCGACGGGAAAGGTGCCAATTCCATCAGGCCCTCGGGGGCACTGGTAGATGTGACTGGAGCGCAAGCCTCCGTCACAGCAAACGGCGGAGGTTTTCCACATAGGAGGTCCCTATGCCGGTGCAGGCGCTTCAGTGCAAGGAATGTCGTGAGACCTACCCGCTCGAGGCGAGGTACGTCTGTGAGACGTGCTTCGGCCCGCTCGAGGTGGCCTACGATCACAGTGGGATCGACGCCGCAGCGGCGCGGCGGCGGATCCAGGCGGGCCCGCTCTCGATCTGGCGGTACGCCGACTTTCTCCCGTTCTCCTCGCCCCCCAAGACCGGGCTCCCCGCCGGGTTCACGCCGCTGATCCGGGCGGATCGCCTCGCAAAGCGCCTCGGGCTCGGTGAGGTCTGGGTGAAGAACGACGCGGCGAACCCCACCCACTCGTTCAAGGACCGGGTCGTGGCGGTCGCTCTGGCGAAGGCTCGCGAGCTGGGCTACGAGGTGATCGCCTGCGCGTCCACCGGGAACCTCGCGAACTCCGTGGCCGCCCACGCCGCCGCCGCGGGGCTCGAGTCCTACGTGTTCATCCCGGCCGACCTCGAGGAGCAGAAGATCCTCGCCACGGGCGTCTACGGGACGCACGTCGTGGGCGTGCGCGGCAACTACGACGACGTCAATCGCCTCTGCACCGAGCTCTCGGGCGAGCGCGACTGGGCGTTCGTCAACGTCAACGTGCGCCCCTACTACGCCGAGGGCTCGAAGACGCTCGGCTACGAGATCGCCGAGCAGCTCGGCTTCGAGCTGCCGGACCGGGTCGTCGCGCCGATCGCGTCGGGCTCGCTCTTCACGAAGATCGCGCGCGGCTTCGAGGAGTGGCTCGAGGTCGGGCTCGTGAAGGGCGATCTGCCCGTCTTCAACGGCGGGCAGGCCGAGGGCTGCTCACCGGTGGCGCAGGCCTTCGACGCCGGCAGGGAGGTCTGCAAGCCCGTGAAGCCGGACACGATCGCGAAGTCGCTGGCGATCGGGAACCCGGCGGACGGGCCCTACGCGCTCGAACTGGCCCGGCGCTCGAGCGGCAGCGTCGAGGCCGTGACCGACCAGGAGATCCGCGACGGAATCAGGCTGCTCGCCGAGACGACGGGGCTGTTCACGGAGACCGCCGGCGGGGTGACCACCGCGACGCTCGCGAAGCTCGCGGCGCGCGGCGACATCGGGGCGGACGAGCGGGTCGTGCTCGTGATCACCGGCGAGGGCCTCAAGACCCTCGACGCGGTGCGTGGCAGCTTCGAGGTGCACGACATCGAGCCGAGCGTGGCCTCGTTCGCGGAGACGGTGGAGGGCGCACCGGTCGCCATCTAGCCGTGGAGGCGCGATAGTCGGTCCGATGACTGCCGACGACAGGGTGGCCGCGGTGCGCGCGATGTTCGACGAGCTCGAGCGTCCGGAGAGCGCGCTCACGTTCAGCGTCCTCGACAACGAGGTCACGTGGGACGCGCGCGCCTTGCCGACGCTCGACTCGGCTCGCGTGTTCCACGGCCACGACGGCGTGCGCTCATTCTGGCGCGCCTGGCTCGAGGCGTGGGAGACGATCGAGGGGTTCTTCGTCGAGGAGCCACGGTACTGCGCCAGCGGCAACCAGGTGGTGACGTGGTGGGTCTCCCGCCTCACGGGAAAGGGGAGCGGCGTCCCGGTGCGCCAGGAGGCGGCCTCGATCTTCACCTTCCTCGGCGATCGCATCGTGCATGTGGCGATCTATCTGTCGCACGACGACGCTTTCCGAGACATCGGGATCGAGCCCGCGCCGTGAGATCGCCCCCGCCGCCGGAGGACAACGTCCGCGCTGCGCGCGTCATGTTCGACGAGTTCATGCGGCGCGAGAGCGCCGAGACCTTCCTCATCCTCGACGAGCAGGTCTCCTGGGACACCCGCGCGCTCGGCGCGCCCGAGCTGCGGCGGGTGCATCTGGGACACGACGAGGTGCGCGCGTTCTGGCGCTCCTGGCTTGCGGCGTGGGAGCGGATCGAGGTGATCGCCGGCCCGCACTTCCGCGCGCACGGGAACCAGGTGGTCACGTGGTGGCGCCAGCGCGACGTCGGCAAGGGGAGCGGCGTGGGGATCGAGCAGGACGCGGCGTGGCTGTGGACGTTCCAGAACGGGCGCGTCGTGCACGCGGCCTACTTTCCGGGCCGGGAGGAGGCGTTTCACGCGGCCGGGCTCGGACCGGAAGGCTGAGCCGACGTGATCCGCCTCGCCGGCGAACTCTCGACCTCCCTCAGGGGGGTCTGACCCCTCAAGCCTCGACCTCCCTCAAGGGGGTCTGACCCCTTCAGTCTCGCCGGCAGAACCCTCAACCTCTCTCAAGGGGGTCTGACCCCTTCAGTCTCGCCGGCGGAACCCTCGACCTCCCTCAAGGGGGTCTGACCCCTCAAGCCTCGACCTCCCTAAAGGGGGTCTGACCCCGTTGTCCACGCCTCGATCAAGCGCACGACCTCCGCGCCGCGTCCCTCGACCTCGATCTCGCCCGCGAAGTCGGGCGGACGGTGGAGCCGCGCGTCGGCGAACCCCGCCCGCTCCAGCGCGAGGCGGGCCTCCGCGGCGTCGCCGAAGTGGAGATGGACGCGGCCGCGCACGAACACCGAAAGCGCCCGCACGAAGCCGGCGGCGAGCGGGCCGGTGTTCTCGCGGGCGAGGTGCAGGTCCGACAGGTACAGGCCGTGCGGAAAGCGCGCGAGCGCGGTCGCGGTCCGCGCCCAGAGGCCCTCCACGGCGTCGCGGTCGAGGTAGTTCAGGAGGCCCTCGGTGATCACGCACACGCCGCGCCCGGGGTCGAGGCCCGTCGCCACGGCCGCGAGCGACAGCGGCCCTTCGTCCCGCAGCGCGTCGATGTCGACCACCCGGTGGCGCTCCCCGAGCGTCCCGGCCGCGGCCAGTGCCTCGCGCTTCCGCGCGGCCATCGCGGGCAGATCCGCCTCGACGTAGTCGATCGCGTCGCCGTGGCGGCGGGCGAAGCGCCATCCCCGCGGCGAGAGCCCGCAGGCCACCTCCAGCACCTGCGAGACGCGCCCCGCGGCGATCTCCCGCTCGAGCAGATGATCGATCAGCCGGTGGCGGGCCAGCAGGAACGACTCGAGCGTCGGGCCTCCCGCCGCGGAGGACGCGGACATCGGCACGCGCGAGGCCGCGTGGAGGACGCGACCCGCGGCGGTCGTGAGCGCGGGGTGGGAGAGGCCGTGCCGCGCCCATACCTCGGCCGTGTAGTGGGCCGTCGGGCTGATCGCGTCGGGGCTTCGCCGGACGATCATCGGGGCGCAGCATTACACTCCGCGACCCGATGGCCATCACCGTGAAGATCCCCACCCAGCTCCGCGCCGTCACGGGCGGCGACACCGAGGCCCAGGTCGACGAGGCCACCACCGTCGGTGAGGTCCTCGACGGCCTGTACGAGCGCTACGAAGGGCTGCGCGAGCGGATCTCCGACGACGGCGATTTGCGCCGTTTCGTGAACGTCTACGTGCAGGGCGAGGACATCCGCTTCCTCGACGGCCTCGAGACCTCCGTCGAGGACGGCGACGAGGTCACGATCCTCCCGGCCGTAGCCGGCGGCTGAGCCCGGCTGTCGGGCCGGTCCGGGGCCTACCCTCCCGGGCATGACGGGCGCCGAGCGCATGCGACGCTTCTGGGACGAGCGGGCCGGAGAGGACGCGTTCTTCTTCGTGGACGACCGCCAGGCCTACCGCGGGACCGACGAGGCGGCCTTCTGGGCCTCCGGCGAGGAGGGCCTCGACGCGCTGCTCTCGATTCTCGGCGTCGAGCTCGACCCCGCCCACGACGTGGTCGAGGTCGGCTGTGGCGTCGGGCGCATGACCCGCGCGATCGCCGCTCGCGCCCGCAGCGTGCGGGCCCTCGACGTCTCCGAGCGGATGCTCGCGCTCGCGCGCGAGCACAACCCCGCTCTGGAGAGCGTCGAATGGGTCCACGGTGACGGGCGATCGCTTGCGGGGATCGAGGACGCGAGCGCGGATGCCGTTGTGTCGCATGTGGTCTTCCAGCACATCCCCGACCCGCAGGTCACGCTCGGCTACGTCCGGGAGATCGGCCGCGTCCTGCGCCCCGGCGGGTTCGCTGCCTTCCAGGTCTCGAACGACCCCGACGTCCACCGCCCCCGGATCGGGCTCCGAGATCGCCTCGCCGCGCTCCTCGGGCGCGCCCCGCGCGGCCAGTCCCGGCCGGAGTGGCTCGGGAGCGCCGTCGACCTCGGCGAGCTCAGGACGGCCGCCGCCGCCGGCGGCACCGACGTCGAGCGGGTCGAGGGCGAGGGCACCCAGTTCTGCCTCGTCCTCCTGCGCCGCCGTGAAGCCTGAGGCCTGCCCGGCCTGCGGCGCCGAGGATGCGGCGCGGCCCGGCCCGCGGGTGGGGGAGCGGCGCTTCCTGCGCTGCCGCGGCTGCGGCAGCCTCTACCTTCCGGCGGCCGACCGGGTCCACGCCTCGGAGATCTACGAGCAGGGCGACTACTTCCAGAACCCCGAGTTCGGCTCAGGCGGCTTCCACGGCTACAAGGACTACCTCGCCGACCGCGTCGAGATCAAGGCGAAGTTCCACGGGACGCTCGCGCGCATAGAGGACCTGCTCGGCCCCGGGGGAGCGCGCCGCCTAGTGGACGTGGGCGCGGGGCCGGGATTCCTCGTCGCCGCCGCCCGCGATCGCGGCTGGGACGCCGCGGGTGTCGACGTGAACCCCTGGGCGGCCGCCTACGCCCGGGACGAGGAGGGCGTCGAGGTGCGCGTCGGCTCGCTGGAGGAGGCGGGCTTCGAGGAGGGCGCCTACGACGCGGTCACGATGATGGACGTCCTCGAGCACGTCGAGGACCCCGCGGGCCTCGTCGCCCGGGCGTCCTCGCTGCTGCGCCCGGGCGGCGTCCTGGCCGTCCTCACCCCGGACGCCTCCGCTCCGGCGAGCCGCCTGATGGGTCGCCGCTGGCCCGAGGTCCAGCGCGCGGGCGAGCACCTCGTGCTCCTGTCGAGGCGCGGCCTGGAGGCGGTCGCCGCGGGGGCCGGGCTGCGGCCGGAGGGCCGCCATTCGGTCGGCAAGCGCACCTCGCTCGCCACGCTCGCCGCCGACGCCTCGCCGCTCCACCCGGGCGCCTCCGCCGCGGCGGAGCGGCGGCTGCGCTCGAGCGCACTCGGCGCGCGCCACGTCCACGTGGACCCGAAGATGAAGTACTGCGCCTACTTCCGCCGCTCGGACGGCCCCGCCGCCGGCGCCGAGAACGTGCTGCGCGACCTTCGCCTGCTCGGGCGGGCGGGGACGCTTGGCGACTGGATGTTCTCCGAGCTCGCCGCGGGGCCGCTCGCCCGCGGCGCCCGCCGGGTGGCCGAGGTGGGGGCGGGGATCGGCACCTTCAGCGAGCGCATCCTCGCCGCGGGTCCCGAGCGGCTCGTGCTGCTCGAGCCCGAGCCCGGCTGCGAGGCCGAGCTGCGCGCGCGCCTCGGGCACGACCCGCGCGTCGAGATCTCGGCCGACGCCCTCCCCGACGCGCCCGCGCTCGCCGAGGGCGCATTCGACCTCGTGGTCTGCCAGAACGTGCTCGAGCACGTGGAGCGCGAGGCGGAGGCCGTCGCGGCGATGGCGCGCGCGCTCGCCCCCGGCGGCACGCTCGCGCTGCTCGTCCCGGCGGGGCCTCGCCTCTTCGGCTCGCTTGACGTGTCCTACGGCCATCACCGCCGCTACGACCGCGAGCGGCTCGCGGCGGTCGTCGCCGGCGCCGGCCTGGAGGTTCGCGACCTGCGCCCGTTCAACCTGCTCGGCGTTCCCGGCTGGTGGCTCTCGAACCGCACCGGGCGCTCCGGGATCGGCGCCGTCCCGCTCGCCGCCTACGATCTCGGCGCCCGAGCCTGGAGGCCGCTCGAGCGGAGGCTCCGCCCCCGCCACGGCCTCAGCCTGATCTGCCACGCCGAGAAGCCCGCCTGACCATGCCCGAGCTGACCATCCTCATGCCCGTCTTCAACGAGCGCGCCACCGTCGAGCAGGCGATCGCCGAGACGCTCGCGGCCGAGTTGCCCGTGGACGGCGTCGAGCTCGTGGTGGTGGACGATGGCTCTACCGACGGCACCCGGGAGATCCTGCGACAGGGTGACTGGCCGGACAACCTGAAACTCCTGGAGCACCCCGCGAACCGCGGCAAGGGGGCGGCGCTCCGCACGGCGCTCGCCGAGGCCACGGGCTCCCTCACCACGATCATGGACGCCGACCTCGAGTACGACCCGGCAAGCCTCGCCGACCTGATCGCCCCGATCCGCGACGGGCACGCCGACGCCGTCTACGGCGTGCGCGGCTTCCAGTCCCACTCCGCCTACAGCTTCTGGTACGTCGTGGGGAACCGCTCGGTCACCTTCGCCGCGAACGTGCTCTACGACTGCTGGCTCGCCGACATCATGACCTGCCACAAGCTGATGCCCACCGAGCTCTTCCGCTCGCTGCGCCTGCGCGAGGACGGCTTCGCGATCGAGCCGGAGATCACCGCGCGCCTGTTGCGCTCCGGGGCGCGGATCTACGAGGTGCCCGTCACCTACCGCGCGCGCACCCGCGCCGAGGGCAAGAAGCTCACCTCCCACGACGGGATGCGGGTCCTGCGCACGCTGGCGAGGTGCAGGGTCCGGTGAGCGGCGAGCTTCTCGAGCGCGCCCGCTCGCTCGGCTGGTACCACACGATCGAGCTGCCCGGCCATACGACCGAGGGCATGTTCGACCACCGCCCGTTCGTGGACCGCTACGGCATCCCCGAGCGCCTCGACGGGCTGCGCTGCCTCGACGTGGGCACCTGGGACGGCTACTGGGCCTTCGAGATGGAGCGCCGCGGCGCCGCCGAGGTGCACGCCATCGACCTGGACGACGAGGCGGCGCTCGACTGGCCCTACAACCGCCGCCCCGCCTCGTTCTCCGAGCACAGGCGCGGCGAGGGCTTCCGCATCGCCCGCGAGCTGCTCGGCTCGAAGGTCGAGCGCCACGTCGTCTCGATCTACGACGCGCTGCCCGAGGACCTCGGCACCTTCGACCTCGTCTTCTGCGGCTCGGTGATCATGCACCTGCGCGATCAGGTGCTGGCGCTCGAGCGGATCGGCGGTCTCTGCCACGGCACCTTCGTCTCGGCCGAGGAGTACGACCCGTGGCTCTCGCGCGTGCCGATGGCCGCGTCGCGCTACCTCGCCTGGCGCGAGTCCGACATCGTCTTCTGGCTGCCGAACGTGCGCGCGTGGAAGCAGATGCTGATCACCGCCGGCTTCGGCAGCGTGCGCGAGCACGGGCGCTTCAAGCTGCGGGCGCGGGCGGGCTGGTCGGTCCGGCACGTGGTCCATCACGCGTCGGCGCGCGGCTGACGAGCGCGGCGGCGGCGAGCGCGAAGAAGGGATCGGCGGCGGTCCGGTAGCGCGGCTCCGCCGCCACCGCGGCGACCGTGCCGAGAACGACGGCCGGCACCGCCCAGATGAAGAGCGGCGGGCGTCGCGCCCTTCCGGCCGCCATCGCCGCCGCCCCCGCGAGCGATGCCCCGAGGAGCGCGAACCACGACCAGTCGAGCAGCGGCCGCCAGCCGGACGGGATCCCCATGCCGTCGTAGGAGAGGCTCGTCTCCTCCGCGTGGGCGCGCGGGTTGGCGAGCCGCCACGAGTTGCGCGCGAACACCTCCGCGACATAGCCGGGGTGCTCGCCCATCAGCTCGAGCGACTCCTCCCGGAGCCCCGAGTCGAGCTCGCGTTCGTCGATCGAGCGGTCCGAGAACAGGCCGCGCAGCTCGGGCGCCACATTGGGCAGGCGCCACGCGCCGGGGTTCTCGGGATCGGAGCGGGCGACGCTGTTGTAGACGCCGGCGAGCGCGTAGCCGCCCTGGGTGCCGAGCGGAGTGGGGGAGTCGAACGCAGTGCTGGTGCGGACCACCCACGGGGCGATCACGGCCAGGGCCGCCGCGCACACGATCGCTGCGGAGACCGCGCGGACCCTCATGCTCCGCGGCACGCCCAGGCCCGTGGCCAGCACGGCGGGGAGCAGCAGGGCGAGCCCGTTGTAGCGGGCGAGCGTCGCGGCGCCGATCAGCGCTCCCGCGGCCACGGCGCTCCGCACCGACGCGCTCTCGCGGTGGCGGAGCAGGACGAGCACGGCGCCGAGCGCGAGCGGCGTGAAGAGCGACTCGACCGTCAGCGACGCGCTCAGGAAGACGAGCGGCGGGAAGACCGCGCCGATGCCGCCCGCGACGAGGGCGGCGCGCGGGCCGAGCGTCCGCCGGGCGACCATGAAGAGAAGCAGCACGGTCAGGACCCCGAGCAGCGCGCAGAGCAGGCGGGCAGCCGTGTAGCTCGAGCCCGTGAGCGCGTACACGCCGCCGAGGAGGTAGGGGAAGGCGGGGGGCCGGAACGCGCTCGGCTCGTCCTGGGAGGCGGTGACAACGGAGCCCGGGTAGCCGTCGCCGGCGGCGATCGACTCGGCGTGGCGCGAGTAGTCGGCAGCGTCGAAGACGGGCTCGAAGTCCGGCGTCCCGGCGACCACCGCGAGCCTGACGAGGAGGGC
>DATMJO010000066.1:0-4935 GCA_035553855.1 Thermoleophilaceae bacterium | reverse complement strand
ATGCAGGACGACGCCACCTGGAAGCAGTGCCAGGTGATGGTCAACCTCGCGGAGATGCTCGCCCGCAAGGACCCGGAGCTGGCCGAGGCCTACGGCTTCGAGCCCACGACCGCCTGAGCGCCTAGGGGACCGTCACGACCGTCACGTCGAGGTCGGCGCCGAAGTAGGCGGCGACCTCGACATCCGCCGCGCCCGCCGGGACCACGCAGGTCTCGTCGATCTGCGCCGTCTGGCAGTCGCTGTCGACGTAGGACCCGTCGGCGGCGAAGAAGTAGAAGTCGAGGTCGTAACCGAGCTCCGAGTGGTCGACGGTCTGGGTCGTGATCGTCGTCCCGGCGGCCGGAGCGGACAGGAAGAACGAGTCCACGCCGTCGATGCCCACCTCGCCCACGGAGATCAGGCTCGTGTGCGGAGAGCCGACCGCGATGTGGCCGCTCCCCACCGTGCCCGCGAGCGCCGTCCCCGGCAGCGCCAGCGCCAGCGCGACTCCGAATGCCCCTGCCTTCTTCATCTTCGTACCCCCAGGTCGAACGGTTGGGGCGGTACTACCCACAGGACGCCGCGCCCAAGCCCCGCGCTAGGGTTCCGCGCCGCCATGCGCTTCTTCGAGTATGAGTCCCGCCGGATCGCCGAGCTCGCGGGCATCCCCGTGACGAAGTACGGCCACGCGAGCGACGCCGAGTCCGCCAAGCGGATCGCCGCCGACATCGGCGGGCCCACCGTCATCAAGTCGCAGGTTCTGACCGGCGGGCGGATGAAGGCCGGCGGCGTGAAGTTCGCCGACACGCCGGAGGAGGCCGAGGCCCACGCCCGCGACATCCTCCAGCTCGAGGTCTCGGGCCACATGCCGCGCGGCGTTCTCGTGGACCCCAAGGCGAGCGTCAAGCAGGAGTACTACGCGGGCGTCGTCTGGGACGGGACCCGGAAGAAGCCGATGATGCTCTTCTCCGACATGGGCGGCATCGACATCGAGCAGGTGGCCGAGGAGCACCCCGACCACGTCGGGCGCGGCCACTTCTCGAACCTCCTCCCCTTCTCGGACTTCCAGGCCAAGCAGGTGATCGCCTCGGTCGGCGTAACGGGCTCCGACCTGAACCGGCTCACCCCGATCCTCGCGCGGCTCGCGCGGCTCTTCCAGGACCGCGACATGACGCTCGCCGAGATCAACCCGCTCGCCCAGCTCGAGGACGGCTCCTTCGTCGCGCTCGACGCGCACATGGAGATGGAGAACGAGGCCGTCGGCCGCCACAGGGGATTGCTCGGGGAACTCGGGATCGACGAGGGCGACCTGCGCGAGACACATGAGCCGAGCGAGTTCGAGCGGAACGTCACCGCCATCGACGCGGCCGACCACCGCGGAGTGATCCAGGGCAAGGACACGGGCTTCCACGGCAACCTCGGCCTCGTGATCGGCGCCGGCGGCGGCTCGCTCACGCTCACCGACGCGGTGCGCTCCCAGGGGGGCCAGCCCGCCAACTACTCCGAGATCGGCGGCAACCCCTCCGTCGCCAAGGCCTGCGGCCTCGCCAAAGAGGTCCTGCAGAAGGACGGCGTCGACAAGATCGCGGTGATGATGTCGATCGTCTCCAACACCCGCGTGGACATCGTCGCCCGCGGCGTCATCAAGGCCTGCCTCGAGCTCGGCAAGGACCCGGGCGAGACGATCGCGATCTTCCGGATCCCGGGCGCGTGGGAAGAGGAAGGCTTCAAGATCCTCGACCACTACGGCGTCGAGTACTGCGACCGCTCGGTCTCGATGTGGGAGGCGGCGCGGCGGGCTGTGGAGAAGGCCGGACAGAGCCCGGCCGGTCAAGGGCGACCGGACGGCGCCCCCCCTGGTCAGGACGCGGGGCCGGAAGCCCCGCGGAGGTGACCAGGAGATGAGCATCCTCATCGACGAGCAGACGACTTTCATCGTCCAGGGCATCACCGGCCGCGAGGCCGTGAACCTCACGCGCGAGTGCCTCGACTACGGCTCGAAGATCGTGGGCGGCGTCACGCCCGGCCGCAAGGGCCGCGAGGTCCACGGCGTGCCTGTCTTCGACACCGTCGAGCAGGTCGTGGAGGCGGGCGGCGGCAAGGTGCCGTACGGGTCGGTCGTGACGGTCCCCCCCGCGTTCACCAAGGACGCCGTGCTCGAGGCGATCGAGGCGGGCATCAAGCTGATCGTGGTCGTCACCGAGCGCATCCCCCGCCGTGACGTCGCCCAGATGGTCGAGCTCGCGAACATGCGCGGCGCCCGCATCATCGGGCCGAACTGCCTCGGGCTCGTGGTCCCCGGCGTCGCCAAGATGGGCGGCATCGGCGGGCCGGCGCGCAACACCGAGCAGGCCTACCAGCCCGGCGTGGTCGGCGTGATGAGCCGCTCAGGCGGCATGACCACGGAGATCTCCTCCACTCTGACTGCGGCCGGCCTCGGCGTCTCGACGGCGATCTCGATCGGCGGCGACGCGATCATCGGCTCCGCCTACGCGGAGCTGATGCCGCTGTTCGAGGCCGACGAGCAGACCCAGGCGATCGTGATCTACACCGAGCCGGGCGGCCGCATGGAGGCCCAGCTCGCCGAGTGGGTCACCGAGAACGACTCGCGCCTGCCGATCGTGGCGTTCATGGCGGGCCGCTTCATGGACGACGAGGAGATGAAGGGCATGAGCTTCGGACACGCCGGCACCATCGTCGAGGGCAAGGAGGACACCGCCACCGAGAAGATCGCCCGCCTCGGCGAGGCCGGCATCCAGGTGGTCGAGAAGATCGACGACATCCCCGACGCCGTGAAGGCCAAGATCGGCCAGCGGGCGAGCACCTGATGGCCGGCACCTTCATCGACGTCGAGGTCTCCGACGACATCCGCGCGGACGCCGAGATCGCCCAGAAGCTCGAGGACGCCTGCCCGGTCGACATCTTCTCCGCGAAGGACGGCTCGGTCGCGGTGGTCGAGGCGAACCTCGACGAGTGCATCCTCTGTGAGCTGTGTGTGAAGGCCGCCCCCGCGGGCAAGCTGCGGGTGCTGAAGCTCTACGACGGCTCGGCGCTCGAGCGCTCCGGCTGAGCGCAAGAGCACGAGGCCTCGGCCGTTAGGTCGGTATGCGCCCTCGCGCCCTGACCGGCCTCCTCCTGCTTCTCGCCGCCACCCCTGCGCTCGCGCAGGGAGACGGCAATGCGCTGCTCAACCCGGGCGCGGAGGAGGCTGCCGAGCAGACGGACCCGGAGGTCCCCTCCCCTCCGCCGCACTGGACGGCGAACGGGCCGTTCACGATCGTGGACTACGGGACGGACGGCTTCCCCGACGCCGCCGAGAGCTCGGCGGTCGGTGGCGGAGCCCGCTTCTTCGCCGGGGGCCCGGGCGGCTTCTCCTCGAGCGCGTCCCAGCAGGCCGACCTCTCGGCGAACGCCGAGGGGATCGACGCGGGCCGCGTCCAGATCGAGCTGGCGGCCCACCTCGGCGGGGTCGGCTCCGACCCCGATGCGGGCACGGTGACCGCCCAGTTCGTGGCCGAGGACGGCGGCCTCATGCGCGACGAGGGTCTCCAGGTTCGCCAGATCAGCATCGGCCCGGTGACCCCGGACCAGCGCGGCAACCAGACCCGTTTCGTCAAGCGCACCGCCTCGGCGGTCGTCCCCGCCGGAGCGCGCGGGGTGCGGGTCCTGATGAGCGCAGAGGCCGGCGACCAGGGCGAGCAGATCAACGCATTCTTCGACAACGTGATCCTCCGCTTCCCGGGCGCGGCCGTGCCGACCGGCTGGTCCGCGCCCGGCGGCGGCTCCGGCGGCGGGAGCCAGGGCGGCGCGCCCGGCGGCGGCTCCGGAGGGCTGCCGGAGGCGCGCGCTCCCGCAGCGCTCGGCCCCCACTCGTTCCGCATGAGTCGGAGCGGCGCGATCCGCGTGCGTGTCGACTGCACCGACAGCGCCACCTGCGCGGGCCGCCTCGTCGCGGCGATCGCGCGGCCTCGCCGCGGCTGCGGCGCCGCGAGGGCGCGGGTCGCGGCCGGCCGCCGCAAGGTCGTCTCGCTACGCCTCTCTCGCGTGTGCCGCCGGATCGTGGCGCGCAGCGCGCGCGGCACGCGCATGACGATCGAGCTCCGGCTCCGCACCGGCCTCGTCGTTCGCCGCGCCGTGACGGTCCGGCGCCGCTGACCCAGCGCCGTGAAACAGTGCCTGGCACTGTTTCACGGCGCGCTCAGCGCGAGCGCGCGAGCTGGCGCTGGATCACGTTCCCGACAAGCTTCACGACCGCCGCATCGCCGGACACCTTCACATGGCCGAGGTCGTAGGCCTCGACCCAGTGCTTGAGCTTCCCCTCGGCCGCAAGCTCGTTGAAGTGGGAGCGCGGGACGGAGATGTCGATCCGGGCATCACCCGTCGGGTCCTTCGAAACCTCGGGTCCGGGCAGCTCGACCCGCCAGACAGGCGCATCGCCCCGCGCCCGCAGCTCGAGCCGCAGCACGAGCTTCAGCTGCTTCAGCGAGGGCACCTCGTTTCCGAAGCGCTCGACCGCCTGGGCGATCAGCGCCTTCGTGTCACCCGTGGACATCGACGTCATCCTCGCACGATCGCGCCCTGCCATCCAACAGAGCGGAGCCCGAACCCCTCGACCCTAGATCTTATGCCGCTCCAGCAGCTTCTTGCCGATGACCATCCGCTGGATCTCGGAGGTGCCCTCGCCGATCAGAAGCAGCGGGGCGTCGCGGTAGAGGCGCTCGATCTCGTACTCCTTCGAGTATCCGTAGCCGCCGTGGATCCGGAATGACTCCTCGACGACCTCCTTGCCGGTCTCCGACGCGAACAGCTTCGCCATGCCGGCCTCGAGGTCCGAGCGCTCGCCGGCGTCCTTCAGGCGGGCCGCCTTGAGCGTCAGGAGTCGCGCGGCTTCGACCTTGGTGGCCATGTCGGCGAGCTTGAACTGGATCGCCTGGTGCTTCGCGATCGGCTTCCCGA
>DATMJO010000065.1:0-37466 GCA_035553855.1 Thermoleophilaceae bacterium | reverse complement strand
CCACGGGATGGGCCGGCCGGGGCGGATCTCGACGCCGACGCTCCTGCTCGTCGGGAGGCGGTGGGTCCTCACGATGAGGATGCCCGCATCCGCGTCATAGGAGAACCCGGGACCGCTGTCGCGCTGCCGCAGCCGGCGGTTGCCCACGCTGATCGCGCCCGGCCGGCCCATCCCGTGGAGGCGCAGGACGTGCGCGCGCCGCGCCGGACGACCCGGGTACGAGCCGCGCGCCCTCCCGAGCCGCACGCTCACGCCGCGCCGGCCGCGGCGCTGCGAGATCGTCGTGCGCGCCCCGCGGACCGGGCCGTCGCCCGCGTCCTCGTAGAGCGTGAAGCGGCCCGAACGGCCGGGGTAGAGGTCGAGCG
The DNA here is from genome assembly GCA_035553855.1 of Thermoleophilaceae bacterium. Taxonomy (GTDB): domain Bacteria; phylum Actinomycetota; class Thermoleophilia; order Solirubrobacterales; family Thermoleophilaceae; genus JBBDYQ01. Next base: position 37,101 of record DATMJO010000065.1, on the reverse strand, counting down.
CGAGCCCGCCGGCCGTTTCGCGCGGCAGCACCGCGCCCGCGCGGGCGAAGACCGGCATGCGCTCCAGCGGCACGCTGAGCGTCGTCACGGCGGGCCCGCGGTGGCTCTCACCGGTGAAGATGTCGATCCAATCCCCGGGCGGGAACCAGACCTCCTTGCGCGCCGGGTCGCCCGGCGTGCCGACCGGGGCGACGAGCAGGTGCGGGCCGAGGAGGTATTGCCGCTCGAACTCATAGGCCTCGTCGTGGGCCGGGTAGTGGAGATAGGTGGCCCGCACGATCGGCACGCCCGTGTCGTGCGCGCGCCGGGCCAGCGAGTAGAGGTACGGCACGAGCTCGCCGCGCAGGCGCAGGAACGCAGTCGCCACCTGCTGCGCCTTGCCTGGGTAGTCCCACGGCAGCCGGTCGCCGTGGTCGGAGTGGAGCCGCAGGATCGATCCGAAGGCCCCGGATTGGACCCAGCGGACGTACAGGTCGTCGGCGAGATGGCGGCCCGACGTGCCGTCGCTCGTGACCGATCCGAAGCCGCCGATGTCGTGCGAGACGTAGGGGATGCCGACGTTCCCCTCCAGCGCGTTGAACGTGGTCTGGAAATCGAGCATCTCCCAGGTCGGGCGCGCGTCGCCGGTGAAGTGGACGACGTTGCGGTGCTCTCCCCAGATGCCGCCGCCCGCGCGGTCGGGATCGAACACCGACGCGCCGACCCGCGACAGCACCGGCCAGCGGCTTCCGCGAGCGCGGGCCCGCCGTGCGTAGAGGTCGTTGATCCACGCGTCCTGCGTGAGGCCCGGGGCGAGCGCCGCCGACTCGTCGCAACACCAGTCGAGCCACCAGAAGTCGGCGCCGTCGCGCTCGAAAGGCTCGTGGAGCGCCATGTACGCATCCTGGTCTCCCGGGTGGGTCCAGTCGAAGACGCGGCAGTCCGGTTCGGCGCCGGGTGTCCCGGTTCCGTAGCTGTCCCCGATCGAGACGAACGCCCGGCAGCGGACGCCGGTGGGGTCGGGCGTCAGCGGCCTGCCGGCGCGCTGCTCGGTCTCCGCGAACCGCGGGTCGTCGGCGGTGATCGAGGGATGGGTGTTCACGCCGACGTCGATGCCCTCCGAGCCGGCCCACGAGAAGAAGCCCGGCGGGTCGGGGAAGAGCCCCGGGTTCCAGTTCCAGCCGTTCCACGCGTGGGGAGATTTGAAGTCCGTGTCCACCATCAGCACGTCGAGGGGGACTCCCTCCTCACGGAAGCGCGCGACGAGGGGCCCGTAGTCCGACTGGCGGTAGGCGAAGTACCGCGAGAACCACACGCCGAACGCGCGCCGGGGGAGCAGCGGTGCGGAGCCGGTGAGCAGGCGCAGGTCGCGCAGGCCGCGTGAGTAGTCCGTGCCGTAGGCGAACAGGTAGCCGTCCCGGTAGGAGCCGGTGCGGGCGGGACGTGCCTCGAAGCCTGGCGGCTCGTCCGTGAGCAACGCCGTCTGGGTGTCGTCGAGCAGGTAGAAGCCTTCGCGTGAGAGGAGGCCGTCGTGGAGGCGCACGGACTTCCCGGCCAGGTCGAGGGCGCGGTACCAGCCGCCTAGGTTGCCGCGCGTGGGCGGGTCGTACGAGGGGTCCTCGGTGACCGTGTAGGGGCTGACCTCGAACGATGGGGGTCCGGCGTCGGGCGGCGCGGGCGGGGGGAAGCGCGGCTCACCGCGAGCGATCGCGCCGCCGGAGCGGATCACGACCTCGAGAGCGCCGGACAGGTCGGTTCCCGTGGCCGCTTCTCCGCGATAGCGAAGCGTCATCGCGCTCGTGACAATCTCGAGCACAGTCCCGCGGCGCCTCACCTTGGCGCGACGGAGCGGCGGGCGGACGGCCACGTTCTGGGTGGGCCGGTCCTCGAAGCGGCCGTCTTCGGCGTGCTCGATCCGGATCAGCGACGGCGAGAGGACCTGGAAGCGAACGTCGCCCTCACGCACCTCGGTCGCGGGCGCCGCCGCCGGCAGCGCGAGAGCGACCATCGCCGGCAGGGTCGCGACGCGCACCATCGCCCGGCATCCTCGCCGCCACGGCCGGCGAGCGCAAGCCTGCAACTCCGGTCCCTGGCACCTCTATTGCGCCGGCGCAATCTTGGTCCCTGGCACCTCTGTTTCAGGCGCGGTCTATCCGGACGCGAACGGCGCGCGCGGGCACCAGCGCCTTGCCCGGCGGCTCGTAGCGGACCATCTCCGCCTTGAACGACTGCCGCACCCGCTCGATCTCCGCCTCGAGCTCGCGGCGCATCGACTCCGCAGCCCGCTCGACGTTCGCCATCCGGTCGCGGAGGAGGCCGAGCTCGGCCTCCAGCTCGAACACGCGCTCGACGCCCGCGAGGTTCATCCCGAGCTCGCTCGTCAGCTGCTGGATCCGCCGCAGCCGCTCGACGTCCTCCTCCGAATAGAGCCTCGTGCGCCCCGGCGAGCGCATCGGCTTGACGAGGCCGCGCTGCTCGTAGATTCGAAGCGTCTGCGGGTGCATGCCGGCAAGCTCCGCCGCCACGGAGATCATGTAGACGCCGCGGTCGCGCGAGGACGCCATCAGCCCTTGCCCCGGAACAGCTTCGCCCGCGGGTCCTCTTCGCCGAGGATGTCGGCGAGCTGATCGACAGCCTTCTCCTGCGACTTCGTGAGCGAGCGCGGGACGTCCACCTCGAGGCGGTAGTGGATGTCGCCGCGGCCCTTGCCGCCGAGGCGCGGCGGACCCTCTCCGCGCAGTCGCTGGACGGTCCCGTGCCGGGTGCCCGCGGGGACACGGATCCGCTTCGAGCCGTTGAGCGTGGGCACCTCGATCGTCGCTCCGCGAATCGCCTCGACGATCGTGATCGGCACCTCGACCTCGAGGTTCTCGCCACGGCGGCGGAAGACGGGGGACTCGGCCACGTGCGTGACCACGTACAGGTCGCCCGGCGGCCCGCCGCGCAGGCCGGGCTCGCCTTTCCCCGCGAGCCGGACACGGCTCCCCTCGCGGACGCCCGCGGGAACGTTCACCTTGTAGCGCTTGACCTGACGGGTGCGGCCCTTGCCGCCGCAGGTCGCGCACGGATTCTTGATCTCGGTGCCGGTCCCGCCGCACTGCCGGCACGGCTGGGAGATCGAGAACAGCCCCTGCGACTCCGCCTCGACGCCGCGGCCCTGGCAGCGCGAGCAGACGCTCGGGCTCGTGCCCGGCTTCGCCCCGCTCCCCTTGCAGGTCGGGCATGCGGCGGCGAGCGGAACGGTGACGGGGATCTGGGCGCCGTCGATCGCCTGCTCGAACGAGACGTGCACCTCGGTCTCGAGATCGCGGCCGCGCTCGGCCTGGGGCCGGCCGGTGCCGCGGGCGCCGCCCCCGAAGAGGTCGGAGATGATGTCGCCGAAGCCGCCGAAGCCGCCGCCCCCGCCGCGGAAAGCGCCGGGATCGAAGCCGCCGGAGCCGAACAGGCCGCCGGAGTCGTAGGCCTTGCGCTTTTCCGGGTCCGAGAGGATCGAATAGGCCTCCTGCACCTCCTTGAAGCGCTCCTCGGCCCCCGGATCCCCCGAGTTCGTGTCCGGGTGGTGCTTGCGCGCGAGCTTGCGGTAGGCCTTCTTGATCTCGTCGTCGCTCGCCTTGCGGTCGACGCCGAGGGCCTTGTAGGGATCCTTGACCGCCGGCATCGCCCTACCCCGACACCACCACGCGCGCCGGACGGAGCACCGTGCCGTTGAGGGTGTAGCCCTTCTCCACGACATCGAGCACGATGCCCTGCCCGGCCTCCTCGCCGGGCCGGGTCGAGATCGCCTCGTGGCGCTCCGGGTCGAAGGCGTCGCCCTTCGGGTCGAAGCCCTGCACGCCCGCCCGCTCGAGCACGCCGATCAGCTCGGAGTGGACGAGCCTCACCCCCTCGGCCAGATGCTGCTCCTCCTCGCCCGCCGACCCGAGAGCGCGCTCGAGATTGTCCACCACCGGCAGCAGGTCGCGCGCGATCCCGGCCTTCGCCCGCTGCGACGAGACCGCCTGGTCGCGCTGGACCCGCTTGCGGTAGTTCTCGAGCTCGGCCTGCGTGCGGCGGGCGAGATCGAGGTACTCCTCCCGCTCGCGCTCCGCGCGCGCGAGCGGGTCCTCGTCCTCGGGCCTCGCCTGCTCGGACCCGGCAGCGCCCTCGGCGGCCTCCTCGGCCGCCTCGACGTACTCGCGCTCGGTCGCCGGGTCCTGGTCGCCCGCCGGCTCCGCCGGGTCGGGCTGCTCGGTCGGCGTGGGCTTCTCCTCCGTCATCGGCTACCCGCGCTCCTCGCCGTCGACGACCTCGGCGTCGACGACCTCGCCGTCGTCGGACGTGCCCTCGGCGTCCGGCGCCCCGCCGTTGGGAGCGTCGGCCTGGGCCTGCGCCGCCGCCTGCTGGTAGAGCTGCTCGGAGACCTTGTGGAACGCCGCCTGCAACGCCTCGGTCTTCGCGTTCAGCTCCGCGGGATCCTCGGACTCGAGCGAGTCGCGGATGTCCTTGATGGCGGCCTCGATCTCCTCCTTGGAGGAGGCGTCGACGGTGTCGCCCATCTCCGTGAGCTGTCGCTCAGCCTGGTACGCGGCGTTCTCGGCGCCGTTGCGCGCCTCGACCAGCTCCCGCAGGCGCCGGTCGTCGTCGGCGTGCGACTCGGCGTCGCGCACCATCCGCTCGATCTCCTCGTCCGAGAGGCCCGAGCCGGCCTTGATCTCGATCTTCTGCTCCTTCTGCGTGCCGAGGTCCTTGGCCGACACGCTGAGGATGCCGTTCGCGTCGATGTCGAAGCCGACCTCGATCTGGGGCACGCCGCGCGGCGCAGGCGGGATGCCGGTCAGCTGGAACTTCCCGAGCGACTTGTTGTATGCCGCCATCTCACGCTCGCCCTGGAGCACGTGCACCTCGACGGACGGCTGGTTGTCCTCGGCCGTCGAGAAGATCTCCGACTTGCGGGTCGGGATCGTGGTGTTGCGCTCGATCAGCTTCGTCATCACGCCACCCTTGGTCTCGATGCCGAGCGTGAGCGGAGTGACGTCGAGCAGCAGCACGTCCTTCACGTCGCCCGCGAGGACACCCGCCTGGATGGCGGCGCCGACCGCGACGACCTCGTCCGGGTTGACGCCCCGGTGCGGGTCCTTGCCGGTGAGCTCCTTGACCTTCTCCTGGACGGCCGGCATGCGCGTCATGCCGCCGACGAGCACGACGTGGTCGATGCCGTCCTTGCCGACGCCCGCGTCCGACATCGCCTGCTTGACCGGCGACACGGTGCGGTCGATCAGCTCGGCCGTCAGCTCGTTCAGCTTCGAGCGCGTGACCCGCATGTCGAGGTGCTTCGGCACCGAGTCGACCGCCGTGATGAACGGCAGGTTGATCTGGGTCTCCTGGGCGGACGACAGCTCGACCTTGGCCTTCTCGGCGGCCTCGTAGAGGCGCTGCAGGGCCATCTTGTCCTGGGCGAGGTCCACGCCCTGGTCGCGCTTGAACTCGCTGACGAGCCAGTCGACGATCGCCTTGTCGAAGTTGTCGCCGCCCAGGTGGTTGTCACCGGCCGTCGACTTCACCTCGAAGACGCCGTCGCCGATCTCGAGGATCGAGACGTCGAATGTGCCGCCGCCGAGGTCGAACACGAGGATCGTCTGGTCGGTCTCCTTGTCGAGCCCGTACGCCAGCGCCGCCGCGGTCGGCTCGTTGATGATGCGCTTGATATCGAGGCCGGCGATCTTGCCTGCGTCCTTCGTCGCCTGGCGCTGGTCGTCGTTGAAGTACGCGGGCACCGTGACGACGACGGAGTCGACCGTGTCGCCGAGATAGGCCTCCGCGTCGGCCTTCAGCTTCTGCAGGATCATCGCGCTGATCTCGGGCGGCGAGTGCTCCTTGCCGCCCGCGCTCACGCGCGCGTCGCCGTTCGGGCCCTTGACGACGGTGAAGGGGACGATCTTCTCCTCCTCCTTCACCTCCGCCTCCTTGCGGCCCATGAAGCGCTTGATGGAGAACACCGTGTTCTCCGGGTTCGTGACCGCCTGCCGCTTCGCCGTGGTGCCGACGAGCCGCTCGCCGCTCTGGGCGAAGGCGACGACCGACGGCGTGGTGCGGCCACCCTCCGAGTTCTCGATGACGGTGGGCTCGCCGCCCTCGAGAACCGCCATGCACGAATTGGTCGTGCCGAGGTCGATTCCGATGGTCCTAGCCATGCCTGTTCACATCCTCCTGAAAGAAGTCGTAAGAAATCTGAGTGCGATTGTGGCAGATCCGATCGGGCCCGCCAACGCCGCCTCCCCGCGTGGGTGCAGATTTCCACAGCGGGAGCGGTGTTATTCCGTGGTGGCGGGGGCCATCCGATGGGAAGCTCGCGACATGGAGCAGAACGACGACGTCCGGGTCGTGCGAAGGGCGATCGACGCGCTCAACAGGCGTGACGGGGAAGCGCTCGCCACCTGCGTCGCCCCGGACGCCGAGTGGCGCGTGGCCGGCCTCGTCGGCGAGGGCACCCGGGCGCGGAAGGGCCATGCCGAGGTATGGGGCCTCGTCAGGCGCCTCGACCGCGAGTTCGAGGACCTCCGGGTCAGCGGGGAGGAGGTCATGCCCGCGGGAGACGCGGCGATAGTGCCGCTCCGGATCAGCGGGCGCGGGCGGCGCACGGGCGTGAGCCTCCAGATGGAGGTCATCGTGCGCTGCCGCATCGAGCGCGGGCGCGTCGTCGGCGCGGCGGGACATCGCACGCTCCCCGAGGCGATCCGCACGCTGCTTCGCAGCGAGTACGGCGCACCGGCCCCGGCCCTGGCGGCCTGAGCCGGTGGACAGCCCGTCGCCTCCCTCGCTGGCCCTCGTGCGCCGCGCGTGCGCCGGCGACCCCGACGCGCTGGACCCCGAGGTGGTGGTGCGCGACAGCGACGGCGCCGCCACGCAGGTGATCCGCGGGCGCGACGGCGTGATGGCTTGGCTCGCGATCTGCGCCGCCGACCTCGACGAGATGGTCGGCGTCGACCGCGACCGCGTGGTGGCGTTCTCGACGAGGGTCGCCAGCGATCCGGCGGGCATGGCGACGGAGCGCCGCGACGGGCTGCGCTGGACCGTCCGCGGCGGCCGGGTGGCGCTGGTCGAGCGCTACCCCGCCTGACTACCCCTCGGGCAGCGGTCGCGGCGGGCGCAGCCTCGGCACCAGCTCGACGGCGGCGATCGCGGCCATGATGAGCGCGGCTCCGGCCCAGGAGACGAGTCCCAGCCGCTCGCCCGCCAGCAGGAAGCCGAACAGCCCTGCGAACGCCGGCTCCGATGCGAGGATCAGCGCGGTCCGCGCCGGGGGCGCGTGCTGCTGCGCGTAGGTCTGCACGAAGAAGCCGAGCGCGCTCGCGACGAGCGAGGTCACGATCAGCGCCGACCACACCGTGGCTCCCCTGGGCGCCTCGATCTCCCCCAGCAGGGCGGCGGCCACGAGACAGATCGCTCCGCAGACCCCCAGCTGGATCGCGAGCAGCGCGCCCGCGTCGTGGCGTGCGACGCCGCGTCCCGTCGCGAGGATGTGCCCGGCGAACGCGAAGGCGCCGAACAGCACGAGGCCATCGCCGCGGAGCGAGAACTCGGCGCCCGCCCCGGACAGGAGGAACAGCCCGAAAGCCGAGACCGCGGCCGCGGCCCAGCCGAGGCGGGTGATCCGCTCGCGCAGGAAGACCGCGCCGAGCACGGGCGTGAGCACCACGAACAGGCCGGTGATGAAGCCCGCGTTGGAGGCCGTCGTGTCCTCGAGGCCGAGCGTCTGGAAGACGTAGCCCCCGGTCAGGAAGAGGCCCATCACGCACCCCGAGCGGATCCCGGCGGCTCCGAGGCCCCCCAGGCGGCGCCGGAAGAGGATCGCGATCAGGAGCGCGGCGGGGACGAAGCGGTAGCCGAGGAATGCCATCACCGGGAGCAGCTCGATCGCGTCCTGGACCATCACGAACGTCAGCCCCCACACCGCCGCCATCGCGACGAGCGCAACCTCGGCCCCCCGCTCGCGGCTCAACGGCGTGCCGTGGCCTTCCGGCCGTAGGGGCACACCGAGAGCAGCACGCAGTCGCCGCAGGCGGGGTTTCGCGCGGTGCAGGTGCGGCGGCCGTGCCGGATGAGGCTCACGTGCACCTCGAGCGCGTCGTCCGGATCGGCCAGGTCGAGCATCGCGTCGTGCGCCTGCTCGAGCGTCGCCTTCTCCGGCCAGAGCCCGAGGCGCGCGCCGACCCGGTAGACGTGGGTGTCCACCGGGATGTCGGGGCGGCCGAACGAGAAGAGCAGGACGCAGGCCGCCGTCTTGCGACCGACACCCGGGAGGGCGCAGAGGCGCTCACGCGCCTCGGGCAGCGGCGCCTCGGCGAGCCAGCCGAGATCGTCGCCGTCCAGGTCGTCGAGGATCCGCTTGATGCGGACCGCCTTCGTCGGAGCGAGGCCCCCGGGGCGGATCGCGTCCTCGACCTCGTCAACGGGCGCCGCCCGGACGGCGTCCCAGGAGGCGAACCGCTCTCGCAGCCGCGCGTAGGCGACATCGCGGTTGCGGTCGTTCGTGTTCTGGGAGAGGACCGTCAGCACGAGCTCGTCCACCGGCGCCCCGTGCGGCGAGCCGACGGGCTGCCCGTACGCCGCCCTGAGGCGGCCGACGGCGGTGCGGAGGCGGCGGCGCGAGATCGCGTGATGTTAGAAACCCCGGGGTGCAGGTCCATGTCCACGAGATGCCGCAACGGACGGCGGCTCCGGTGCTCTACCTGCACGGTGTCCCCTCCGACGGCGCGGACTGGCTGCCGTTCCTCCTGCGCACCGGCGGCCTCGCCCCGGACCTGCCGGGCTTCGGCCGCTCGCCGAAGGGAGCCGACTTCGAGTACTCGATCGAGGGCTACACGCGCTTCCTGCGGGCGTTCGCGGACGAGCGCGGGCTCGAGCGCTTCTCGCTCGTCGTGCACGACTGGGGCGCCGTGGGCCTCGCGCTCGCCCAGGAGAGCCCGGAGCGGATCGACCGGCTGGTCGTGCTCAACGCGGTCCCGCTTCTCGCGGGCTACCGCTGGCACCGGATCGCCCGCGCCTGGCGCACGCCGCTCGCAGGCGAGCTGCTCATGGGCTTCTCCACCCGCTTGGGCATGCGGCAGCTGCTCAAGCAGGCGACTCCGCGCAGGGAGGGCCTTCCCGAGGAGATGGTCGACCGGATCTGGCGGAGCTTCGACCACGGCACCCAGCGCGCGATCCTGAAGCTCTACCGCTCGGCGCCGCCCCCGGTGCTCGAGGCCGCCGGCGCCCGGCTCGGCGAGATCGGCCGCCCGTCGCTCGTCGTCTGGGGAGGGGCCGACCCATACATCGCGCCGTCCCACGGGGAGGCCTACGCCGAGGCGCTCGGCGCGCGGCTGGAAGCCCTCCCGGACGCGGGCCACTGGCCCTGGCTCGACCGGCCCGACGCGGTCGACCTGGTCGCGGACTTCCTGCTGGCGTAGCCTTTCCGGGTCGTGTCCACCGCGCCCGCACTCGAGCCGCGGCGCGCGAAGCCGGCCCCGCGAGCGCCCGCAGAGCCGCAGTTCCCGCGACTCGCGAGGGCCGCGCCGGTATTAGCCGCCGCCCTGATCGCCGCCCTCTACCTGGCCGTCGAGCCGAGGACGGTCGACTATGCCGCGCACGTCTACAGGAGCGGCCTGTTCGACCGCGAGGGCTTCACGATCTGGAACGGCAACTGGTACGCGGGCCACCATACGGTCGCCTATTCGGTCGTTTTCCCCCCGCTCGCCTGGCTCGTGGGCCCTGTACTCGTCGGCGCGGTCTCGGCGGTCGCCTCGGCTCTCCTGTTCGACCGTCTCGCCCGGGCGCGCTGGGGCGAGCGCGCGCGCTGGGGTTCGCTCTGGTTCGGGGCGGGCACCGGCGCGTTGCTGTTCACCGGGAGGCTGCCGTTCGCGCTCGGTGTCGCGTTCGGCCTCGGAGCGCTGCTCGCGCTGCAACGCGGGAGGATCGGCGTCGCGGCGCTCCTCGCCGTCCTCGCCTCGCTGTCGAGCCCGGTCGCAGGGCTCTTCCTCGCGCTCGCGGCCCTCGCGGCGGCGCTCGCCGCCCTCGTCTCCGGTGGGCGCCGGGCGGCCCTGCCCGGGGCGGCCGTGGCGGCCGCCGCGATCGCCCCGCCGGTGTTGCTGGCCCTGGCCTTCCCGGAAGGCGGGCACGAGCCGTTCGTCCTGTCGGCGTTCCTGCCGCTTCCGGTCTTCGGCATCGCGGCCGCGCTCGTCCTGCCCCGGCGCGAGCGGGCGCTTCGGATCGGGGCTCTGATGTATGCGGCGGCCGGGATCGCCGCGTACCTGATCGACACCCCGATGGGCGGCAACGCCGTCCGCCTCGGCGCGCTCGCCGGGGGACCGGTGCTGCTATGCGCGCTGACGCCGATCGTCACGGGCCGCCGCCGCGCGCTGGTCGCGGCCGGCCTGGTGGCGCTCGGCGTCTGGCAGTGGTCGCCCGCGGTGCGCGATGTAGTGAAGTCGATCGAGGACCCGTCTGCGAAGGCCTCCTACTACGAGCCGCTGCTCGACTTCCTGGAGCGGCATCCCCCCGCGGGCCGGGTGGAGATCCCGTTCACCCGCAGCCACTGGGAGGCGGCCGAGGTCGCAAGGGAGTTCCCGCTCGCGCGCGGCTGGCAGCGCCAGCTCGACATCGGCCGCCACCCGATCTTCTACGGCGGCGTGATGAACGACCTCGCCTACGCGAACTGGCTCACCGAGCACGCCGTCCACTACGTCGCCCTGCCGAGCGTCAAGCCGGACTACAGCTCCTACCGAGAGCGCGCGCTGGTCGAGCGCGAGCCGCCCTACCTGCGGCTCGTGATGAGCCACCCCGACTGGCGCGTCTACGAGGTGCGCCTGCCCCACCCCGTCGTCATCCCCGATGACGGCGCCCGGGTCGGGCTCGCGCGGCTCGCGTCCGACGAGGTGGCGCTCGACTTCACGACGCCCGGGAGCGCGCTCGTGCGGGTGAGCTGGACCCCGTACTGGCATGCCGAGGATGCCTGCGTGGAGCGTGCCGGCGACTGGACCAGGGTCAGCTCGGAGCGCCCGGGACGAGTGCGCCTGGGCATCCGTTTCAGCCCCGCGAGAATGGTCGCCCGGGGAAGACGATGCGGCTAAGCTGGGACGCTCATGGGTAGGGCCTGGTACTGGAGCAGCCGCTGGCTGCCGAACGGCTGGACGGACGCTCTGCGGCAGCTTCTGCTGTTCGGCGGGGCGTACTACGTCTACCGCATCGTCCGCGGCTTCTCGGACGGCCAGGCGAACGCCGCCTACGCCAACGCTCGCGACATCGCGAGCCTCGAGCAGAGCATGGGCCTCTTCTTCGAGGCCGACCTCCAGAGCTGGCTGCTCACCAACGTGCCATGGGTCGTCGACGGCGCCAACTGGATGTACGTCAACACCCATTTCGTCATCACGACCGTCTTTCTGATCTGGCTCTACCTGGCCCGCAACGCGTCCTACTACTGGGTGCGGAACGTCTTCATGATCGCCATGGGGCTTGCGCTCGTCGGCTACGCGATCTACCCGACTGCCCCTCCGCGCTTCCTGTCGTACCTCGGCTTCGAGGACACCGTCGCCGGCTTCGTCGGCGCGGAGGCCGCCGGGAAGGCCAACGTCCTCTACAACCCGTTCGCCGCGGTGCCGAGCATGCACGTGGCGTTCGCGCTCATGATCGGCATTCCGGCGGCTCGGATCGTGAAGCCGAGGGCCCTGAGGGTCGCCTGGCTCTCCTACCCCTTCATCGTCTCGTTCGTCGTCGTCGTGACGGCGAACCACTGGTGGATCGACGCCGCGCTCGGCGCCCTGGTGGCCGCCGTATCGGCCGTCGCAGCCACCGCCGCGCTCGCCCGGTTCCGCCCGGAGGCGTGGTCCTGGCGGACGCAGACCGCCACCGCCGAGGCTTCGGCTTGACCTCCCCGCCCGCGCCGCGCGAGCGGCCGGCCGCCGCGGGCGCGACGCCGCGGCGCTCCTCCGAGATCCGCGAGCTCGCGCGCAACCGCCTGATCGAGTCCCGCCTCACGCCGAACGCGATCTCGATGACGGGGCTCGCGCTCAACGTGCTCGCCGCGGTTCTCGTCACACAGCGCCTGTTCTTCCTCGCCGGGATCGCCTTCATCGTGGGCTCGGTGTGCGACACGCTCGACGGGCGCTACTCGCGCATGTCCGGCAAGGGCTCACCCTTCGGCGCCTTCCTCGACTCGACCCTCGACCGCGTCGAGGAGGGGATCGTGCTCACCGCCGTCGCCGCCTACTTCGCGGCCGTGAAGGAGGACGACGTCGCGGTCGCCGCTGTCGTCGTGACGGTGCTCGGCTCGCTGATGGTGAGCTACACCCGCGCACGCGCCGAGGCGCTCGGCGTCGAGTGCAAGGTCGGCCTCGCCACGCGTCCCGTGCGCGTCGTGATCCTCTCGGCGGGCCTGCTGTTCGCCCGCGGCGCCTCGATCGGGGACTTCGAGCTCCTGGCGCCGGCGATCTACCTGATGGCCGGGCTCACTACCATCACTGTTCTGCAGCGGATCTTCCATGTCCGGCGTGAGCTGAACCGCGCCGGCGCCGCGTAACCGAAACGCACCGCGCGAGTAGTAGACGGGAGCCGCGCCGGTGCGCCCCGACGGCCGCACCCGCATTTACCGAGCAGGAGGAATCTTGAGCAAGAACGTCTCGAACAACGGCGCTTCGCGCTACCAGTCGGAGAAGGTGCGCGTCGCCATAGTCGGCGTCGGAAACTGCGCCTCGTCCTTCATCCAGGGCGTCCAGTACTACAAGGACGCCGATCCCGCCGAGCGGGTCCCGGGCCTCATGCACGTGGAGCTCGGCGGCTACCACGTGGGCGACATCGAGTTCACGGCCGCCTTCGACATCGACGCCGACAAGGTCGGCAAGGACCTGTCCGAGGCGATCTGGTCGGGTCAGAACAACACGATCAAGTTCGCGGACGTGCCGAACCTCGGCGTGAAGGTCCACCGCGGCATGACGCACGACGGACTCGGCAAGTACCTCAAGCAGAAGATCACCAAGGCGCCGGGCGAGACCTCCGACATCGTCTCGATCCTCAGGGAGACCAAGACCGACGTGGTCGTCTCCTACCTCCCGGTCGGCTCCGAGCAGGCCACCAAGTGGTACGTCGAGCAGGTGCTCGAGGCGGGCTGCGGGTTCGTCAACTGCATCCCGGTGTTCATCGCCCGCGAGAAGTACTGGGGCGACCGCTTCCGCAAGGCCGGCCTCCCGATCGTCGGCGACGACATCAAGTCGCAGGTCGGAGCGACGATCGTCCACCGCCAGCTCGCTCGCCTGTTCGGCGACCGCGGCGTGAAGATGCTGCGGACCTCGCAGCTCAACGTCGGCGGCAACATGGACTTCTACAACATGCTCGAGCGCGAGCGCCTGGAGTCCAAGAAGATCTCGAAGACCAACGCGGTCACCTCGATCATGGACCACGAGCTGCCGGCCGACGACGTGTACATCGGCCCGTCGGACTACGTGCCGTGGCTGACCGACCGCAAGTGGGCGCACATCCGCGTCGAGGGCCAGGCCTTCGGCGACGTGCCGCTCAACGTCGAGCTGAAGCTCGAGGTCTGGGACTCGCCGAACTCGGCGGGAATCGTCACCGACGCGGTGCGCTGCTGCAAGCTCGCGCTGAACCACGGCGTCGGCGGCCCGCTGGAGGGGCCGAGCTCCTACCTGATGAAGTCGCCGCCGGTCCAGGTGCCCGACTCGATCGCGCGGGACAACACCGAGAAGTTCATCGAGACCCACTCCGGCGCGCCCAAGCTGCCGGGCGGGGCGAAGGTCAAGGCGAAGGCGCAGGCGAAGGCCTAGCGTCCGCCGGACAACCTGATTCGCGCGACGGGCGGCCACAGGGCCGCCCGTCGTCGTTTCGGCGGCCCTATCCTGCGCCCGTGGCGTTCTCGATCGCGCAGGTCACTCCCTACCCGTGGGAGCAGCACCACGAGGTCAACCGCTTCGTCGAGCGCCTCTCGGACGAGCTCTGCGCCCGCGGGCACCGTGTCCTGGTGGTCGCGCCGTCGGAGTCGCGCGAGCTCGTCCGCGACTCCCGCGCCCGCATCAAGCGCGCGGCGTCGGATCCCGAGGCGCTGTTCGAGGGTCCGGATTGCGTGTCGGTGCTGGGCGTGGGGCAGAGCATCCCGTTCCGCAAGGGCGCGGCGGTGGCGCTGCCCATCGACGTGTCACGCACGATCGAGGAGCTCTTCGAGCGGGCCGAGCTCGACTTCGTCAACGTGCACGAGCCGTTCGCGCCGAGCGCGTCCTCTGCGGCGCTGCGCCACTCGCGCGCGCTGAACCTCGGCAGCTTCCACGCGGCGACGGAGCGGATCGTCTCGACGCAGCTCGCCCGGCGCGTGGTCGAGCTGTTCTTCGGCCGGCTCGACGGGCGGACCGCCAGCTTCGCCGCCACGCGTGACCTGCTCGCCCGCTACTTCCCCGCTGACTATCGCGTGATCCGCCCGGGCGCGGACCTCGTCGAGCGGCCGGAGCCGGGCGGCAGACCGGTCGAGATCGTCCTCTCCACCGAGGAGGAGCGAGCCGCGCTGCGGCTGTTCCTCAGGGCGCTGCGGAAGCTCCCGCGCGAGCTCGACTGGCGCGCCACGGTCTGGTCGCGGCTGCCGAGCGCGGAGCCCGCGGTTCCGCTCAGCCGCTTCCTGCGCGAGCGGGTCACCTTCGCCGGACCCGCGCAGGGGTCGGAGGCGCAGCACCTCGCGGCGGCGGACATCGCCGTGGCTGCCTCCAGCGGCGTCGCGCCCGCGCCCCAGATGCTCCTGCGTGCGCAGGCCGGGGGCGCCGTGCCGGTCGCGTCGCGGCTGCCGCAGTACGAGGAGGCGCTCGGGGACGGCTCGCGGGGCCTGCTGTTCGAGCCGCGCGACGCGATCACGCTCGCCGCTCAGATCGAACGCCTGGTCGCTGACCCCAAGCTCCGCGGGCGCTTCCACGACGCCGCGGCCGCCGACCGCGCGCAGCTCGGCTGGGGGCGGGTCGCCGACGAGTTCGAGGCGCTGTTCGAGCAGATCGCCTCGCGGCGCCACGAGCGGCCCGCCGACGGGCGTGTCAGGAAGCGCCTTGCCCGGCGCGACCTCATCTCGGTCGACCTGCACATGCACACCGACCACTCCCACGACTGCGCAACGCCCGTCGAGGCGCTGCTCGAGACCGCGAGGGCGCGGGGCCTCGGCGCGATCGCCGTCACGGACCACAACGAGATCTCCGGGGCGCTGGAGGCCCGCGAGCAGGCTGAGCGGCTCGGCGGGATCAAGGTGATCGTGGCCGAGGAGGTCAAGACCGCCGACCAGGGCGAGGTCATCGGCCTCTTCATCGAGGAGAAGATCGAGCGCGGCCTCACGCTCGCCGAGACGATCGCCGAGATCCGCCGCCAGGGCGGGCTCGTCTACGTGCCGCACCCCTTCGACCGCATGCACGCCGTGCCCGACTACGAGCACCTGCTCGACGTCGTCTCCGATATCGACGCCATCGAGGTCTTCAACCCGCGCGTGGCGTTCACCGCGTTCAACGAGGAGGCGGCGCGCTTCGCCGCCAAGTACCGCATCGTCGCGGGCGCCGGTTCCGACAGCCACGTCGTCCAGGGCCTCGGCTCTGTGAAGATCCGGATGCGCGACTTCGACGGGCCGGAGGAGTTCCTCGAGTCGCTCCGCGACGCCGACATCATCCGGCGCAAGCAGAGCCTGCTCTACGTGCAGGCGCTCAAGTTCCTCCAGACGAAAGCGAGCCCCGCGCACGCCCGCAAGCGAAAAGCCCGTGCAAAGGGGGGCAAGGACTGATGCAGCGCGGAGGAGCGGAAGGCCTGCGGGCGAATCCGCCTTCCGTGCCCGCCACGGATGACGAGATCAGGGAGAAGTACCTCGAGCGGGCGATCAGGGAGCTGAACCGGCTCACCCACGAGATCCAGGGATGCGACCACTGCCCGCGCGGCAACCTCATGCCCGTACTCGGCTCCGGTCACCCGCAGGCCGACATCATGCTCCTGAAGTACGCGCCGATGCCGTCGGAGATCGAGGAGGGCGTCGCGTTCTACGGTCGCGCCGGCGGCGCGCTGATGAAGAGCTTCAAGCGGCTGGGGATCGATCCGCTCGCGGTGTACGGAACGGTGTTCGTCAAGTGCCCCGTCGCCGACACCGAGATGTCGGCGCCCGAGTGCCGGGCGCGCGTGCTCGAGGAGATCGCCGTCGTCCAGCCCCGCATCGTCGTCGCGATGGGCGCCGAGGCGCTGCACGAGCTGAACGAGCTCGGAGTGCCGCTCGGGCGCGAGGTGGTGCCGAAGGCCGGCGAGGTCCAGCGGCTCACGCCGAGCTGCGACGCGCTGTACGTGCCGGACCTCGACGCCTCGCTGGACGACGAGGACGCCAAGCGCGCCTTCTGGGCCGCCTTCCGCGCGCTGGGCGACTGGTACGCGGACCTGCCGCCCTACTGAAATGCGGCGAGCACCTTCGCCCTGAACGCCGCCTCGTCGAGCGCCGGGTAGCGGATCAGCGCCGGCACCGAGGCTTCGAACAGCTCGACCGCAAGCGAGGGCAGGACCATGCCCCGCCGCACCATCTCGGCCACATCCTCGAGGTCCCGCCCGAAACCGCGCTCGACCTTCGAGAGGGCCTGCGAGTAGGGGTCGAAGTGGTGCACGTCGAGCGCGCCCTCGCGGAACAGGAACGGACTTCGGTCACGCCAGCCCGGCAGCTCCGGGATGAAGTCCGTCGGCGAGACGAGCTCGACGTTCAGGTCGAGCCTCAGCTTGAGCGCGGGTATGGCCGCCAGCACCCTGTCCGACTCGGGCTCGAAGCGCGCGTCCACAACGATCGTCGACGAGCGCCAGCCCTCGAGCACGGCGGTGGCGCCTCCGGTGAGGTAGAGGCGCGTGCCCTCGGGCGCGACGCGCCCGAGGCCCCCGGCGAGCTCACGCACCCTCCCGGCGTCAACCGGCGCGCGCACGCTCGAGCGCTCGCGCATAGCTGACCACCTGGCCGACGAGCGCGTTGTAGCGGCTGTGCGCGGTGGCACGGTCCTCCTCGGCCAGGATCTCGTAGAGGCGATGCGACGGATCCCCGGCGGGGCCCGGCGGCGCGGGGACACCGAGACGCCGAAGCCGCGGCGCCGCCATGGCGACGAGCAGGGCGGCCGGCGACTCGACCCCCGAGTCGAGGTCTTCGAGGCCGCTCCGAACGAGGTCGTCGCCGGGAAGCACGGACTCGATGTTAGGAGTAACGTCGGGGTCGAGCGACGGAGGAGGCCTCCCATGAGGGTGTTGGTCGTAGCCAACCGCACCGCAGAGTCCGACGAGCTGCTCGACGCGCTGAAGCGCCGCGCCGCGGACCCGGGCCAGGTGAGCTTCACGCTCCTGGTGCCGGCGACCCCGCACGGCGTGGCGTGGGCCGCCGACATGCACTCGGGCGCCACCGAGGCCGAGGAGCACATGGGCCGCGCCGTGGAGCGGATGCGCGGCGCCGGCCTGGAGGTCGAGGGCCGCGTCGGCGATCCCGACCCCGTCGCGGCCGTCGAGGACGAGGTCAACCTGCACGGCCCCTACGACGAGGCGATCGTCTCGACGCTCCCCACGAGCGTGTCGAAGTGGCTGAAGCTCGACCTGCCCAACCGCGTCCGGCGCGCCACCGGTCTCGACGTCACGCACGTCACCGGCAGCGAATCGGGCGTGGCGGCGGGCTGAGCGGGTAGGGTCGCCGCGTGGACCTCGAGGAACACACGATCGAGCCGGTGATCGAGCGCGTCTGCGTGGAGTGCGGGACGAAGCTCAGCTCGCAGGAGATCCAGGCCTCGCTCGACGCGGGCGGTCCGTTCCTGTGCACGGTGCACGCGGCGGAGGACGTCCCGGTCGACGACGAGCCCCCGGGCTGACCGCAACAAAGGTGCCGGGGTCCAGCCTTGCACCCGCAACAGGGGTGCCGGGGACCGGTTTTCATCGTGCGCTCAGTCGCGCACGAGCAGCGCCACGCACTCGATGTGCGGGGTCTGCGGGAACATGTCGACCGGCGTGACCGACTCCAGGCGGTAGCCGGCCTCCACCATCTGACGCGCGTTCGGGGCGAGCGTCGTCGGGTTGCACGAGACGTAGACGATCCGCTTCGCCTCGGCCTCGAGCACGCGCCGGACTACCTTCTGCGACAGGCCCGGCCGCGGCGGGTCCACGACGACCACGTCGGGCTTGCCGGCCTGCTCCAGGAGCGGCCGCATCGCGGTGCGGACGTCGCCCGCGAAGAAGCGCGAGTTCGTCACCTCGTTCAGCTCGGCCGTCGCGATCGCTCCGGCGACCGACTCCTCGACGGTCTCCACGCCCCAGACCTCGCCGGCGCGCCGCGCCAGCGTGAGGCCGATCGTGCCCATCCCGCAGAAGAGGTCGAACAGCCGCTCGCCGCCTGAGAGCCCGGCGAGGTCGCCGGCGATCTCGTAGAGGCGCTCGGCCATCTCGGTGTTGGTCTGGAAGAACGCCTCCGCGGTGATCCGGAAGCGCAGTCCGCTGAGGCGCTCCTCGATCCACTCGTTGCCGGACAGCAGCATGGTCTCGCCGCCGCGCGTCGTCTCGGCCACGCCCGCGGCGCGCGTCCAGACGAGGCTGTCCACGTCGACGGCCGCCTCGAAGCCCGCGCGGTCGAAGTCGCCCTCGCTCGTGACGAGGCGCGCCTGCAACTCGCCGGTCCGCCTGCCCTCGCGGACTACGAGGTTGCGCAGGAAGCCGTGCTGGGAGTGGCGGTCCCAGGCCGAGAGGCCCTGCTCGCGGCACCACGCCTTGACCGCCTCGCGGACCTCGTTGATCGCCGGTGAGGCGAGCACGTCGTCGGCCACGTCGTCGATCCGGCTGAAGGAGCCGGGCCGGTGGAAGCCGAGCGCAAGCGATCCGTCGTCGGACTCGCCGAAGGAGTATTCGAGCTTGTTGCGGTAGCGCCACTCCTCCGACGCGGCCACGATCGGCGCGACCGGCGGGTCCTCGAACCCGCCGAGCCGCGTCAGCGCGTCCCGCACCTGGCGCTCCTTCTCCTCGACCTGGCGGGCGTAGGGCAGCACCTGCCACGAGGCGCCCGGGTGGGGCGCTCTCGGCGCGATCCGGTCGGGCGAGGCCTCCAGCACGTCGACGATGTCGGCCTCGCCGTAGTGCTTCTTCGACTTGCCGATGCGCGCACGGACACGGTCGCCGGGGATCGCGCCCCGGACGAAGACCACGTAGCCGTCCACGCGCCCGACGCCCGCGCCACCGTGCGCGAGCGAGTCGATCGTCACCTCGACCTCGGTGCCGCGCTGCGGGCGCGGTGGTCTTGTCGCCGCCTGGGACATCGCACCTATGCTGGCAGGCGCATGGACCTCGCCCGTTTCCGCAGCGACGCCGAGGCCTTCGTCTCGGCGCTCGACCTCGAGTACTACCTCCACTTCTCCGGGCAGAAGGAGCACTACGAGGTCGAGCCGCTGTACGAGCGCCATGCCTCGCTTTTCTCCCGTGAGACGGTCGAGGCGCTCCGCGCCGCGGGCTCGCCCGCGCTGCTCGAGATGTCGGTTCAGGGGCTCATCGGGCGCGAGCTCGCGGCCGAGACGGCCGAGCTCGCGCGACGCGAAGCCTCATTGGAGGTGGAGGCCGGTGGCGAGCGGCTGCCGTTCCGCCAGGCGGCGATCGCCCAGGCCAACGAGCGGGACCCGGCCCGCCGGCGAGAGCTCGAGCGGGCGCGGCTCGACCTCACACGCGACGAGCTCAACCCGCTGCTCGCCGCCTCGCACGAGCGTGCCGCCGAGCTGGTGCGCGAGCTCGGCTGGCCGACCACTTCGGCAATGGTGGAGGAGCTCTCGGGTATCGATCTCGGCGCCCTGCGAGAGCAGACCGAGGCGTTCATCGAGAGGAGCGAGCCCGGCTACCGCGCCGCAGTCGAGCCCGAGCTGCGGAGGGAGCTCGGCTTCGGCTTCGGCGAGCTCGAACGGGCGGACATGCCGGCGTTCTTCCGTGCGCCGTCGCTCGACGCGCACTTCCCGGACGACCGCCTGACCGCGGCCTTCGACGCAACGGCGCGCGGCCTCGGCATCGACCTCGGCGCGCTGCCGAACATCGTCGTGGACGCCGAGTCCCGCCCGCTGAAGACACCGCGGGCGTTCTGCGCCCCGGTGCGAGTGCCGGACGAGGTCTACCTCGTGATCGCGCCCACGGGCGGGCGCGACGACTACGAGACGCTTCTCCACGAGGCGGGCCATGCCCTGCACTACGGCCACGTCGATCGCTCGCTCCCGTTCGAGCACCGCTACCTCGGCGACAACTCGGTGACTGAGGGCTTCGCGTTCCTACTGCAGGGGCTCGCCTCGGACCCGGAGTGGCTGCGCCTGCGGCTGGGGGTGGAGGACCCTTCCGAGGTCGTCTCCTTCGCGCGCGCCTCGACGCTCGTGTTCCTCCGCCGCTACTGCGCGAAGCTCGACTACGAGCTCGAGCTGCACGGGGGCGGCGGCACGCCCGAGAGCTACGCCCGGCGCCTGTCGCGCGCCGTCGGGGTGGACTGGCCGGAGGAGACCTGGCTCGCCGACGTGGACGCCTACTTCTACGCCGCCCGCTACCTGCGCGCCTGGGCGCTCGAGACCGAGCTGCGCGCCCACCTCCGCGAGCGCTTCGGGCCGGACTGGTTCGACGAGCCGGGGGGCGGCGAGCTGCTCCGCGAACTGTGGGCGGAGGGCCAGCGCGCGCCCGCGGAGGAGCTGCTCGCCCGGATCGGCGGCGAGCAGCTCGGGTTCGCCCGGCTCGCGGCCGAGCTCGGCGTCTAGGAGAGCTTCTTCTCGATCGCGGTGAGGACCGACTTGCGGTTCGCGTGGCGGCGCTCGTAGTCGCGCACCTTGCGCAGCTCCGCCGGCGAGAGGTCGGTGAGGCGCGACTGGACCTGCCCGGCCGTGAGCTCGTCGTAGCCCGTGACGGGGAAGCCGGGGATGCCGGCGGCCCGCCGTGCCTGGTCGGCGCGGGCGAGCACCGGGTCCGCGGCCTGGACCGCCTTCTTCCGCGCCTGGCCCACCTGCTTGCGGGCCTTCTTGGCGCGGCTCTCGACCTCGCTCTGGCCCTTGCCGAGCAGCTGCTCGAGGTCGCGCATCACGTCGTTCGTCTGCCTGCGGCCGCGGTCGATCAGGCCGCGGACCATCTCCTCGGCGTCCGCGCGGGTCATGCGGCCCCGGTCGACCGCGTCGTCGGCGACCTCCTGGATGCGCTCGCGCGTGAGGAGGACCATCTCGAGCGGGCGGATCAGGTTGCGCGTGAGCGCATCCCGGAACTCGGCGACGCTCTTGCCCGAGAAGTCGGCTGCGGGCTTCGCAGCGGGCGACTTGGCGGCGGCGGATGACGCCTTGCGGGCCGTGGACTTCGCGGTGCGCCTGCGGCCGCTCGCCTTGCCGGCCTTGCTCGCCGCTGCCTTGCGGGTCGTGGCGGTCTTGGCCGCGGCGCCCTTCTTGGCGGCGGTGCCGCGCTTCTTCGCCGCCGTCTTGCGCGTGGTCGCAGCCTTGGCGGCGCCGCTCTTCGCGGCAGTGGTCCGCGCGCGGGCGGGTGCCTTCTTCGCTCCGCCTGCCTTGCTCCTCGAGGACGCGCCGGAGCGGGCGCGGCCGCCGGACGAGCTCCCCTTGCGTGCGTCAGCCATCTAGCTCTCTCCTCGTTCCGCCGGGTGGATCGCCGGAGCCTACCGCGCCTCGCGCGGCGAGAACCGGGCCGCGACGGGGTCGTGGTCGGAGAGCCGGAGCAGGCGCCCCTCGGGGCCCGGAAGCTCGCGCCAGGAGGACGGCAGCGCCCTCGGCGCTTCGGCCACCGCGAGGCCGCGCGCGAAGAGATGGTCGATCGGCTCGGGGTCCGGCGGGGGCTCGAACCCGTGCACGGCCCGCAGGCGCTCGAACGGCTCCGGGGTGCGGCCCGGCCGGAGGTTCAGGTCGCCGCCGAACACCAGCGCGACGTCGCCGGCCCACTCGACCGCGCGCGCCGCGGCGGCGAGGACCTCGCGTGAGGCCCGGCGCGGATCGCCGGTCGAGAGGTGCATGTTCGCGACGCAGACCGGCGAGCGGCCCGGCGCCTCGAGCCGCACCCACAGCATGCGGCGGCGCTCCGGCCGGCGCGCGAGCGTCAGGCGCCTGGTGCCGGCGATGCGCCACGGCGGGCGGGCGAGGACCTGGTTCGAGCCACCCTCGTCCGAGGCGATGAGATCGGTGTTCTGCTCCGCGAGCGCCGCCCGGACCGGCGCGAGGAAGTTGCGCGAGGTCAGGGCCATCGCCGCGCTCGCGCCGGTCGCGATCCCGAGGTCGCGCTGCCAGCGCGGCGGGACCTCCTGGAGGAGCGCCACCTCCCACTCCATGCGCGCGATAGCGGCGGCGAACTCCTGCCGGAGCGGCCGGTTGACCTGGGCGTAGCGCCCGCCGATCTCGGTCACCCGGAGCCACTGCGACCGCGGGGTGAGCAGCTCGCCCTCCGGCGGGAAGTCACGCCCGTGGTAGAGGTTCCAGGTGAGCACCCGCACGGCCGCCCCACTCTAGGATGCAGCGATGGCCCGGCACTTCCTGACAGGCGAGGAGCTGTCGGCCGGCGAGCTCAGCGGTCTGCTCGAACGGGCGGCGGAGCTCAAAGCGGACCGCCTTGCCTCGCGGGCGCTCGACGGCATGACCGTCGCGCTGATCTTCGAGAAGCCCTCCACCCGCACGCGCTTCTCGTTCGAGGTCGGCGTGCGCGAGCTGGGCGGGCATGCGGTCGTCGTGCGAGAGGGCGAGATGCAGCTCGCCCGCGGCGAGTCCGTGCGCGACACCGCGCACGTGCTCTCGCGCTACGTCCACGCGATCGGCATCCGCACCCACGCCCACGCGCCGGTCGCGGAACTCGCGTCGTGGTCGGAGGTGCCCGTCGTGAACATGCTCACGGCCGACCACCATCCGTGTCAGGCGCTGGCCGACCTGCTCACGCTGCGCGAGCGCTTCGGGCGCCTCGAGGGCCTGCGGCTCGCCTACGTCGGCGACGGCAACAACGTCGCGCACTCCCTGATGGTGCTGGGGCCGAAGGCGGGGGTCGAGGTCGTCGTCGCCACGCCGGCCGAGCTCGCACCCGACCTCGAGCTCGTCCGTGCCGCGGGCGGGTCGGCGGCGGTCACGACGGATCCCCGCGAGGCGGCGCAGGGGGCGCATGCCCTCTACACCGACGTCTGGGTGAGCATGGGGGAGGAGAGCGTGAACGGTCGCGAGGCGCTGCTCGAGCCGTTCCGCCTGGACGAGGACCTGATGGCGGCCGCGCGCGACGACGCGGTGGCGCTCCACTGCCTGCCCGCCCACCCGGGCCAGGAGATCACGGCCGGTGTGATCTACGGCGAGCGCTCCGCCGTATGGGATCAAGCGGAGAACCGTCTGCACGCGCAGAAGGCACTTCTGGAACTGCTTGTCGACAGAAGGGAAGGGTCATGACCAGAAAGCCTCTGGCGCTCGCGCTCGCGATCGCCACCATGGGGCTCGCCGCAGGCTGCGGCGGGGACGACGACGAGGACTCGGGCAGCGCGGCGACGACCGAGGCGCCCGCGGAGACCGCACCCGCCGAGGAGGCGCCGGCCGGTGGCGGCGAGACCGCGACGGTCGATACGAAGGACATCGTGTTCATCCCCCGGGAGATCACCGTGGCGGCCGGGGCGACTATCACCTGGACCAACTCGGACGAATTCGACCACACCGTCACTAAGGAGTCGGGCCCCGGCGCGGAGTTCGACAAGCCGCTGCCGGGCGGCGGCAGCGTCGAGTTGACCTTCGACGAGCCGGGCACGATCGAGTACGTCTGCACGATCCACCCCGGCCAGGACGGGACGATCACCGTCGAGTAGGCGCCCGCCCCGACGTGGGCTGCATCCGGGGTCGCATGCCATCGAGGATGCAGCCCACGTCCGCGGGGCGCGCGGGGCGGCGCCGGCGACGGCGTTGAACGGGCGTCCCGAGCACCCTCATTGCCCGGACCTGGGCTACATCTGGAGTCGCATGCCATCGAGGATGTAGCCCACGTCCGCGGGGGGTCGAGTTCGCCGGTCGGCCGAGCCTGGGCCTCAGCGCAGGCCGAAGCCGCGCAGGAGCATCAGCGCGGACTCGCCCAGGCTGCCGCGCTTCGGCAGCAGACCGAGTTGCGTCGCCACGTCGTAGAGGTCGTAGAAGCCGCGAGCTCGACGGACGGCGCCGTCGACGATCTCGACGTAGTGGACGCCGTGGAGGACGACGAAGCGCTCGGTCGCGGGCAGCGCTGCGATCTCCCCCCGGTGCGTGCCGAGCGCCCGCCACGGCAGGCACGCGTGCGGCCCGCGCCCGAGCGGCGCCGCTGAGCCCTCGACGCGGATGTCGGGGAACGCGGCGCGCATCCGCGCGGCAAGCGCCTCCAGCGCCTCGACGCCCTCCGTGGGCTCGACCGCCACGGGGTCCTCGTAACGGATGTCGGGCGTGCAGCAGGCGGAGAACCCCGACCCCTCCCACGCGGCGCGCCAGGCGGCGGACAGCTCATCGAGGGCGGAGCGCTCCGGCAGGTCGCTCATGTGAGCTCGGGTATCCCCTCCATCGAGGTGGACGGCTCCGCGTACAGCCGCTGCGGGATGCGCCCGGCGCCGCGCGCCCCGAAGCCCGCCTCCACCGCGAGCCGCATGGCCCGCGCCATCGCGACGGGATCCTCCGCGCGCGAGACCGCGGAGGCGAGCAGCACGGCGTCGCAGCCGAGCTCCATCGCGAGCGCGGCGTCGGAGGCGGTGCCGATGCCCGCGTCGAGCACGACCGGCACCCGCGCAGCCCGCGCGATCAGGCGGATGCTGTAGGTGTTGTTGATCCCCATCCCACTTCCGATCGGTGAGCCGAGCGGCATCACCGCCGCGCAGCCCGCGTCCTCCAGGCGGCGGGCCAGAATCGGGTCGTCGTTCGTGTAGGGGAGCACGGTGAAGCCGTCGGCGACGAGCGCCTCAGCGGCCTCCAGGAGCTCCGCGGGGTCGGGGAGCAGCGTCTTGTCGTCGCCGATCACCTCGAGCTTCACCCAGTCGGTCTCGAACGCCTCGCGCGCGAGCTTCGCCGTGCGCACCGCGTCTCGAGCCGTGAAGCAGCCGGCCGTGTTCGGCAGGAGCCGGCAGCCGGCCTCGCGGACCACGTCGAGGACCGATCCCTCCGCCCCCGGCTCGACCCGCCGCAGCGCGACCGTGACCATCTCCGTCCGGGATGCCTCGATCGCCTGGGCAAGCACGTCGAGCGTGCGGAAGCCGCCGGTTCCGAGGATCAGGCGCGAGCTGAAGTCCACGCCCGCGATGCGCAGCGGCTCAGCCACCCTGCACCGCCCGGAGAACCTCGACGCGCTGGCCCTCCTCGAGGCGGGTGCCGTCCCACTCGCCGCGCGGCACGACCTCGCCGTCGACGGCCACCGCGACACCGCGGTGCGGGGAGGGCGCGCCACTCGCGACAACGGCGTCCTCGACGGTCGCGGAGTCGCGCAGCTCGGCCGGCTCCCCGTTCAGCGTGACGATCATCCGAGCGCCTCCACGCGCTCTCCCACGAGCGCCGCCACCTCGGCCGCGGCGACCGGCGCCAGCAGCACGCCGTTGCGGAAGTGGCCGCTCGCCACCACCACCCCGTCGACCCGGCGCACGACCGGCCGGTTGTCCGGCGTCCCGGGCCGCAGCCCGGCGACCGCGCCCTCGAAGGCCAGCTCCTCCACGTCGGGCAGGACCTCGTAGGCCGCCTCGAGCAGCCGGTAGACCCCCTCGGCGGTCACCTCGGTGTCGAAGCCCCGCTCCTCGACCGTGGCGCCGATCACGACGCGGCCGTCGCCGCGGTCCACGACATAGCAGCGGGGAGTCCTCACGATGCGGGACGCGAGCGGCTCGCCCCCGCGCCTGCGAAGGCGGAGCAACTGCCCCTTGACGGGACGCACGGCGACGGACGCCAGCGACCCGCTCCAGGCGCCCGCGGCCACGACGACGTCGCCCGCGGGAATCCGCCCGCCACCTGCGAGCGTGACTGCCCCCGGCTCGACCGACTCGACGTGCGCCTCCTCGCGCAACTCGCCGCCCTCCTCGCGCAGCGCGGCCGCCAGCGCGCCGGTGACCGCGGCGGGGTCGGCCTGGTTGTCCTGCGGGGCGAGGATGCCGCCCGCGATGCGCGGCGAGAGCGCGGGCTCGAGCCGGCGGCACTCGCTGGGGGTGAGCCACTGCGCGTCGAGGCCGAGCGAGCGCTGGAAGACGTGGAGCCGCCTCAGCTCCTCCGCGTCGTCGCGGTCGGCCGCCACCACGAGCGCCCCGGACTCGCGGAAGCCCGTGTCGATGCCGGAGGCCTCGGCGAGGTCGCGCGCGAATCCGGGCCAGGCGGCGGCGGCGTCGAGGTTCATCCGCAGGAGATCCTCCTCCCCGAACTCGGCCTCCGTCACGGGAGCGAGCATCCCGGCGGCCACGCCGCTCGCACCCCCGCCCGCCCGCGAGCGGTCGAGGCACAGGACCGAGCGGCCCTCGCGCGCGAGCCGCCAGGCGCAGGCGAGGCCCACGATTCCGGCGCCCACGACGATCGCGTCGCGGCTATCGCTGTCGGGGTTGACGCTCATCCTCCGCTCCGCCGGCATTACCCGGATCAGGTTCAACGGTCGGCGGCGGGCAGCCGCCCTCTCAGCCCGGTCCGCCCGAGCTCCCGTGCAAGCGTCAATCGTACTGCGCGGCCGGGGCCGCTTCGCTCGCGCCGCCTAGAGGTGGCGCGGGGGGACGTCCGGAGCATCGTAACGGCGCTCCACGACCTCCTCCCGGCGGGCCCCGCGGGACATCATCACGAGCGAGATCAGGCCTCCGACGATGCCGACGACCATCAGGATGGTCCCGACGGTCTCGATCTTGATCCCTGACACCTCTTCCGTGACGGCGAACTTCAGGACCGCGCCGACGGCGATCAATACAAGTGATGTTCCAATAGCCATGCGGTACGGGCTACCCGGCTGCGGCGCTTCGAAACCCGGCATGCTGACCGCAACCCTCGGCCGCGCCCCATGTTCGTAATGGGCCGTAGGCATCGCGCGGACCCGGCGGCGCCTCACCCCCTCATGCGACCCTCCAAGACGACAACCGTCATCGCCTGCCTGCTCGCCGCCTGCGCGGCGGCGCCGGCGGCGGCCACAACGGGCCAGCCGACGATCATGCAGGACGACGGCCAGCTGCTGAACCGCGGCGCGGACGTGCGCAACGCCGCGCTCGACGAGATGAAGGCGCTCGGCGCCGATGTCGTGAAGCTGCAGCTCCCATGGGCGAACATTGCGCCCGGCGGGGCGCGCAAGCCGGACGGCTTCGAGGGCGGGGAGCTCTCGAGTTACTCGGAGGCCGCCTGGGCCCCGTACGACCACGCGATCTCGGCCGCCCAGCAGCGGGGGCTGCGAGTGCTGCTCGCGGTCACGCTGCCCGCGCCCGGCTGGGCGACGAAGCAGCGCGGCGACGGCCAGGGCGTCTTCAGGCCGAACGCCCGCGAGTTCGGCCGCTTCTTCCGCGCCGTCGGCACGCGCTACGACGGCGCCCACGGCGAGGGCCGCATCGAGTTCTGGTCGATCTCGAACGAGCCGAACCACCCGGACTTCCTGCAGCCGCTCGGCTCCCGCCGCGGCACGCTGTATGCCCCGCGCATCTACCGCGACCTGGTTCGCAACGCCGTTGCCGGCCTGAAGCTCTCCGGACACGGGGGCGACACGACGCTCTTCGGCGAGCTGCTCCCGATCGGCCAGAGCCGCACGGGCCCGCGAAACTCGATCCGCCCGGTCGCCTTCCTGCGCGAGTTCTTCTGCCTCGACCGGCGCCTTCGCCCCTACCGGGGAAGGACCGCCCGCCGGCACGGCTGCTCGCGCGGCACGCGGGTCAGCGGCGTCGACGGCTTTGCCTACCATCCCTACACGCGCCCCGGGGGCCCGCGGGTGCGCGAACGCCACGCCGATGACGCCACCATCCGCTCCCTCGGCAGGATCACCCGCGTGCTCGACCGGGCGAGCAGCCTCCGCCGCCTCGACCGCCGGCGCATGCGGATCTACATCACCGAGTTCGCCTACCAGTCCGATCCGCCCGATCCCTTCCAGACGCCGTTGGGGCGGATCCCCGCGTACCTGAACGAGGCCGAGTGGATCGCGTGGCGCAACGGCCGGGTGGCGACCTGGTCGCAGTACGCGCTCGTGGACGACGCGCTCCGCGGGAACGGGAGCGACCGCTATTCGGGCTTTCAGTCCGGCCTCCGCTTCGAGGACGGGACCGCGAAGCCGGGCGTATACGACGCCTTCGCCCTGCCGCTGTTCGTGCGGCTGCGCGGGTCGTCGTCCGTCGAGGTCTGGGGTGCCGCGCGCGGCACCGGGCCGGGCTCGCGCATAACGATCGAGCAGCGAATCGGATCCGGTTCGTGGACAAAGCTGAAGGAGGTCGCAGTGGGTAACCGTCAGGGCTACTTCCGGGAGCGCATCCGCATCTCCCGAGCGTCGAAGCGGAGCTTCCGCGTCGCCGCCGGCGAGCGCGTGAGCCGCACGACGAAGGCGGCACGCCGATGATCCGCCGCGCCCTTCTCCTCTCAATAGCCTGTCTCGCCATCGCCGCCCCGGCCGCATCGGCGAACCCCACGCAGGTCTCGATCCTCCAGGACGACAAGCTCATCCTCCGCGACGGCCAGCAGGTCCGCGACGCCCGCCTCGACGAGTTCCGCGCCCTCGGCGTGGAGGTCGTGAAGATCACCGTGGAGTGGCGCGACCTCGCCCCGGGCGGAGGCTCGAAGCCGCAGGGCTTCGACGGCCAGGGGCCCGGCGAGTACCCCGACGCGAAGTGGGCGCCCTACGACGCGGCCATCGCCGGCGCGAAGGCGCGCGGCATGGACGTGCTGATCATGGTCTCCGGCCCCGCGCCCGACTGGGCGACCGCCGGGCGCTCCGAGCCCGCCGGCATCCTGCGCCCCGACGCCGCCGAGTTCGGCCGCTTCGTGCGCGCCGTCGGCACCCGCTACTCCGGCTCCTACACGCCGCCCGCCGTGGGCGGCGGAGGCGGCGGTGGAGGCGGCGGTGGGCCGCTGCCGATCCCGACGCCGGCCGCGCTCGCGCCCAGCGCCGGGGCCGCCCAGGCGGGTCAGCCGCTTCCGCGGGTCACGCTCTGGTCGGTCTGGAACGAGCCCGGGCTGCCGCGCTTCCTGCTGCCCCAGCGCTCCGGCGGCGGGACGCCCGTCTCGCCCCACCTCTACCGCCGGCTCTACCTGGCGGCCCAGGAGGGCCTGAACGCCACCGGCCACGGCCAGGACACGATCCTCGTGGGCGAGCTGCTCCCGGTCGGCAAGTCGAGCCGCGGGACCCGGTCGAGCATCCGGCCGCTCGAGTTCATGCGCGAGTTCGCCTGCGTGAACTCGAAGCTCCGCGCCTATCGCGGTTCCGCCGCGCGCTCGCGCGGATGCACCGGCTACCGCTCGGTCTCGGCGAGCGGGCTGGCGTTCCACCCCTACACCCTGGCCGGCGGGCCGCGCGTCCGCCCGCGCCACCGCGACGACGCCTCGATCGGGACGCTGTCGCGCGTGACGCGCCTCCTCGACCGGCTCGGCAAGCGCAAGCGCCTGTCGCCGCGGCGCGCGATGCCGCTTTGGCTCACCGAGTTCGGCTTCCAGAGCGACCCGCCCGACATCTTCGGCGCGGACCTCCGCCGCATCCCGGACTTCATGGGCGAGAGCGAGCGGCTCGCGTTCCGCAACCGCCGGGTGCGCTCCTACTCGCAGTACCCGCTCGTGGACGACTCCGCGAACGCGGGCTTCCAGTCCGGCCTGCGCTTCTCGGACGGCCGGGAGAAGCCCGGCGTGTACCGCGCCTTCGAGATGCCGTTCTCCGCGCGCCGCGTCTCGCGCTCGCGTGTCGAGCTGTTCGGCGGGGTCCGCTCCGCGTCGGGGGGGGAGGTAGTCATCGAATCGCGCCGGCGGCGCTCGCGCACGTGGCGGCAGCTCGGCACCGCGAAGCTCAATTCGCGCGGGTACTTCTCGAAGCGCTTCCGGGTCTCCGGCAAGCGGGAGTTCCGCGCGGTGTCCGGCGGGAAGCGGAGCAACTCCGGCGAGGCGTAGGCTCAGGGCCGTGATGGACGGCCCCGCCCGCCGCGCCCGCCTCGGGCGCGCACATCTGTACCTGGTGACCGAGGCGCTCCCGGCGGAGCGCCTCACCGCCGCGCTCGCGGGCGGGGTGGACATCGTCCAGCTGCGCGACAAGGACGCCTCCGACGCCGAGATCCTCGCCGCGGCGCCGCGCTTCCGGGAGGCCTGCGACGCCCACGGCGCCCTCTTCTTCGTGAACGACCGGCCCGACCTCGCGCTCGCGTGCGGCGCCGACGGCGTCCACGTGGGCCAGGAGGACGCCCCGGTGGAGGAGGTCCGCTCGCGGGTGGGCCCGGACCTCCTGATCGGGCTCTCGACGCATGCCCCGGACCAGTTCGCCGCCGGACTCGCCACGAGCGCCGACCACCTCTGCGCCGGGCCCGTCTGGGAGACGCCCACGAAGGCCGGCCGGGCGGCGGCGGGCCTCGGCTACGTGCGCCACGCCGCCGCGCATGCGGGCACCCGGCCCTGGTTCGCGATAGGCGGCATCGACGAGCGAAACGCGGCCGAGGTCGCGGCGGCGGGCGCAAAGCGGATCGTCGTGGTTCGCGCGATTCGCGACGCCGCGGACCCCGAGGCCGCCGCCCGGGCGCTTCGCGCGGCCGTCACCGGGGAGGCACCGGTTGGGACAGCGCAGTAGGAAGCGCCGCCGCGAGGCGGGCGCGGGCGGGGACGAGTTCGTCGAGCGCTACCGGGCCCGCACGCAGGCCCGCAACGACGAGGCCCGGGCGCGTCTCGAGCCGCTCGCGCCGGGCGAGCGTCCAACCGCCGTGACGATCGGCGCCGTGGTCGCCACGGCGCTCGGCCTCGTCAACCTCGCCTTCTACGCGTTCGGGGGCGAGATCTCCGGAGACCGCCCGGCCCTCCCGGGCGTGCTCGCCTACTCCGGCCTGCTGCTCGCAGCGGGCTACGGCCAGTGGCGCGCGCGCTACTGGGCGGTGCTCGGCATGGAGGTCCTGCTCGCGATCGTGATCGTCGTCTTCTCCGCGCTGCTCGTGGTCGCGTCGAACCTGCTGGCGGTCGTCGTGTCGATCGCGATGGTCGGCCTCGCCGGGACGCTCTTCTGGTTCCTGATCAAGGCGATGGCGCGCATCCAGATGCCGGAGCGCCCGCGGTGAGCGCCGAGCGGGTCGGCTGGGAGTTCTCGACGCTCCAGCGCATCCGCTTCGGCGACCTCGACGCGATGCAGCACATGAACAACGTCGAGTTCCTGCGCTTCTTCGAGACCGCGCGGATCGACTACATCCGGACGCTCCTCCCGCAGCACCGCCCGACCGCCACGCAGCGCTTCGGCTTCATCTTCGCCGAGTGCCACATCGCCTACCGCTCGCCCGCGCGCTTCGACGAGCACCTGCGCACCTGGATACGCCCGGCCGACCTGAGGCGCTCCAGCGTGAAGATCGAGTTCGAGATGGTCTGCGAGGAGGACGGCCGCCTCGTTGCCGAGGGCTACGGCGTGCTCGTGGGCTACGACTACGAGAAGGGCGCCGCCACGCCCCTGCCCGACGCGGTCCGGGAGAGGCTCGAGGCGGGCGTCCACTAGGCTCCCCGCCGCATGGCCGAGTCGAGCTACGACTGCATCGTCATCGGATCGGGGCCCGGCGGCTACGTCGCCGCGATCCGCGCCGCGCAGCTCGGGATGAAGACCGCCGTGGTCGAGAAGGACCGTGTCGGCGGGCGCTGCCTGAACTACGCGTGCATCCCCGCGAAGGGCGTCCTGCGCGTGGCCGAGGTCTACTCCGAGGTCCAGCACGCGGGCGACTTCGGCATCAAGGTGCAGAAGGCCTCGGTCGACTTCAAGGGCGTCGCCAAGCATCGCGACGAGGTCATCAAGACGCTCACGGGCGGCGTCGCGATGCTCTTCAAGAAGAACAAGATCGACGTGATCGAGGGACACGGCACGCTCACCGACGACGGCCATGTGAAGATCGGCGGCGACTTCGACGGCACCGAGATCGAGACCGAGCGGGTCGTGCTCGCCACGGGGTCCGTCGCCAAGCCGCTGCTCGGACTCCAGTTCGGCGGGCGCGTGCTCGACACCGCCGCCACCTGGCTGCTCGACTCACAGCCGAAGACCCTCGCGGTGATCGGCGCGGGCGCCTCCGGCACCGAGGTCGCCTCCGCCTTCGGGCGGCTCGGCACCGAGGTCGTGCTGCTCGAGGCGCTGCCGCAGATCCTGCCGCTCGAGGACAAGGACATCGCCCGCACCTGCGCGCGCGAGGTGGCCAAGCAGAACGTGGAGATCGTGACCGGCGCGAAGATCGACGGCGCCGAGGCGGGCGACAAGGCCGTCTCACTCACCTGGGGCGGCGAGACGCGCGAGTTCGACTACCTCTGCATCGCGGCCGGCCGCGGGCCGGACGTGGAGGGGCTCGGCCTCGACGCCGCCGGCGTGGAGGTGGACGAGCGCGGGCTCGTGAAGGTCGACGGCGCGCTGCGCACCTCGCGCAAGGGCGTCTGGGCGATCGGCGACCTGGTCCCCGGCCCCGCGCTCGCGCACAAGGCGAGCGAGGAGGGGATCATCGCCGTGGAGGACGCCGCGGGCGAGGAGACCCACCCGATCGACTACGCGACGATCCCGGCGGCCACGTTCTGCCACCCGCAGGTGGCGAGCTTCGGGCTGACCGAGGCCGAGGCGAAGGAGGCGGGCCACGACGTGGTGGTCGGCAAGGTGCCGCTCGGGGCGGTCGGCGCGCCCACCGTCTACGGCGACCGCGGCGGGATGATCAAGATCGTGGGCGACAAGCGCTTCGGCGAGATCCTCGGCGCGCACATCGTGGCCTCCAAGGCCGCGGACCTGATCCAGGAGATCGTCGCCACCGAGGCGCTCGAGGGCGGCTTCCCCGAGCTGGCGCGCACGATCCACGCGCACCCGACGTTCTCCGAGGCGATCTCCGAGGCGGCGCGCGCCGCGGACGGCTGGCTGATCCACGGCTGAGGCTGGTGCGCTGGTGAAACAGTGCCAGGCACTGTTTCATCCGGCTCGCGCCCGACGGGCCGGCTTGGGCGCGCTTCTCGCATTGCCCGCCGTCGCCGGGTGTGGCTCCGGCACCGACGCGCAGCGGGTGTTCGCCGAAGCCGGTGGGCGGATGGTCGAGGCGAAGGCGGGCGAGGTCCGTCCCTGCATCGAGGTCGATCCAGGCAGCGGCTGCGGCGGGTTCGAGGCGGCCGCCACCGAGACCGTGCCCGTCCGTGCCGGTGCCACGCTCTCGGTCCACAGCGGTCACCCGGCGACCTCGGTGTCCGCAACGCTTCAGACGACTCGTGGAGAGGTGATCCTTCGTCAACGGCGCGTCAATCAGGCTGGGGACGAGTGGCGCTTCGCCGTCCCGGAGCCGCTGCCACCGGTACGCGGAGGCGTGCTCCGGCTCGCCATCCGCTACCGCGAGCCCAGCCGCGTGTTCGTCGACCTGCGAGGAGACGCCAGACGGCGAGAGGAGATCCAAGCCGTCGCAAGCCGTGCGGTCTTCGAGGTGAACGCTTGCCGCGCGCCCTGCTGACCGCGGTGCGAGACGATGAAACAGTGCCTGGCACTGTTTCACAGCGGCCGTCCTGGCGCCTCGGGCCACCGCGGGGCTACGGTGTCGCGCGTGCGCACGCGTCCCGTCTTCCTCTACGACCTCGGCTCCCCCTACGCCTGGCTCGCCGCCGAGCGCGTCAACTCCATGTTCGACCCGCCGCCGGAGTGGCAGCCCATCCTGCTCGGCGGGCTCTTCAAGCTGAACGGGCGATCGTCCTGGGCGCTGACCGAGGCGCGTGAGGAGGGCATGGCCGAGATCGAGCGCCGCGCGCGCGACTACGGCCTGATGGACGTGCGCTGGCCCGACCCGTGGCCGGGCAATACGCTCACGGCGATGCGCGCCGCGTCCTTCGCGAAGGACGCGGGCCGCGCGGTCGCCTTCTCACTCGCGGCGTTCAGGCAGGCTTTCTGCGCCGGCCGCGACCTGACGGAGGTGGACAACGTGCTCATCGCCGCCGCCGCCTGCGAGCTCCACCCCCGCGCGGTGCTGAAGGGCATCGAGACCCGGGCCGTGAAGGAGCGCCTGCGTGCCGCCACCGAAGCCGCCCACGCGGCCGGGGTGCCGGGCGTACCGAGCGTGGTCGTGGACGGCGTGGTCTTCTTCGGCGACGACCGCCTCGAGGAGGCGGCCGCGGCGGCGCGCTCGTGACGGTCGCGCTCGTCGCGGTGGCCGGCGCGCTCGGCGTGGTGACCCGCTACGGGATCGGCACGGCCTTCCCAGCCGACTCGCTGCCGTGGGTGACGGTGGCGATCAATGTCGCGGGCTCGGCGCTGCTCGGCCTGCTCGTGGCTGCGGGACAAGGGCTTCCGGCGGAGCTCCGCGTGCCGCTCGCCGTCGGCTTCCTCGGCGGCTTCACCACCTTCTCGACCTTCGCGGTCGACGCCTTCCTCGACATCGACGCGGGCCGCGGCGGCGAGGCGCTGCTGCTGGTGGGCGCCTCGGTGGTGCTGGGCGTGGCGGCCGCGGGCGCGGGCTACGCGCTGGGCCGGGCCATCGTCTGAGGACGACGCTGCGCCCGAGGGCGGCGGGGGCGGTCGGGTAAGGTCGGAGGCGATGCCGACCGGCGCTCAGGCGACAGAGGAGCACCCCCTCCCCGACGCCAAGGCCTGCCGCGAGCTGCTCGCCCGGATGATGCTCATCCGCCGCTTCGAGGAGCGCGCGGGCGAGATGTACGCGAAAGCCAAGATCGGCGGCTTCCTCCACCTCTGCATCGGCGAGGAAGCGACCGTCGTCGGCTCGGTCGACGCGCTGCGCGAGACCGACTACCTGCTCTCCACCTACCGCGAGCACGGCCAGGCGATCGCCCGCGGCATGCCTCCGCGCGAGGTCATGGCGGAGCTGTTCGGCAAGGTCGACGGCTGCTCGAAGGGGCGCGGCGGCTCGATGCACCTATTCGACATGGAGCGCCGTTTCCTCGGCGGCTACGGCATCGTCGGCGGCAACCTGCCGCTCGCAGCCGGCGTGGCGCTCGCCTCTGATTACCGCGGCGACGAGGACGTGACGCTCTGCATGTTCGGCGACGGCGCCACCAACCAGGGCACCTTCGGCGAGACGATGAACCTCGCCGCCCTCTGGAAGCTGCCCGTCGTCTTCATGGTGATCAACAACCAGTTCGGCATGGGCACGTCGCTCGAGCGCCACTCGGCCGTCACCGACCTGTCGAAGAAGGCCGAAGGCTTCGGCGTTCCTGGCAGCCGCTGCGACGGCATGGACATGCTCGACGTCAAGGCGGTCGTGGGCGAGGCCGTGCGCTGCGCGCGCGAGGAGCGCAAGCCGCAGCTCGTGGAGGCCGTCACCTACCGCTTCCGCGGCCACTCGATGGCCGATCCCGAGGAGTACCGGACCAAGGAGGACGTCGAGCGCTGGCGCGAGCGCGACCCGATCGCCGTGTTCTCGAAGCGGCTCGTGGACGAGGGCGTGATGTCGCAGGACGACGTCGAGGCGCTCGACCGCGAGCAGAGCGCGGCCGTCGACGAGGCCGTCGAGTTCGCCGACGCATCGCCCTTCCCGGACCTCGACTCGCTCTACGACGACATCTACGTGATGGGCGACCAGGTGCGCCCCTGGTGGTCGGTGGACGAACGCTCGCCCGAGCCCCACCGCGGAGAGCGCGAGCGCGAGTCGGGCGAGATCGCCCACCAGCTCGCCGAGGCCGGGGCCGCCCACGTCGAGGACGACAGCGAGGCGCGCGAGCGCGGGCGCCCCCGCGACGACTCGGGCGGCGCGGCAGAGCACCGCGACGAACATGGCGGGGCGGGCTGATGGCCACCATGCGCTACCGCGAGGCCCTGAACGCTGCGCTCCGCGAGGAGATGGAGCGCGACGAGTCCGTATTCCTCATGGGCGAGGACATCGGCGTCTTCCAGGGAGCCTTCAAGGTCACCCAGGGCCTGCTCGAGGAGTTCGGCGAGAGGCGCGTGCGCGACACGCCGATCTCGGAGAACACGATCGTGGGGATGGGCGTGGGCTCGGCGATGGCGGGGCTCCGGCCCGTCGTCGAGATCATGACGATCAACTTCGCGCTGCTGGCGATGGACCAGATCGTCAACCACGCCGCGGCGATCCGCTACATGTTCGGCGCGCAGGTGAAGGTGCCGCTCGTGGTGCGCATGCCCCAGGGCGCGGGCCACCAGCTCGGGCCCACCCACTCGCACTCGCTGGAGGCGATGTTCCTGCACGTGCCCGGGCTGCTCGTGGCCGTGCCCTCCACCGCGGCCGACGCGAAGGGCCTCCTGAAGGCAGCGATCCGCGACGACAACCCGGTGATCTTCATCGAGCACGAGACGCTCTACGGCCGCAAGGGCGAGGTGCCCGACGACGCCGAGCCGATCCCGTTCGGCGAGGCTGCAATCCGCCGCGAGGGCTCCGACGTGACGATCGTGGGCGTCTCGCGCATGGCCATCACGGCCGAGCGCGCCGCCGAGTCGCTCGCCTCCGAGCACGAGATCGAGGCGGAGGTGATCGACCCGCGCACGCTGCGCCCGCTCGACCTCGACACGATCCTCGACTCGGTCAAGAAGACCAACCGCGCGGTGATCGTCGAGGAGGGCTGGCCGCACGGCGGCGTGGGCGCGAACCTCGCCGCGCTGATCCAGGAGCAGGCCTTCGACTGGCTCGACGCCCCGGTCGGGCGCGTGACGGGCGCCGACGTGCCCATGCCATACTCGAAGCCGCTCGAGCAGGCGGCGTTCCCGCACGAGGAGCACGTCGTCCAGGCCGTGCTCGCGACCTTCAGGGACCTCTGATGGCGAGCGAGGTGGTGATGCCGCGGCTGTCGGACTCGATGGAGGAGGGCACCGTGCTCAAGTGGCTCGTCGAGGTGGGCGGCGAGGTCAGGCGCGGCGAGCCGCTCGTGGAGATCGAGACCGACAAGGCCAACATGACCTACGACGCCGACGCCGACGGCGTGCTGGTGGAGGTGTTCGCCCAGGAGGGCGACACGCTGCCGGTGGGCGCGCCGATCGCGCGCATCGGCGAGGCCGGCGAGGCGCCGTCGGGGAACGGGGCGTCGGCGGCGAAGGAGGGGGCCGCGGAGAGGGGCGAGGCGCCCGCGGGCGAGGAGGACGTGG